>NZ_JBHYVC010000139.1:0-1174 GCF_042749965.1 Streptomyces sp. NPDC059454 | reverse complement strand
GGAAGGGGTAGGTGGGGAGGTCGACGCGGCGGGGGCGGGTGCCTTCGTAGAAGGCGTCCCAGTCGACGTCCGCGCCGCACGCCCACGCCTCACCGAGCGACAGCGTGAACCGCTCCCAGCCGCCCTCGTCACGCCGCAGCGTGCCCACCACACCGGCCGGCACACCCGCGTCCTCGACGGTCTCGCGCACCCCCGTCGCCACCACCGGATGCGCACTCACCTCCACCAGCACCCGGAAACCGTCGGCCAGCAGCGCACGCGTCGCCGCCTCGAACTCCACCGTCCCGCGCAGATTCCGATACCAGTACCCGGCATCCAGCCCGGCCGTGTCGATCACACCACCCGACACCGTCGAATAGAACGGCACCTCACACGAACGCGGCGCCACCGGAGCCAACAGCTCCGCCAACTCCGCCTCGATACGCTCCACATGAGCCGAATGCGACGCGTAGTCCACCGCCACCCGACGGGCCCGCACCCCCTCCGCCTCACACACCACCAGCAACTCGTCCAACGCCTCCGCGTCACCCGACACCACCACCGACGACGGCCCGTTCACCGCCGCCACCGACACCCGGCCCTCCCACCGGCCGACCAACTCCCGCACCACCGACACACCACGAGCCACCGACACCATGCCGCCCGCACCCGACAGAGCACGCAACGCACGCGAACGCAACGCCACCACCAGCGCCGCATCCTCCAACGACAGAGCACCCGCCACACACGCGGCCGCGATCTCACCCTGCGAATGCCCCACCACCGCAGCCGGCCGCACCCCGCACGAGCGCCACACCTCCGCCAACGACACCATCACAGCCCACAACACCGGCTGCACCACATCCACCCGCTCCACCGAAGCAGCACCCTCCACACCCCGCACCACATCCAGCAACGACCACTCGACGTGAGGTGACAGGGCGGCCGCGCACTCCGCCATGCGGGCGGCGAACACCGGGGAGGTCTCCAGGAGTTCGACCGCCATGCCGGTCCACTGCGAGCCCTGGCCCGGGAAGACGAACACGGCGCCCGGTCCGGTCTCGGCGACGCCGTCCACGACACGGGCGGACGGTTCGCCGGCGGCGAGCGCGTCGAGTCCGGCGAGCAGGCCGTCGAGGCCGCTGCCGACGACGACCGAACGGTGCTCCATCGCGACACGCGTCGACACCAGCGA
>NZ_JBHYVC010000138.1:0-1269 GCF_042749965.1 Streptomyces sp. NPDC059454 | reverse complement strand
GAAGTACCAGCTCCGCCCCCGCGACTGGGAGACCGCCGAACGCCAGGGCCGCACCATCACCCCCCTCATCACCCGGCTCAACACCATCCGCCGCGAGAACCCGGCCCTGCGGCAACTGCGCGACCTCCACTTCCACCACGCCGACAAGGAGGAGGTCATCGTGTACTCGAAGCGGCGGGGTTCGAACACGGTTCTGGTGGTCGCCAACCTCGACCCCCACCACACCCAGGAGGCCACGGTCTCGTTGGACATGCCGCAGCTCGGCCTGGAACGGCACGAGTCGGTACCGGTGCGTGACGAGCTCACCGGCGAGACCTACCACTGGGGCAGTGCCAACTATGTGCGCCTGGAGCCGGGGGGAGCGCATGTGCTCGTCATCGGCCGGGAGTCCGGGGGGCGGCCCCCGGGTGAGCACAGCAAGGTCCTGCGACCGTCCAGCCCGTCGATCGGAGGGTCACCCACAGCATGATCGTCAACGAACCCGTCCCGGACACCTTCGAGGACACTCCCGCCAAGGACCGGGACCCGGACTGGTTCAAACGAGCCGTCTTCTACGAGGTCCTGGTCCGCTCCTTCCAGGACAGCAACGGTGACGGCATCGGCGACCTGAAGGGTCTGACCGCCAAACTGGACTACCTGCAGTGGCTGGGCGTCGATTGCCTCTGGCTGCCGCCCTTCTTCAAGTCCCCCCTGCGCGACGGCGGCTACGACGTCGCCGACTACACCGCCGTCCTGCCCGACTTCGGCGACCTCGCCGACTTCGTGGAGTTCACCGACGCCGCGCACCAGCGCGGCATGCGGGTGATCATCGACTTCGTCATGAACCACACCAGCGACCAGCACCCGTGGTTCCAGGAGTCGAGGAAGGACCCCGACGGACCGTACGGCGACTACTACGTGTGGGCGGACGACGACAAACAGTTCCAGGACGCGCGGATCATCTTCGTCGACACCGAGGCCTCCAACTGGACGTACGACCCGGTGCGCAAGCAGTACTACTGGCACCGCTTCTTCTCCCACCAGCCGGACCTCAACTACGAGAACCCGGCGGTCCAGGAGGAGATGATCTCCGCGCTGAAGTTCTGGCTGGACCTGGGGATCGACGGCTTCCGCCTCGACGCGGTGCCGTACCTGTACCAGCAGGAGGGGACGAACTGCGAGAACCTCCCGGAGACGCACGCCTTCCTGAAGCGGGTGCGCAAGGAGATCGACACCCAGTACCCGGACACGGTGCTGCTGGCCGAGGCCAACCAGTGGCCGGAGGACGTC
>NZ_JBHYVC010000137.1:0-1352 GCF_042749965.1 Streptomyces sp. NPDC059454 | reverse complement strand
GGTGCGCCGGTGATGTCGGTCGGGTCCATGGCGGGCCGGCCGGTGTCGGCCGGTCAGTTGGGTGCGGCGTCCGGTGACGCGGGTGCGCTGTACGGCATCGAATGGGTACCGGGGGTTGCCGGTGCTTCCGGTGCGGCGTGGACGCCATGGGAAGACGTGGCGCAGGCCGAGGACGTGCCGGAGACGGTGGTCCTGGACTGCGGTGCCGATGCTGATGCTGCCGCCGGTGTGGATGTGCCGGTGGGTGTGCGGTCGGTGGTGCACCGGGTGCTGGGCGTGGTGCGGGAGTGGCTGGCCGGTGAGCGGTTCGCCGGTTCGCGTCTGGTGGTGGTGACGCGGGGTGCGGTTGCGGTCGGTTCGGCCGGTGACGTGGTGCAGGCTCCGGTGTGGGGTCTGGTGCGTGCGGCGCTGGCGGAGAATCCGGGTCGTTTCGCCCTGGCCGACGTCGACGGCGGCACGGACGCCGATGTGGACGTGGCCGTGGCGGCCGTGGTCGCCGGTGAGCCGGAGGTGGCCGTACGGGACGGCGCTGTGCTGGTGCCGCGCCTGACCCGCCTGCCGTCGCCCGCGTCGCAGGAGGTGCCCGCGCTGGACGCCCCGGGTGCGGTTCTTGTCACGGGTGGTACCGGTGGTCTGGGTGCGGTGGTCGCCCGTTATCTGGTGGCCGAGCGCGGGGTGCGGGACCTGGTCCTGACCTCCCGGCGCGGCCCGGACGCTCCCGGCGCCACCGAACTCGCCGAAGAACTCACCACGCTCGGCGCGCGGGTGGAGATCCTGGCCTGTGACGTGTCCGACCGGGACACGGTCACCCGGCTCGTCGGCTCCCTGGCCTCTGAGCGTGGTCTGCTGGCGGTCGTCCATGCCGCCGGTGTGGGTGACAACGGGCTGGTGGGTGCGCTGTCGCCGGAGCGGGTGGACGCTGTTCTCGCCCCGAAGGCGGATGCGGCGTGGTGGCTGCACGAGGCCACCTGTGAACTCGATCTGGCGGCGTTCGTGTTGTTCTCGTCGGCCGGTGGTCTGGTGCTGACGGCCGGGCAGGGCAATTACGCGGCGGCGAATGTGTTCCTGGACGCGTTGGCGGCGCGTCGGCGGGCGGAGGGTCTGCCGGCGACGTCGATGGCGTACGGGTTCTGGGACGTGGGTGCGGGGCTGGGGCAGTACCTGAGCGAGGTGGACCGTCGGCGGATGGCGTCGCAGGGTCTGCCGGTGCTCTCCCACGAGGCGGGGCTGGAGCTGTTCGCGGCCGGCCTGGACCGCGGTGAGGCGACGGTCGTTGCGCTGCGGGTCGACACCGCCGCCCTGCGCACCCGTACCGACGAGGTCCCCGCTCTCCTCCGCGCCCTCACCCCGAC
>NZ_JBHYVC010000136.1:0-1369 GCF_042749965.1 Streptomyces sp. NPDC059454 | reverse complement strand
GCAACGCCACCAGCGACGACGAACACGCCGTGTCCACCGTCACCGCCGGACCCTCGAACCCGAACGTGTACGACACACGGCCGGAAGCGATGCTGGGGGCGCTGCCGTTGCTGCGGAAGCCTTCGTACTGCTCGTCGGTGAGCATGTTGCCGTAGTCGTTGTACATGACGCCGGCGAAGACGCCGGTCCGGCTGCCCCGCAGCGACACCGGGTCCATCCCGGCCCGCTCGATCGCCTCCCACGTCGTCTCCAGCAGCAGACGCTGCTGCGCGTCCGTCGCCACCGCCTCCCGCGGGCTCATGCCGAAGAAATCCGCGTCGAAGGCACCCGCGTCGTGCAGGAAGCCGCCGGCCTTGGTGTAGCTGGTGCCCGAGGCCTCCCGGTCGGGGTTGTAGAGGGCGTCGGCATCCCATCCGCGGTTGACGGGGAACTCGGACACGGCGTCGACGCCGTCGGACACCAGCCGCCACAGATCCTCAGGGGAGGACACACCCCCCGGATAACGGCACGCCATCCCCACGATCACGACCGGGTCGTCCGCCACCGACGGCAACGACCCCACCGGCACCACCGCGGCCGGCTCCACCACACCGAACAACTCGTCCAACAGATAACCCACCAGGGCGTTCGCCGACGGATAGTCGAACACCACCGTCGCCGGCAACCGCAGCCCCGTCGCCTTGCCCAGCCGGTTCCGCAGCTCCACCGCCGTCAGCGAGTCGAAACCCAGATCCTGGAACGCACGCCCCGGATCCACCGTCTGCACACCCGCATGACCCAGCACCACCGCGATCTGACCACGCACCAGGTCCAGCAGCACCTCACGCCGCTCGTCCCGGCCCAGACCCTCCAACCGCTGCACCAGACCCGCCGTCGCCACCGAACCACCGGCAACCGACCGCCGCGCCCGCACCCGGATCAGACCACGGAGCATGGGGTGAATGTCGCCCTGTTCCCGCAGGGCGGGGAGGTCGAGACGCACGGGCAGGACGAGGGGTTCACCAGTGTCGAGTGCCGCGTCGAAGAGGGCCGCGCCCTGCTCGGGGGTGAGTTCCGGCATGCCGGCGCGGGCGATGCGGTGTACGTCGGTGTCGGAGAGGGTGCCGATCATGCCGGCGTCCTGGGTCCACGGGCCCCACGCGAGGGACGCGGCAGGCAGGCCGAGCGAGCGGCGGTGCCGGGCCAGGGCGTCGAGGAACGTGTTGCCCGCAGCGTAGTTGGCCTGGCCGGGGCCGCCGAGGATGCCCGACATGGAGGAGAAGAGCACGAAGGCGGTGAGGTCGAGGTCCTTGGTCGCCTCGTGCAGATGCCAGGCCGCGTCCACCTTCGGACGCAGCACCCCTGCCAGCCGCTCCCCCGTCAGCGACTC
>NZ_JBHYVC010000135.1:0-1452 GCF_042749965.1 Streptomyces sp. NPDC059454 | reverse complement strand
CGTCGTCGTGCGCTGGGGCTGCCGGCGGTGTCGTTGGTGTGGGGTCCGTGGTCGCAGGACGCGGGCATGACGCAGACGCTGTCGGAGACCGACCGTCGCCGCATCGCCCGCTCCGGCCTCCCCCCGGTGACGGTGGAGCAGGGCGTCGCCCTGCTCGACGCCGCGATGGCCGCCGACGCGGCGGTCGTCCTCCCCGTGCGCCTCGACTTCCCGGCGCTCCGCGCGCAGGGAGAGATTCCGCCGCTGCTCAGCGGGTTGATCCGGACGTCCGGTCGCCGCGCGGCAGCCACGGGGTCCGCCGAGACCACCGGACTGGCCGAACAGCTGACCGTGCTCGGCGAGACCGAGCGCCACGAGGTGATGCTGGACCTGGTGCGCGGACACATCGCCCTCGTTCTTGGCCACTCGGGCGCACAGACGATCAACCCCAACCGGGCCTTCCAGGACCTGGGCTTCGACTCCCTGACGGCCGTGGAACTGCGGAACCGGCTGGGCAAGGCGACCGGACTGCGTCTGCCCGCCACCGTCGTCTTCGACTACCCGACCGCGGAACTCCTCGCCGACCACCTCCTCGACACCGTGCTCGGAACCGTGCGCGACGTGGCTGTGCCGGTGGGGTCGCTTCCGTCGGTGGCGGATGACCCGGTGGTGATCGTGGGGATGGCGTGCCGTTATCCGGGTGGTGTGTCGTCGCCGGAGGACTTGTGGCGGCTGGTGTCCGACGGCGTCGACGCCGTGTCGGACTTCCCGGCTGACCGCGGATGGGACGTCGAGTCCCTCTACAACCCGGACCGGAGTGTGTCCGGGACGTCGTACACGCGCTCGGGCGGCTTCCTGCACGACGCGGGTGCCTTCGACCCCGAGTTCTTCGGGATGAGTCCCCGGGAGGCGGTGGCGACGGACGCGCAGCAGCGTCTGCTGCTGGAGGCGACCTGGGAGGCGATCGAGCGGGCCGGGATGGACCCGGTGTCGCTGCGGGGCAGCCGGACCGGTGTCTTCGCCGGCGTCATGTACAGCGATTACGGAAGCATCCTCGCCGACGAGCAGTACGAGGGCTACCGCGGCAACGGCAGCGCGGGCAGCATCGCGTCGGGGCGTGTGTCGTACACGTTCGGATTCGAAGGTCCGGCGGTGACGGTGGACACGGCGTGTTCGTCGTCGCTGGTGGCGCTGCACTGGGCGGCGCAGGCGCTGCGGTCGGGTGAGTGCTCGCTCGCCGTGGCCGGTGGCGTCACCGTCATGGCCACGCCCACCGCCTTCGTCGAGTTCTCCCGCCAGGGAGCCCTCTCCGCCGACGGCCGCTGCAAGGCCTTCTCCGACACCGCCGACGGAGCCGGCTGGTCCGAGGGTGTCGGTGTGCTGGTGCTGGAGCGGTTGTCGGACGCGCGGCGCAATGGGCATCGGGTGCTGGCGGTGGTGCGGGGCAGTGCGGTGAACCAGGATGGTGCGTCG
>NZ_JBHYVC010000133.1:0-1988 GCF_042749965.1 Streptomyces sp. NPDC059454 | reverse complement strand
CGCACCCCCGGATCAGCAACCACCACCTCCAACACCCGCACCAACCGCTCAGCCAACCGCTCAGCGGTCACCGCGTCGAACAGATCCGTGCTGAACTCCAGCGCGCCGCGCATACCGACGGGGGTGCCGTCGGTCGCGCGTTGCTCGGAGAACCGGAAGAGAAGGTCGAACTTGGCCGCGCCGAGGTCGACGGGTTCGGGCACGACGGTGAGGCCGGGCAGGTTCTGGACCGCGTCGGCCGCGGCCTGCTGGTCGATGTTGTTGAAGACGAAACGCACCTGGAAGAGCGGGTGCCGGGCCGCGAGGCGCGTGGGGTTGAGGACTTCCACCAGCCGCTCGAACGGCACGTCCTGGTGGGCGTACGCCGCCAGGTCCGTCTCGCGGACCCGCCCGACGAGTTCACGGAAGGTCGGGTTGCCGGAGAGGTCGGTGCGCAGCACCAGGGTGTTGATGAAGAAGCCGACCAGGTCCTCCACCGCGTCGTCGGTACGGCCGGCGATCGGGGTTCCCAGGGGGATGTCCGTGCCCGCGCCCAGCCGCGACAGCAGCGTCGCCAGCGCGGACTGCACCACCATGAAGGGGCTCGCCTGGCACTCGCGCGCCAGCTCCACGAGGCGGGCGTGCAGCGCCGACGTGATCTCGAACGGAACCGATCCGCCCTCGAAGGACGCGACTTCGGACCGCGACCGGTCGACAGGCAGCTCCAGCTCCTCGGGAAGCCCGGCCAGCGCCTGCCTCCAGTAGTCCAGTTGCTGCGAGATCGGGCTGTCGGGGTCCTCGTCGGAGCCCAGCACCTCGCGCTGCCACAGCGTGAAGTCTGCATACTGCACGGGGAGTTCGGACCACACGGGAGCAGTGCCCGTGGATGCGGACGTATAGGCCGTGGTCAGGTCTCGCGCGAACAACGGCATGGACCAGCCGTCCCCCGCGATGTGATGGACCAGCACCAGCAACACGTGCTGCTCCGACCCCAGCTCGAACAGCCAGGCGCGGACGGGGATCTCGGCGCCGAGGTCGAAGCCGTACTGGGCCGCCGCCTTCAGTGCGGCGGGCAGCCCGGCCTCATCCGTGTGGACGGTCTCCAGGACGGGTACGGCATCCGCGGCAGCCAGCACCCGCTGGTACGGGCCCTCGGCGTCCTCGCCGAAGACGGTGCGCAGCGACTCGTGCCGCGCCACCACATCGGTCAGCGCCGCACGCAGCGCGTCATGGTCCAGGTCACCGTTCAGCCGCAGCGAGACCGGCATGTTGTACGTCGGGCTCGGCCCCTCCAGCCGGTGCAGGAACCACAGTCCGCGCTGTGCGAAGGACAGCGGCAGACGCTCGGGGCGTACAGCCGCCCGGGCGACCGCCGTCCGGCCCTCGTTCGCGGTGTCGAGCGCCGCGGCCAGGGCGGCGACGGTGGGGGTGCTGAAGATCTGCCGCACGGGCAGTTCGACGCCGAGTGCCGAACGGATACGGCTCGCGAGTCGCGTGGCCAGCAGCGAGTGGCCGCCGCGGTCGAAGAAGCTGTCGTCGACGCCCACATCCGGAGTGCCGAGCACCTCGGCGAACAGACCACACAGGATCTCCTCGCGCGGCGAACGCGGCGCCCGGGAACGGGACTTCACCTCATACTCGGGCATGGGCAAAACACGCCGGTCGAGTTTGCCGTGGGAGGTCAGCGGCAGCGCGTCCAGGACCACGACGGCGGCCGGGACCATGTACTCCGGCAACGACTCGGCCAGCGCGGCCCGCACGGCCGCCACGTCGAGCGCCACACCGGCCTCCGGTACGGCATAACCGACGAGCCGCTTGTCACCTGGACGGTCCTCGCGGACGAGGGCGGCGGCCTGTGCGATGTGCGGGTGCGCCGCGAGCGCGGACTGGACCTCGCCCAGCTCGATGCGGTAACCGCGTACCTTGACCTGGTCATCGGCCCGGCCGACGTACTCCAGCTGACCCTCCCGGTTCCACCGGGCGATGTCCCCCGTCCGGTACATCCGCGT
>NZ_JBHYVC010000132.1:0-2166 GCF_042749965.1 Streptomyces sp. NPDC059454 | reverse complement strand
GGACGGAACCGTCCCCGCCGCACCCCGGTGTCAGCCGTTCAGGCCGGCGTCCTCGCGGAAGAGTTCCTGGTCCAGCCAGACCGCGGCACGGGCGCCGTCGGCGGCACCGGTGATCACGAAGGTGAGGGCGTCGGGCAGCGCCTCCAGGCGGGCGGTGTCGCCGGCCGCGTACACGCCGGGCACGGACGTGCGCTGGAACTCGTCCACCCGCACGCAGCCGTCCGGGAGGATCAGGCACCCCAACCGCTCGGCCAGCGGGGAGTGCTGGCGGGTGGGTGCCCGGTGGTAGACGCCCTGCCGCTCGATCACCCGTCCGTCGGCCAGGACCAGGCGGACGGCGCCCTCCTCGCCCTCGACGCGGGTCACGGCCGTCTCCTCCACGGCGATCCCGGCCGCGGCGAGCCGGCCCGCGGCCTGCTCGGGCACGGGGTGCCCATTGGTGCACACGACCACGTCCTCGCTGAACCGGTCGGCGACGTAGAGGGCCTGCATGACCTGCGGCAGTTCGTGCCCCAGGACGGCCAGGCTCATCCCGCTCGTCTCCCAGCCGTGACAGAACGGACAGTGGTACACCCCTCGGCCGAACAACGCGGACAGCCCTTCCACCTGCTCGTCGAGCACGTCGACCTGCCCGGTGGCGAGGACCAGCTTGCGGGTGTGCTCCACCGTGCCGTCGGCCAGCGTCACGGTGAAGCCCGGCGTCGCGGACGCGGCGGCCGTGACGGTGGCCTCGCGCACCTCCACGTTCGGGTAGGCGCCGAGCTGGTCACGGCCTGTGCGGCGCAGCTCGGCGGGCGGGAAGCCGTCACGGCTGAGGAACATGTGCATCCGCGCCGCGGGCGCGTTGCGCGGGCGGTTCGAGTCCAGCAGGAGGACCCGCCTGCGCTGGCGTCCGGAGACCAGCGCCGCGTTGAGGCCCGCGGGTCCTCCACCCACCACGATCACGTCGTACATCGTCGGTCACTTCTCCCATGGCATGTCGATCAGTAAGTACGATAATAATTATCATTTTCAAGAAGAGGTGTGACAGGGAATGGTGAGGAAATCCGTGCAACACACTGGAGTCATCGGCGTGATGGGCGGCTACGGAGCGGTCGGCAGCGCCGTCGTGCGACGGCTGCACCGGGCGGGAGCCGGTCCGTTGCTGGTGGCCGGCCGCGATCCGGCCCGGGCCGAGGAGTTGCTCGCGAGTCTCCCGGAGGGAGGTCCGGACGTGCGCGCCCGCGCCGTCGACCTGGCCGACGCGGAAGCACTGGACCGCTTCACGGCGGACTGCCGGCTCGTCGTCAACTGCGCGGGGCCCTCGTACCGCGTCCTCGACACGGTCGCGCGGTCGGCGCTGCGGGGCGGTGCCGACTACGTCGACGCGGCCGGTGACGACCCGGTCCGCAACCTGCTCGCCGCCGACGGGGGCGCCGAACGGTGGGCGGCGGCCGGACGGGTGGCCGTGCTGTCCGCCGGCGCGCTGCCGGGCCTGTCGTCACTGCTGCCCCGCGCACTCGCCGCCCGGACCACGGGCGCCGCGGTACTGGAGGCCTACCTGGGCGGTGTCGCGCCGCTCACGCCGGCGGCGGCCGGCGACGTGCTGCTCGGCCGTGGGCCGGAGCACGGCACACCGGCGGCGGCCTGGCAGCGGGACCACGTGCGGGAGCGTGCGCTGGCTCCCCGCAGAGGGCTGCGGCTCGATGCCTTCCCCGCCCCCGTCGACGCCTTCCCCTTCCTGTCGACCGAGGCCGTCCGGCTGGCCCGTGCCACGGGCGTGGGGGAGGTGCGCTGGTACACCGTGTTCGGCGGTGGGCGCCTGGCCGAGGAACTGGCCATGGCGTGGGCGCTGGACAGCACGGAGACCGCCGGGCTGGTCGCGGCGGCCGATGAGGACGTACGGCGTCACGGGGCCTGGTACGGACAGGAGTTCCACCTCCGGGACGGGGCCGCGGACGACCGGCCGGTCGCGAAACTCGTCCTGCGCGCCGCGGACTCCTACGAGCTGAGCGGGTTCCTCGCCGCCGCCGCCGCTCTCCGGACACTCGACGGGTCGATCGCTCCCGGTGTGCACTTCGCCGCGGACGTACTCGATCCCGCACGCGTCACCGAGGAACTGGCGGCGGACGGCGCGGCGGAGCTGAGCATCTCGTGACACACCCGTCGGTGCGCTCCCCCGGCCCG
>NZ_JBHYVC010000131.1:0-2347 GCF_042749965.1 Streptomyces sp. NPDC059454 | reverse complement strand
CCGTACAGCGCACCCGCGTCACCGGACGCCGCACCCAACTGACCGGCCGACACCGGCCGGCCCGCCATGGACCCGACCGACATCACCGGCGCACCGGTCACGTCGGCCACGGACAGGGTGACGGCACGGCCGTCCAGCTTGCCGATGCGGACGCGGACGGCGGAGGCGCCGACCGCGTGCAGACGCACGCCGTTCCAGGCGAACGGAATCACCGTCTCACCGTCACCGTCGTTCAGGATCGCCGCGTGCATCGACGCGTCCAGCAACGCCGGATGCAGACCGAACCCACCGGCCTCACCCACCGACTCCTGCGGCAGAGCGACCTCCGCGAACAACTCCTCACCCCGACGCCACGCCGCACGCAACCCCCGGAACACCGGACCGTAGCCATAACCACGCTCACGGAAGACCTCGTACGCACCCTCCACCGGCACCACCTCCGCACCCACCGGAGGCCACTGCGCCAGATCGAACCCCGCCGACACCACACCCTCCACCAGGAACCCGGAGGCATGGGTCGTCCACGGGGCGTCCTCGGCGCCTTCCGGACGGGAGTAGACGGCGAGCGTGCGGTGGTCGGCGTCCTGGGGCCCCACCACGACACGGACCTGAACGGCGCCCTGCTCAGGCAGCACCAGCGGTGCGGCGAGCGTCAGTTCGTCCAGCGTCGCGCAGCCCACTGCCTCACCGGCCTTCAGAGCGAGTTCCACCAGCCCCGTGCCGGGCAGCAGGGTGCGACCCAGAACGACGTGATCGGCGAGCCACGGCTGCGCCTCCACCGACAGCCTGCCCGTCAGCACCACACCACCCGAGTCCGGCAGCGCCACCACCGCACCCAGCAGCGGGTGGTCGGACGCGTCCAGACCGGCAGCGCGGGCGTCGGCCGCTGTGGTGACCGTGCTGTTCTCCGGCCAGTACGTACGGCGTTGGAAGGCGTAGGTCGGCAGGTCGACGGTGCGTGCGCCGGTGCCGGCGAAGTACGCGGCCCAGTCCACCCGGGCCCCGGCCACGTGCAACCGGGCCAGCGCGGTCAGGGCCGTGGTCTCCTCGTCGCGGTCCTTGCGCAGCAGTGCGACGAGGAGCGCGTCGTCGCCGGCGCTCTCGCGGGCCATGCCGCTGAGCACACCGTCCGGGCCCAGCTCCACGAACCGGGTCACACCCTGACCGGCCAGCGCACGGACACCGTCGTCGAAACGCACGGCCTCACGGACATGGGTCACCCAGTAACCGGCCGAGGCCAGCTGACCAGGCTCCGCCAGGGCACCCGTCACATTGGAGACGACGGGCAACCGCGGCTCGCTGTAGGAGAGGTTTTCGGCGACCGTGCGGAACTCCTCCAGCATCGGCTCCATCAGCGGGGAGTGGAAGGCGTGCGACACCCGCAGCCGGGTCGTACGGCGACCCTGCTCGCGGAACACCCCGGCGACAACCTCGACCGCGGCCTCGGCACCCGAAACCACCACGGAGGACGGGCCGTTGACGGCCGCGACCGACACCTCGTCGGTCAGGTGCGGCAGTACCTCCGCCTCCGTCGCCTCGACCGCGACCATCGCACCATCGGCAGGCAGCGCCTGCATCAGCCGGCCACGCGCAGCCACCAGCGCACACGCGTCCGCGAGGGAGAAGACGCCCGCCACATGCGCGGCAGCCACCTCACCGATCGAATGCCCGGCCACGAACTCCGGCCGCACACCCCACGACTCCACCAACCGGAACAACGCCACCTCGACCGCGAACAACCCCGCCTGCGCATACACGGTCCGGTTCAGCGCATCCGCGTCCCCACCCCACACGACCTCACGCAACGGCCGCTCCAGGTGCTCGTCCAGACCCGCGCACACCGCGTCGAACGCCTCCGCGAACACCGGGAAACGACCGTACAGTCCACGACCCATACCGAGCCGCTGCGAACCCTGACCCGAGAACAGGAACGCCGTGCGGCCCGTACCGGCCACGCCCTCCACGACACCCGCGTCGGGAAGACCCGCCGCGAACGCCTCCAGGGCAGCGGGCTTGTCCTGCGCCAGCACCACAGCCCGGTGGTCGAAGAGAGAGCGCTGCGTCGCCAAGGAGAACCCGAGGTCCACGCCACGGATTCCGGCGCCCGCCACGAACTCCCGCAGGCGCTCGGCCTGCGCACGCAGCGCGGCCTCACTCTTTCCGGAGAGAATCCACGGCACCACAACAGCCGTGTCGGTGTCGATTGCCACCGAGACGCTTTCGCCGCCCGCGAGTTCGGGCTGTTCGAGGATGATGTGCGCGTTGGTGCCGCTGATGCCGAACGAGGACACACCCGCACGGCGCGGCCCCGAACCCTGCGCCCACGGCACCGGTTCGGTCAGCAGTT
>NZ_JBHYVC010000130.1:0-2923 GCF_042749965.1 Streptomyces sp. NPDC059454 | reverse complement strand
CGGCCTCACCCACCGCCAGCACGGCACCCAGCAGTTCGGCCGACAGCACCGCACCCGGCTCGACGTCCAGCAGACCGAACCGCCCCGGATGCTCCAGCTGGGCGGATCGCACCAGTCCCCTGACCGGAGCGTCCGTCAGATCTCCCGTGCCGTCGGACGCGCCGACGACGAAGATCAGGCGGGACGCGGCGAACCTCTCGTCCGCCAGCCAGTCCCGCACGAGGTCCAGGGCCCGAGCGGCCGCGTTGTGCGCCGACTCGACCACGTCCGGCAAGGAGTTCGTCACGGCGACCAGCACCGTGCCGGGCACATCGTTCGCCGCCAGTGCCTCGGGGTCGCCGGCGATGACCAGACCGTCCGCGTCGGCGCCGATCACAGCGAGGATGTCGTCACCGAGCAGTGCGACCGGTTCCGGGGACAGGGTGCCGTTCGCCGCACGGGCGGGCACCCAGTCCACGTGGTAGAGGGACTTCGCGCCGCTTTCGGACCCGCCGCCGGCGGCCGAGGCGGACCGTACGACGAGGGACTCCACCGAGGCGACGGGAGCGCCGGCCGGGTCGACCAGCTCCACGGCGAGGGAGTCGTCACCGGTCCTGGTCAGCCGGACGCGCAGCGCCGAGGCGCCGGACGCGTGCAGGCGCACGCCCTCCCAGGAGAAGGGCACCCCGCCGAGCGCGGTGCCGTCGCCGTCGTCGTCGCCGAAGGCGAAGGAGGCGTGCAGGGCGGCGTCGAAGAGTGCGGGGTGCAGTCCGAACGTGCCGCCGTCCACGTCGTCGTTCAGCGCCACCTCGGCGAAGACCTCGTCACCCCGGCGCCAGGCGGCCCGCAGTCCCTGGAAGACCGGGCCGTAGCGGAGGCCGGCCTCGGCCAGCAGCTCGTAGCAGTCGGTCACGTCGACCGGGCGTGCGTCCTTCGGCGGCCAGACGGACGCGTCGAGGCCGGTACGCGCGACGGTCGCCTCGTCGGCCAGTGTGCCCTGCGCGTGCAGGGTCCAGGGGCCGTGGTCGTCGTCCCCGTCGGGCCGCGAGTGAACGGCGACGCTACGGCGTCCCGCCTCGTCGGGTTCACCGACGGTGACCTGGATACGGGTGCCGCCCTGGGCGGGCAGCACCAGCGGGACCGGCAAGGTCAGTTCCTCGACCGTGTCGCAGCCGACCTCGTCGGCCGCGCGGATCGCCAGCTCCAGCAGAGCCGTGCCCGGCACCAGCACCGAACCCTGCACCACGTGGTCGGCCAGCCACGGGTGGGACTGCACCGACAGCCGGCCAGTGAGCACAACTCCGTCGGCGCCGGCCAGTTCGACGGCCGCGCCCAGCATCGGGTGCCCGGGGGTTCCGAGGCCCGCCAGGCGGATGTCACCGGTGCCGGTGGCGGATCCCACGGGCCAGAAGTACTCGTGCTGGAAGGCGTACGTCGGCAGGTCCACCGGGCGCCCGCCCGTCCCGTCGAGCACGGCGGCCCAGTCGGCGTGACCGCCGCGGACGTACAGTTCGGCCAATGCCGTCAGGGCGACGGTGACTTCGTCGCGGTCCTTGCGCAACAACGGTACGAGGAGGGCGTCGTCGCCGGCGCTCTCGCGGGCCATGCCGCTCAGCACACCGTCCGGACCCAGCTCGACGAAACGGGTGACACCCTGCCCGGCCAGCGCGCGGACACCGTCGTCGAAGCGCACGGCCTCACGGACGTGGGTCACCCAGTAGCCGGGCGACGCCAGCTCGCCGGGCGCCGCCACAGCACCCGACACGTTGGAGACGACGGGCAACCGCGGCTCACCGTAGGACAGCCCCTCCGCTACCGTGCGGAACTCCTCCAGCATCGGCTCCATCAGCGGGGAGTGGAAGGCATGCGACACCCGCAGCCGGGACGTACGACGACCCAGCTCGCGGAACACCTCCGCCACCACCTCCACAGCGGCCTCAGCGCCCGAAATCACCACCGACGAGGGTCCGTTGACCGCCGCGACCGACACCTCACCCGTCAGGTGCGGCACAACCTCGGCCTCCGTCGCCTCGACGGCCACCATCGCACCACCAGTCGGCAGCGCCTGCATCAGCCGGCCACGCGCGGCCACCAACGCACACGCGTCCGTCAGCGAGAACACACCCGCCACATGCGCGGCAGCCACCTCACCGATCGAATGACCGGTCACGAACTCCGGCCGCACACCCCACGACTCCACCAGCCGGAACAACGCCACCTCAACCGCGAACAACCCCGCCTGCGCATACGCGGTTCCGTTCAGCGCCTCCGCGTCCTCGCCCCAGACCACGTCGCGCAACGGCCGGTCCAAGTGCTCGTCCAAGCCCGCGCACACCGCGTCGAACGCCTCCGCGAACACCGGGAAACGACCGTACAGTCCACGCCCCATACCCAGCCGCTGCGAACCCTGACCCGAGAACAGGAACGCCGTGCGGCCCTGTTCGGTCGCGCCGACGATCGCGGCGGGGTCGCTCTCTCCCACGCACACCGCGGCCAGGCCGCGCACGGCGGACTCACGGTCGTCGGCGAGGACGACGGCACGGTGGTCGAAGACGGAGCGCTGCGTGGCCAGGGAGCGGCCGAGGTCCACGGCGCGCAGTTCGGGGGCAGCCTCGACGCGGGCCAGGAGGCGCGCGGCCTGAGCGTGCAGGGCGGCTTCGGTCTTGCCGGAGAGGACCCACGGAACCACGCCGGGCGCGAGGGAGGCGAGTCCGCCGCTTCCGGCGTCCGCCTCATCCGCCCTCTCGTACTCGGGCTGTTCGAGGATGATGTGCGCGTTGGTGCCGCTGATGCCGAACGAGGACACACCCGCCCGGCGCGGCCCCGAACCCTGCGCCCACGGCACCGGCTCGGTCAGCAGTTCCACCGCGCCCGCCGACCAGTCGACGTGCGACGACGGCGCATCCACATGCAGGGTGCGCGGCAGCACACCGTGCCGCATCGC
>NZ_JBHYVC010000129.1:0-3073 GCF_042749965.1 Streptomyces sp. NPDC059454 | reverse complement strand
ATCCCCGGCGCCCCCCCACCCCCGGCCCCACCCGCGGGCGTCGGCCCCCCGTCGGTGCGGGGGGGGGGGGCCGCGCCCCGTCCCCGGACCTGGATAGGGTGGAGTCCGGGAACCTGCCGGGCTCCCGGACTCCTCTACGACCATCAGGAGCGGCCATGAGCGCTGTGACCCCCGCTGGAGGCGACACCGCGGCGGGCCGCTCCTGGCCCGCCCTGCTGAACGGACTGCTGGACGGCCGGGACCTGTCCGCCGACGACACCGCCTGGGCGATGGACCTGATCATGCGCGGCGAGGCGACCGACGCGCAGATCGCCGGCTTCGCCGTCTCCCTGCGGGCCAAGGGCGAGACCGTCGAGGAGATCACCGGCTGCGTACGGGCGCTGTACGACCACGCCAACGTGATCGAGGTGCCGGGCGCGACCGTCGACATCGTCGGCACCGGCGGGGACGGCGCCAAGACGGTGAACATCTCCACGATGTCCTCGATCGTCGTGGCCGGCACCGGCGCGAAGGTCGTCAAGCACGGCAACCGGGCCGCCTCCTCCGCGTCCGGCGCCTCCGACGTCCTGGAGAAGCTCGGCGTCAACCTGGAGCTGACCCCGCGACGGGTCGCCGAGGTCGCCGAGGAGGCCGGGATCACCTTCTGCTTCGCGGTGAAGTTCCACCCGGCGCTGCGCCACGTGGCCGCCGCGCGCGGCCAGCTCGGCGTCCGCACGGTGTTCAACTTCCTCGGCCCGCTGGCCAACCCGGCGCGGGTCAAGGCGCAGGCCGTCGGGGTCGCCGACCCCCGGATGGCGCCCATCATGGCCGGGGTCTTCGCCGAGCGCGGTCACTCCTCGCTGGTGTTCCGCGGCGACGACGGCCTGGACGAGCTGACGACCACCGCCACCTCCAAGGTGTGGGTGGTCCGGGGCGGCAAGGTCGCCGAGGAGACCTTCGACCCGCGCGACGCCGGCATCGACCTCGTGCCCGTGGAGGCCCTGCGCGGCGCCGACGCCTCCTACAACGCCGAGGTCGCCCGCCGGCTCCTCGACGGCGAATTGGGTCCCGTGCGGGACGCGGTGCTGCTGAACTCGGCGGCGGCGCTGGTGGCCCTGGAGCCGGGCGGCGGCACCCTGACGGAGCAGATCCGCGCCGGGATGGCGAAGGCGGCCGAGGCGATCGACTCGGGGGCCGCCAAGCGGGTCCTGGAGCGCTGGGTGGCCGTCAGCAACGCGTAGCCGCCAGGCGGTGGGATGTCCCGCGATCCGGACACGGGTTGCGGGACATCGATCGTTTCCCGTATTTTCCTGCCCAGGTCATGAGTGACAGCCATCAGGCCCCGGCCGGCTGTCCGGCAACCCTCCGTCCGTGGCGGGGTGCCCCGGGTGAAGACCAGGCCGTGAGCAGCAAGGCCCACGGCAAGCGCGGACCCCTCGCACACCAGGGGTCCTGGTCGTCGAGGAGTCTTCCGTGAGCAAGCGAATGCGCTAGGGCTGCCGAGCCCCGCCTCCGCACGTCCCCTTTCCTTTCCTTCCGCGCTTGAGCGATGTGCGCTCGCGCGGGGATTCCGCCTGCCTCACCGGGAGTTCCGTCATGTCCGTTCCCACCGCTGCCGCCGATCCGTCCGCCCGCGCCGCTGCCGCCGACCCGTCCGTCCGCGCTCCCCTGCCCGTCCTCGGCGGGGACGTCACCGTCCCCCTCGTCACCGGCGGCGAGGTCACCTACGCAGCCCTCGACTACGCCGCCAGCGCCCCCGCCCTCCAGCGGGTGTGGGACGACGTGGCCGCGTACGCGCCGTACTACGGCAGCGTCCACCGGGGCGCCGGATACCTCTCCCAGCTCTCCACCGACCTGTTCGAGAACGCCCGCCGGACCGTCGCCGAGTTCCTCGACTGCCGTACCGGGGACCAGGTGGTGTTCACCCGGTCCACCACCGACTCCCTCAACCTGCTCGCCGCCGCGCTCCCCGACGGCTGCGAGGTCTTCGTCTTCGAGACCGAGCACCACGCCTCCCTGCTGCCCTGGCGCGACGCACGGGTCACCTGCCTGGACGCCCCGCGCAGCCCGCGCCAGGCCGTCGAGACCCTGGAGCGCGCCCTCGCCGGCCGCGACCCCTACGGCCCCGCCCTGGTCTGCGTCACCGGCGCCTCCAACGTCACCGGCGAGCTGTGGCCCGTACGGGAACTGGCCGCCGCCGCGCACGCGCACGGCGCCCGGATCGTGCTGGACGCCGCCCAGCTCGCCCCCCACCACCCGGTGAGCGTCCGTGACCTGGACGTCGACTGGGTCGCCTTCTCCGGGCACAAGCTGTACGCCCCCTTCGGCTCCGGTGTGCTGGCCGGCCGCGCCGACTGGCTCCGGGAGGCCGAGCCCTACCTCGCGGGCGGCGGCGCCAGCCGCAGGGTCACCCGGCGCACGGACGGGGGAGTGGACGTGGAATGGCACGACGGCGCCGCCCGTCACGAGGCCGGCTCGCCCAACGTCATCGGCGCGTACTCCATCGCCTCCGCCTGCAAGGCGCTCACCGAGGCCGGGTTCGACGCCCTGGCCGCCCGCGAGGAGGAACTGATCCGCGCGGTGCGCGAAGGACTCGCGGACGTGCCCGAGGTGCGGTTCCTGTCCCTGTTCGGGGACGACGCCCCGCGCGTCGGTGTGCTCTCCTTCGTCGTCGAGGGCTGGAACAGCTCCCACTTCGCCGCCGCGCTCTCCGCCGAGTACGGCATCGGCGTACGGGACGGGCTGTTCTGCGCGCACCCGCTGGTGCGCACGCTGCTCGGCGGCGACGCGGGGGCCCAGGGCGAGTGCGGTGCCCCCGAGGCGGCGCCCGGCGAGAAGTCCCTCAACGCCATCCGCGTCAGCTTCGGCGCGGGCACGCCCGACGAGCACGTGGAGCGGTTCGTACGGGCGGTGCGCGAACTCGTCCGCGACGGCGCCCGCTGGACCTACCGCACGGTGGACGGCCGCTGCGTCCCGGACACCTCCGCCCGGGCCTGATCTTTTCTCGCCCCCGCCGCCCCTTCCCGTTCCCGTCCTCCGGGGGCGCTGCCCCCGAACCCCCGCTCCTCAAACGCCGGAAGGGCTAGTTCCAGCC
>NZ_JBHYVC010000128.1:0-3311 GCF_042749965.1 Streptomyces sp. NPDC059454 | reverse complement strand
CCCGACCGGGCCTTCCAGGAGCTGGGCTTCGACTCGCTCGCCGCGACCGAACTGCGCAACCAGCTCAACCACCTCACCGGACTCCGACTCCCCGCCACCCTGGTCTTCGACCACCCCAACGCCCTCGCCGTCACCGAACACATCGAGGAGAAGCTCGCGGGCCCGGCCCTCCGGTCCACCGCCTCCGGCCGAACGGACTTGAGCGCGCGGCCCGTTGACAACGAGCCGATCGCCATCGTCGGCATGGCCTGCCGCTACCCGGGCGGAGTGACCTCGCCCGAGGACCTGTGGCGACTGGTCGCCGACGGCGTCGACACCGTCTCCGACATGCCGGACGACCGCGGCTGGGACCTGGAGGGCCTGTACGACCCGGAGCCCGGCGCGGAAGGCAAGAGCTACACCCGCCGGGGCAGCTTCCTCTATGACGCCGCCCAGTTCGACCCCGGGTTCTTCGGCATCTCGCCGCGCGAGGCCCTCTACATGGACCCGCAGCAGCGACTGCTCCTGGAGACGTCCTGGGAGGCCCTGGAGCGGGCGGGCATCGACCCGGCCTCGCTCAAGGGCAGCCGCACCGGCGTGTTCGCCGGCGTGATGTACCACGACTACGCCCTCAACGTGTCGCCCTCCGGCACGGCAGGCGGCAGCGTGGTGTCCGGCCGGCTGTCGTACACGTACGGCTGGGAAGGCCCGGCCGTCACCGTCGACACCGCCTGCTCGTCCTCCCTCGTCGCCCTGCACCTCGCGGTCCAGGCGCTGCGCTCGGGCGAGTGCTCCCTCGCGGTGGCCGGCGGAGCCACCGTGATGTCGACCCCGGGCATGTTCGTCGAGTTCAGCCGGCAGCGCGGCCTGTCCGTGGACGGCCGCTGCAAGGCGTTCGCGGGCGCGGCCGACGGCGTCGGCTGGTCCGAGGGCGTCGGCGTCCTCCTCGTCGAGCGCCTCTCCGACGCCGTACGCAACGGGCACCGCGTCCTCGCGGTCGTCCGGGGCACCGCCGTCAACCAGGACGGCGCCTCCAACGGCTTCACCGCCCCCAACGGCCCGTCCCAGCAGCGCGTCATCCGACAGGCGCTCGAGGCAGCCGGCGTGGCCGCCTCCGAGGTCGACGTCGTCGAGGCGCACGGTACGGGCACGACCCTGGGCGACCCGATCGAGGCCCAGGCGCTGCTCGCCACCTACGGCCAGGACCGCCCCGCCGACCGGCCGCTGCTGCTCGGCTCCATCAAGTCGAACATCGGTCACGCCCAGGCCGCCGCCGGTGTCGCCGGCGTCATCAAGATGGTGATGGCCATGGAGCACGGCTCCGTGCCGCGCACCCTGCACGTCGACCGGCCCTCACCGCACGTCGACTGGACCGAGGGCAACGCGGAACTGGTCGTCGAGGAACGGCCCTGGCCGGACGCCGAGCACCCGCGCCGTGCGAGTGTCTCCGCGTTCGGACTCAGCGGCACCAACGCGCACGTCGTCCTGGAACAGGCCCCCGCACCGGCAGCCGAGCCGGGATCGGTGAACGGCGACGGCGAGGGCGAACGCCCGACGCCCCCGCTGCCCTGGACGGTGTCCGCCGCGACCCCCGAGGCGCTGCGCGCCCAGGCCGGACGACTGCTCACCCACCTCACGGACCGCCCGGACCAGGACCCACTGGACACCGCCTACGCACTGGCCACCTCCCGCACCGTGCTGGAGTCCCGCGCCGTCGTACTCGGTGCCGACCGTGACGACCTGCTCGACGGGCTGCGGACGCTCGCCCGCGGCGACTCGTCCCCGGCCGTCCTCCACGGCACCGCGCGGGACGGCGGCTCGACCGCCTTCCTGTTCTCGGGCCAGGGCTCGCAGCGGCTCGGCATGGGCCGTGAACTGCACGCCCGTTTCCCGGTGTTCGCCGAGGCGTTCGACGCGGTGTGCGCCGGGCTGGACGAGCACCTGGAACGGCCCCTGCGCGAGGTCGTCTGGGGCGACGACGCGGAGGCGCTGAACCGGACCGCCTACGCCCAGGCCGGGCTGTTCGCCCTGGAAGTGGCGCTGTGCCGCCTCCTCGACGCCTGGGGAGTGCGCCCCGACTACGTCGCCGGACACTCGATCGGCGAGATCACCGCCGCGCATGTGGCGGGTGTCCTCTCCCTCGCGGACGCGTGTGCCCTGGTGGCTGCGCGTGGCCGGCTGATGCAGGCGCTGCCTGCGGGCGGCGCGATGGTCGCGGTCGAGGCGACGGAGGCCGAGGTCCTGCCGCACCTGACCGACGAGGTGTCGGTCGCGGCCGTCAACGGCCCGTCCTCCGTGGTGGTTTCGGGTGCCGAGGCCGCGGTCGAGGTTGTCGCCGGGGTGTTCCGCGAACAGGGTCGCCGTACGACCCGGCTGCGGGTGTCGCACGCCTTCCACTCCCCGCTGATGGAGCCGATGCTGGAGGAGTTCCGCACGGTCGCCGAGAACCTCTCCTACGCCGATCCGCTGCTGCCCGTCGTCTCCAACGTGACCGGCCGCATCGCCGCACCCGGCGAACTCACCACGCCCGCCTACTGGGTGACCCACGTCCGCGAGGCCGTGCGCTTCGCCGACGGAGTCCAGGCACTGCGTGCCGCCGGGGTGGGCCGCTGCGTCGAGGTCGGTCCCGAAGCGGTGTTGACCGGCATGGCCCGTACCTGCCTCGACGACACCGGCGTCCTGCTGGTGCCGGTCGCCCGCAAGGGCCGGGACGAGGCCGACGCCCTGCTCACCGCCCTCGGCCACCTGCACAGCGACGGCGCTTTTGTCGACTGGGCCGCGTACTTCGCCGGCACCGGCGCACGCACCGTCGACCTGCCGACCTACGCCTTCCAGCGGCAGCGCTACTGGCTGCACGCCACGGACGGCGCCACCGCGATTCCCGCCGGCGCCGGTCTGGACGCGTCCGACCACCCGCTGCTGGGTGCGGTGGTGGCGCTGCCGGACTCCGGTGGTGTGGTGCTGACGGGCAGGCTGTCGGTGGAGGCGCAGCCGTGGCTGGCCGATCACGTGGTCCTGGGCCGCACGCTGCTGCCCGGCGCCGTACTGGTCGAACTCGCCCTGACGGCGGGCGAGGCCGTGGACTGCGCGACGCTGGAGGAACTGGCCCTGGCCGCACCGCTGGTGCTGCCCGAACGGGGCGGCGTCCAGGTGCGCGTGGTGGTCGGCCCGGAGAACGGCGGACGCCGTACGGTCGCCGTCTACTCGCGCTCCGAGGACGCCGCGCAGGACTGGTCCACCCATGCCTCCGGGTTCCTGGTGGAGGGTGTGGTGTCGGCGGGGTTCGATCTGGCGCAGTGGCCTCCGGTGGGTGCGGAGGTGGTGCCGGTGGA
>NZ_JBHYVC010000127.1:0-3538 GCF_042749965.1 Streptomyces sp. NPDC059454 | reverse complement strand
CGGTGAGGCGTGGGCGTGCGGCGCGGACGTCGACTGGGACGCCTTCTACGAAGGCACCCGCCCCCGCCGCGTCGACCTCCCCACCTACCCCTTCCGCCGCGAGTGGTACTGGCTCACCCCCGACGAGGCCGACCGGCCGGCCGGCACCGGCGGCGACCCCGCCGACGGCGAGTTCTGGTCCGCCGTCGAGAGCGGTGACGTCACCCGGCTGTCCACCGTCCTGGACATCACCGGCGACGACACCGAGGCCTTCAGCAGCCTGCTGCCCGCACTCGCCTCCTGGCGCCGCCGCCGCACCCTGCGCACCACCCTCGACTCCTGGCGCCACCGCGTCCACTGGACCCCCCTGACCGGCGCCGCCGGACCCGTCCCCGCCGGCCGCTGGCCCGCGCTCGTCCCGGCCGGGCACGCCGACGACCCCTGGGTCGACGACGTCCTCACCGCCCTCACCGCCCGCGGCCTGCGCGTCGAACGCCACGACCTGACCGGCGACGAGGACACCGCCGCCCTCACCGCCCTGCTCACCACCCCCGACGGCGAGGAACCCGCCGGAGTGCTGTCGCTGCTCGCCCTCGACGAGCGGCCGCACCCCGACCACCCCGCCGTGCCGCGCGGCCTCGCCGCCGCCAAGGACCTGACGCACGCCCTCGCCGGCACCGGCACCCGTCTGTGGGCGCTCACCCGCGGCGCCGTCGCCGTCGACAGCCGGGACCCGCTGACCTCTCCCGTCCAGGCCGAGACCTGGGGCTTCGGCCGAGCCGTCGCCTTCGAACTCCCGGACACCTGGGGCGGACTCGTCGACCTGCCGCCCACCCCCGACCCGCGCGCCCTCGACCGCCTGCCCGGCCTCCTCGGCGGCCCCGAGGACCAGCTCGCCGTGCGCGCCGCCGGCTCCTACGCCCGCCGGCTCGCCCGGATGCCGCTGCCCGAGCCCGCGGGCGACGCCGACCCCACCGGCACCTGGACGGCGCACGACACCGTCCTGATCACCGGCGGCACCGGCGCCCTCGGCGCCCACGTCGCCCGCTCCCTGGCCGCCGCCGGCACCCGGCACCTGGTCCTCACCAGCCGCCGCGGCCCCGACGCCCCCGGTGTCGCCGAACTCACCGCCGAACTCACCGCCCACGGCGCCCGCGTCACCGTCGCCGACTGCGACGTCGCCGACCGCGACCAGCTCACCGGGCTCCTCGAGTCCCTCCCCGCCGACCTGCCGCTCACCGGCGTCGTCCACGCCGCGGGCGTCCTCGACGACGGCGTCCTCGACGCCCTCACCCCGGACCGCTTCGACGCCGTCCTACGGCCCAAGACCCTCGGCACCGCCAACCTGCACGAGCTCACCCGCGACCACGACCTGTCGATGTTCGTGCTGTTCTCCTCCATCGTCGGCGTCCTCGGCAACGCCGGACAGGCCAACTACGCCGCCGCCAACGCCTACCTCGACGCCGTCGCCGAGCAGCGCCGCGCCGCCGGACTGCCCGTCACCTCCGTCGCCTGGGGCCCCTGGGCCGACGCCGGCATGGCCACCGCCGACGTCCTCACCGACCGGATGCGCCACGACGGACTCACCCCGATGGCGCCCGACACCGCCGTCGCCGCGCTGCGCGCCGCCGTCACCGAAGGCGCCTCGCACGCCACCGTCGTCGACGTCGACTGGCCGTCGTACGCCGGGGTCCTGACCGCCGCCCGGCCCAGCCCTCTCATCGGCGACCTGCCCGAGGTCCGTCGCGCCCTGGAGGCGGCGAAGGCCGCCGCGCCCGACACCCACGCCCTGCGCGACCGGCTGCGCGGCCTGGCCCCCGCCGACCAGGACCGCCTGCTCACCGACCTGGTTCGCGCCGAGGTCGCCACCGCCCTGCGCCACGCCTCGCCCGAGGCCGTCGACGTGCACCGCGCCTTCAAGGACCTGGGCTTCGACTCGCTGACCGCCGTCGAGGTGCGCAACCGCATCACCGCCGCCACCGACGTCAAGCTGCCCACGACGCTGCTGTTCGACCACCCCAACACCGCCGCCGTCGTCGACCACCTCAAGGACCGGCTGCTCGGCGAACAGCGGCCCGCCACCGCTCCCGTGGTCGTCGCGGCCGGCGTCACCGACGAGCCGATGGCCGTGGTCGCCATGGCCTGCCGCTTCCCCGGAGGGGTCACCAGCCCCGAGGAACTCTGGGACCTCATGGTCGCCGAGGTCGACGCGGTGTCCACCCCGCCCGCCGACCGCGGCTGGGACCTCGACTCGATGTACGACCCCGACTCCGAACGGCAGGGCACCACCTACAGCCGTGAGGGCGGCTTCATCCAGGACGTCGCCGGATTCGACCCGGCGTTCTTCGGGATCTCCCCGCGCGAGGCCCTCGCCATGGACCCGCAGCAGCGCCTGCTCCTCGAGACCTCCTGGGAGACGTTCGAACGCGCCGGCATCGACCCGGAGACCCTGCGCTCCACCGCCACCGGGGTCTTCGTCGGCACCATCAACACCGACTACCAGGTCCGCCTCGGCGGTGCCGCCGCCCAGGAGCAACTGGCCGGCCACCTCATGACGGGCAACGCCTCCAGCATCGCCTCCGGCCGCCTGTCCTACACGTACGGCTTCGAGGGCCCCGCCGTCACCATGGACACCGGCTGCTCGTCCTCCATGGTCGCCCTGCACCTGGCCCTGCAGTCGCTGCGCACCGGCGAGTGCACCATGGCCCTGGCCGGCGGCGTCACCATCATGTCCACCCCCGAGCCCTACGTGGAGTTCTCCCGGCAGCGGGGCCTGGCCCGCGACGGCCGCTGCAAGGCGTTCGCCGAGGGCGCCGACGGCATGGGCTTCGCCGAGGGCGTCGGCCTCGTCCTGCTGGAGCGGCTCTCCGACGCCCGCCGCAACGGCCACCCCGTGCTCGCCGTGGTGCGCGGCTCCGCCCTCAACCAGGACGGCGCCTCCAACGGCCTCACCGCCCCCAACGGGCCCTCCCAGCAACGCGTCATCCGCCAGGCCCTCGCCAACGCCGGGCTGTCCGCCGCCGAGGTCGACGTGGTCGAGGCGCACGGCACCGGCACCCCGCTCGGCGACCCGATCGAGGCCCAGGCCATCCTCGCCACCTACGGCCAGGACCGCCCGGCGGAGCGGCCGCTGCTGCTCGGCTCGCTGAAGTCGAACATCGGCCACACCCAGGCCGCCGCGGGTGTCGGCGGCATGATGAAGATGGTGCTCGCGATGCGGCACGGCATGGTGCCCAGGAGCCTGCACATCACCGAACCCACCTCGGTCGTCGACTGGTCCAGCGGTGCCGTACGCCTGGTCACCGAGGCCACCCCCTGGCCGGACGCCGGCCACCCCCGCCGTGCCGGCATCTCCTCCTTCGGCATCAGCGGCACCAACGGCCACCTCATCCTCGAACAGGCCCCGGAACCCGAGCCCACCGACGGCACCGAGGACTCGGCCGCGGAGACCGACGGCGTGCTCACCGAGCCGGTCCAGGCTCCGGTGTGGCTGCCGTGGGTGGTGTCGGCGAAGTCGCGTGAGGCGGTGCGGGAGCAGGCGGCACGGCTGGCGGCGTCG
>NZ_JBHYVC010000126.1:0-4258 GCF_042749965.1 Streptomyces sp. NPDC059454 | reverse complement strand
CCAGCAACAGATCACGCACACCATGCGCAACCACCAGATGCCGGGCCACCACACGACCCAGACCACCCGTACCACCCGTCACCAAAACCGTGCCCCCGGCCACATCCCAGCCGGCAGCACCCCCACCCGCCCCGGACGCCACCCGCGCCAGACGAGGCACCAGCACCTCACCACCACGCACCGCGACCTCAGCCTCGTTCACCGCCAGTGCCGCACCCAGCGGTTCGGTGGGGAGCCTGGTGTCAGGTTCGACGTCCAGCAGACCGAACCGGCCCGGGTGCTCCGAGACAGCCGACCTCACCAGACCCCACACTGCGGCACCCGCAAGGTCACCGCCCTCCGTGGCACCGCGCGTCACGAACACCAGCCGCGACTGCGCGCACCGCTCGTTCGCCAGCCACGACCGCACCAGCTCCAGCGCCCATACGGCCGCATCGTGCACGGATTCGATGACACCGTCCGCAGTGCCGGGCACGGCGGCCAGCACCGTTGCCGGCACCTCGCCCTGCACCAGCGCCTCGAGTTCCGCCGCCCCCGAGACCGTGACCGGTTCGGAGGACAATTCGGCGGCCCGCGCGCCCCGCGCCGGCACCCAGTCCATCTGGTAAAGGGAGTCACGGGTCGCAGCGCTGAGCTGCCCGGCCGCCAGGGGCCGGACGACCAGGGATTCCACCGAGGCGACGGGAGCGCCTGCCGGGTCGGCCAGCTCCAAGGCCATGGTGCCGTCGGCGTCCCGAGTCAGCCGGACTCGCAGGGCCGAGGCGCCGGAGGCGTGCAGCGACACTCCGGTCCAGGAGAACGGCACTCCGCCGCGGCCGTCGTCGTCCAGCGCGAAGGCGTGCAGGGCGGCGTCGAACAGGGCCGGGTGGAGACCGAAGGCGCTGCCGTCCGTCGCTTCGTCGAGGGCGACCTCGGCGAACAGCTCGTCGCCTCGGCGCCATGCGGCCCGAAGGCCGCGGAACGCGGGTCCGTAGGCGAACCCGGCGTCGGCCAACCGCTCGTAGCAGTCCGTCACATCGACCGCGCGGGCGTCCTTCGGGGGCCACACGGACGCGTCGAAGCCGGACCGCACCCCGTTCACAGAAGCCGCGAAAGCCGCGGGAGCCAGGATTCCGGTGGCGTGGACGGTCCACGAGGCCTGGACGTCGTCCTCACCCCTCGCGTGTATGCCCAGAGTGCACCGACCGTCGGCGTCGGGCGTGCCGATCCGCACCTGGATGCGGGTGCCGCCGTGGTCGGGCAGCACCAGCGGCGCGGAGAGGGTCAGTTCCTCGACCGTGTCGCAGCCGACCTCGTCGGCCGCGCGGATCGCCAACTCCAGCAGAGCCGTGCCCGGCACCACCACCGAGCCCTGCACCACGTGGTCGGCCAGCCACGGGTGGGACTGCACCGACAACCGCCCCGTGAACACCATCCCGTCCGAGCCCTCGGTGCTGGCCAGTTCGACGGCTGCGCCCAGCAGTGGGTGTTCGGCCGCTCCGAGCCCGGCGAACCGCACGTCCCCGGCCCGGGTCAGCGCACCGGCGGGCCAGTAGCGCTGCCGCTGGAAGGCGTAGGTCGGCAGGTCGACGGTCCCGGCCCGTGCACCGGTGTCGGTGAGGTACGCGGCCCAGTCCACCCGGGCCCCGGCCACGTGCAACCGGGCGAGGGCGGTCAGCGCCGCCGTCTCCTCGTCGCGGTCCTTGCGCAGCAGCGGGATCAGGTGGGCGTCGTCGCCGGCGCTGTCACGCGCCATGCCGCTGAGCACACCGTCCGGGCCGAGCTCCAGGAACCGCGTGACGCCCTGCTCCGTCAGGACACGGACTGCGTCGTCGAAGCGTACGGCTTCACGGACATGGGCCACCCAGTAAGCGGGGGTGCTGAGTTCGCCGACAGCGGCGAGACCGCCCGACACATTGGAGACCAGGGGCAGTCGGGGCTCACTGAACGCCAACTCCTCGACGACCGCGCCGAACTCGTCCAGCATCGGCTCCATCAGCGGCGAGTGGAACGCATGAGACACCCGCAGCCGGGACGTACGCCGCCCCAGCCCCCGGAACACCCCGGCCACGGCCTTCACCGCAGCCTCAGCGCCCGAGACCACCACCGACGACGGCCCGTTGACGGCCGCGATGGATACCTCATCCGTCAGGTGCGGCAGGACCTCGGCCTCCGTCGCCTCGACGGCGACCATGGCACCACCGGCCGGCAGCGCCTGCATCAGCCGGCCACGCGCGGCCACCAGCGCACACGCGTCCGCCAGCGAGAACACACCCGCCACATGCGCGGCAGCCACCTCACCGATCGAATGACCGGCCACGAACTCCGGCCGCACACCCCACGACTCCACCAACCGGAACAACGCCACCTCGACCGCGAACAGCCCCGCCTGGGCGTAGGCGGTCCGGTTCAAGGCCTCCGCGTCCCCACCCCACACGACCTCACGCAACGGCCGCTCCAGGTGCTCGTCCAGACCCGCGCACACCGCGTCGAACGCCTCCGCGAACACCGGGAAACGACCGTACAGTTCACGCCCCATACCGAGCCGCTGCGAACCCTGACCCGAGAACAGGAACGCCGTGCGGCCTCCATCGGCCGGGCCTTCCACGACACCCGCGTCCGGAAGACCCGCCGCGAGCGCCTTCAGAGCGGCCGCCTTGTCCTGCGCCAGCACCACAGCCCGGTGGTCGAAGACGGAACGCTGCGTGGCCAGCGCCAACCCGAGGTCCACGCCACGCACCGCCGCGCCGTCTCCCGCCACGAACTCCCGCAGCCGCTCGGCCTGCGCACGCAACGCGGCCTCACTCTTTCCGGAGAGAACCCACGGCACCACGCCAGAGGCAGTCTCCGGTTCGAGCGCTGCCTCGGACTCACCCTCGCCGTCGGCGTCCGGCTGTTCGAGGACGATGTGCGCGTTGGTGCCGCTGATGCCGAACGAGGACACACCCGCACGGCGCGGCCCCGAACCCTGCGCCCACGGCACCGGTTCGGTCAGCAGTTCCACCGCGCCCGCCGACCAGTCGACGTGCGACGACGGCGCATCCACATGCAGGGTGCGCGGCAGCACACCGTGCCGCATCGCCATCACCATCTTGATCACACCGGCCACACCCGCGGCCGCCTGGGCGTGTCCAATGTTCGACTTGATGGTGCCCAGCCGCAACGGCCGGCCTTCCGGACGGTCCTGGCCGTAGGTGGCGATCAGCGCCTGCGCCTCGATCGGGTCACCCAGCGTCGTCCCCGTACCGTGCGCCTCCACCACGTCCACGTCACCGACCGACAACCCACCGCTGGCCAGCGCCTGCCGGATCACCCGCTGCTGCGACGGACCGTTCGGCGCCGTCAGACCATTCGACGCACCATCCTGGTTCACCGCACTGCCCCGCACCACCGCCAGCACCCGATGCCCATTGCGCCGCGCGTCCGACAACCGCTCCAGCACCAGCATGCCCACGCCCTCGGACCAGCCGACCCCGTCGGCCGCATCCGCGAACGAACGACACCGCCCGTCCGCCGACAACCCACCCTGACGCGAGAACTCCACAAACGTCATCGGCGTCGACATCACCGTCACACCACCGGCCACCGCCAGCGAACACTCACCCGACCGCAGCGACTGCGCCGCCCAGTGCAACGCCACCAGCGACGACGAACACGCCGTGTCCACCGTCACCGCCGGACCCTCGAACCCGAACGTGTACGACACACGGCCGGAAGCGATGCTGCCCGCGCTGCCGCTTCCCTGGTAGCCCTCGAACTCGGGGCCGGTCAGAAGGTTGGCGTAGTCGTGATACATGACGCCGGCGAAGACACCGGTCCGGCTGCCCCGCAGCGACACCGGGTCCATCCCGGCCCGCTCGATCGCCTCCCAGGTCGTCTCCAGCAGCAGACGCTGCTGCGCGTCCGTCGCCACCGCCTCCCGCGGGCTCATCCCGAAGAACTCGGGATCGAAGTCCCCGGCGTCATGCAGAAAACCGCCCGAGCGCGTGTACGACGTCCCGGACACACCCCGGTCCGGGTTGTAGAGGGACTCGACGTCCCATCCGCGGTCGGCCGGGAAGTCCGACACGGCGTCGACGCCGTCGGACACCAGCCGCCACAGGTCCTCAGGGGAGGACACACCGCCCGGATAACGGCACGCCATCCCCACGATCACCACCGGGTCGTCCGCCACCGACGGCAGGGACCCCACCGGCACCACCGCGGCCGGCTCCACCACACCGAACAACTCGTCCAACAGATAACCCACCAGGGCGTTCGCCGACGGATAGTCGAACAC
>NZ_JBHYVC010000125.1:0-4786 GCF_042749965.1 Streptomyces sp. NPDC059454 | reverse complement strand
GCGCTGAGCCCGCCGTACTGGCCGCGGCGCCGCGCTCCCCCCCCCGGCGGCGCCCCGCTGCGGGCGTCACGCGGCCGGGTTCCCCCCCCGGGGCCCCCCCCGGCCGTACGGCCCGTCAGATGTGGCCGACGCCCGCGCCGGCCTCCGCGTTCTCACCGCGCTTGGTGAGGAAGGCGACGAGCACCGCCACGACGGCGACTCCGGCGGCGACCAGGGACGCCAGGCTCATGCCGGAGATGAAGGTGTCGTGGGCGACGTCGCTGATCTTCGCGGCGATCTGCGCCGGGGTGCCTTCCTCCACAGGGGGAATGCCCTGCTGGACGAGCTCCGCGCTCTGCTCCAGCTGGGCCGGGGTGAGCTGCGGGAGCCCCGCGTCCGCCCAGTTGCCCGCGAGGTCGTTGTCGACCTTGGAGGCCATCACCGCGCCCAGCACGGCCGTACCGAGGCTGCCGCCGATCTGCATGGCGGCCTGCTGGAGACCACCGGCGACGCCGGAGAGCTCGAGCGGCGCGTTGCCCACGATGACCTCGGTGGCGCCGACCATGACGGGTGCGAGGCCGAGACCCAGCAGGGCGAACCAGAGGGACATCACAGCGCTGCCGGTGTCCGTCTCCAGCGTGGACATGCCGTACATGGCGAGTGCGGTGAGGGCCATACCGCCGGCGAGCGGGATGCGCGGGCCGACCTTGGTGATCATCACTCCGGCCAGCGGCGATCCGACGATCATCATGCCCGTGAGCGGAAGCAGGTGCAGACCGGCGTCGATCGGGCTCATGCCGTGCACGTTCTGCAGATAGAAGGTGACGAAGAACAGGCCGCCCATGAAGGCGATGGCCATCAGGACCATCAGGACGACACCTGCGGACAGCGGGACGGAGCGGAACAGCGCCAGCGGGATCAGCGGCTCCTTGACCTTGGTCTCCCAGAAGGCGAAGGCCCCGAAGCCGACGAACGAGCCGACGACGAACGACCAGGTCTGGACGTCGCCCCAGCCCCACTCGGGGGCCTTGATCAGGGCCCAGACGAGGCAGAACATCGCACCGGACAGCAGGGCTATGCCGAGCAGGTCGAACGAGCGCGGCGCGTTCTCCGCGCGGTGGTCGAGCAGGATCCACGCACCGAGCGCGACGGCGAGGACGCCGACCGGCACGTTGATGAAGAACACCGACTGCCAGTTGACGTGCTCGACGAGGACACCGCCGAGGATCGGGCCGCCCGCGGTGGAGGCCCCGATGACCATGCCCCAGATGCCGATGGCCATGTTGAGCTTCTCGGCCGGGAACGTGGCCCGCAGCAGGCCGAGCGCGGCCGGCATCAGCAGGGCGCCGAACAGGCCCTGGAAGACACGGAAGACGATGACCATCGTGATGCCGTCGGACAGACCGATGGCCGCCGACGAGACGGCGAAGCCCGCCACGCCGATGAGGAAGGTCTGCCGGTGACCGAACCGGTCGCCGAGCTTGCCCGCGGTGATCAGGGAGACCGCGAGGGCGAGGAAGTAGGCGTTGGTGATCCACTGGAGATCGGTCCAGGTGGCACCCAGGTCCTTGCCGATGGCCGGGTTCGCGATGGCCACGATGGTGCCGTCGAGGGCCACCATCATGACGCCCACGGCAACGGTGATGAGGGTGAACCAGGGGTGCCCGCGCAGCCCCTTGCCCGGGGTTCCGTCCGACGGGGTGGCCGGCGTGCCGTCCCCCGGCCCCGTCTTGTCGATGGTGGTCTGACTAGTCATGCGTTCGAGGCTAATGTCAGCCGCTGACAGTTGACAAACCGATTCATCAGTCGGTCACTGACAGGACATCCCCGTATAGCCTGAACTGGGGAAACAGTTCGAGGAGGAGCAATGGGGACGGTCGGGACCGCCGTGGGTGCGCCGCCGCGGCCGGGTCTGCGGGAGCGCAAGAAGCAGCGCACCCGGGACGCGCTGGTCCGGGCCGCACTGGAGCTGATCGCCACGCGCGGGTACGAGGGGACGACCGTCGACGACATCGCCGCGGCCGTCGACGTCTCGCAGCGCACCTTCTTCCGCTACTTCGCCAGCAAGGAGGAGGTGGTGTTCTTCGTCCCCCGGCTCGCGGAGTCGCACGTCGTCGAGGCCGTACGCGCACGCCCTCCGGGTGAGGCACCGCTGGAGGTGCTGCGCCGGGCCGTGCTGGACAGCTGGGACGGCATCAACGAGGCCGTGGAGCAACTCGTCCCGCTGGAACTGCACATGCGTGTCTACCGGGTCATCGAGTCGACGCCCGCCCTGCTCGCCGCCCATCTGCGCCGCGCGACGGAGCTGGAGGAGGAGCTGGCGCGCATCGTCGCCGAGCGCGAGGGGCTCGACGTGGACGCCGACCCCCGGCCGAGGATCCTGGTGGCCGCGTTCGGCGGGGTGGTCCGCGTGGCGGAGCGGCGCTGGTCCACCGGGGACGATCTCAGCGCGGAGGCCATGCGGGACCTGATGACGACCTGTCTGGACCATGTGGGACCGGCGCTCACGGGGAACTGGCGTACGGATTGATTCCCGAGTAGGCACAACGAAACGTGATCCCGATCACTTGGCTCACGCGAGACACTCCCGTTCTCCTAGTGTGTCCTTCCAGTGACTTCCTTCGACACCTCCCCGCAATCGAACGTCTGGCGTGCGCTGCTCGCGCTCGCCGTCGTTTTCGTGATGCTGGCGACCACGGGCTGGACGACGCTGCGCCATCAGCGCCATCCCGCTCCGCTCCAGGCATCGCTCAACGCCTGGGAGCACGGCCGGATGGCCGGCCACCGGCTGCCGGACCCGCAGTCGGCGCCCGCACGGCTGGCCCGGTTCTTCGCCTCCCTCACCGAGGGGCAGCGCGCGCGTCTCGCCCGTCGCTATCCGCTCGCGGTCGGCAACATGAACGGCGCACCGGTCCAGCTGCGCTACCGCGCCAACCGCATCGCGCTTGAGCAGGCCCACAAGGTCGAACTCACACGCGTGCACGACACCCGCCTCACCGCCTCGGGCCAGCGGCAGGCGGCGCGCCGGATGGACCGTTTCGAGGCGCTGATGCGCCCGGGCCGGCACATCCTCGCCTTCGACCCGGCGGGCCCCGGCCGGGTCGCCGAGGTCTTCGGTGACCTGCGCAGGGCCGAGCGGGTCTCGGTCGTCGTCCCCGGCGTCGACACCGACCTGCTCACCTTCCAGCGCACCCGGCGCACCTACTCGGCCCCCGTCGGCATGGCGAAGTCCCTGTACGCGGCCGAGCGCGACGCCGCTCCCTCGACCCGTACCGCCGTGATCGCCTGGGCCGACTACACCGCCCCCAGCGGGCTCGGCATGGACGCGGCCACGGCGATGCGCGCCGAGGACGGCGCGCTGCGGCTGGACGCGCTGGTGCGCGGGCTGCCCGGGATCGCTCCGGTCTCGCTGTTCTGCCACAGCTACGGCTCCGTGGTGTGCGGCATCGCCGCGCACGCGCTGCCGGACCGGGTGACCGACATCGCGGTGGCCGGCAGCCCCGGCATGCGGGTGGAGAAGGCGTCCCAGCTGCGCACCACCGCCCGGGTGTGGGCGATGCGGGACGCCGACGACTGGATCCAGGACGTGCCGTACCTGGAGCTCGGCGGTCTGGGGCACGGGGCCGACCCGGTGGCGGCGGGATTCGGTGCGCGGGTGCTGTCGGCGCGGGAGGCGAAGGGGCACGCCGGGTACTTCGAGCCGGGCACGGACAGTCTGCGTAACTTCGCCGAGATCGGTGTTGGCGCATACCGCGCGGTGTCCTGTGCGGGCGAGGACGACGTCTGCCGGACGGGTTTGTCCGGTACGACCACTACCGGACGCGCGTAGAGGCGGAGATACTGCGGTATGCGTGGGGAAGGGACGGAGAAGCTCGTGCCGCATACGATGAGCCGCATGGGTGACGTACTGGCCGGATTTCATGCCGCCTGGGAGTTCGGGTCCGACTCCGTGCTCATCCGTTACGAACGGGGGATTCGAACACCCAAGCTGTTCCAGGCACTCGGGGAGCGGCGTGTTCCGCTGGAGGCGATCGAGGGGGTGTCCCTCGCCCCCGGGAAGCGCGGGACCGTGGTCCTGCGGATCGAGCTCCGGCCCGGAGCCGATCCGCTGCTGGAGGCCGCCTCCGGGCAGTTGAAGGAGAGCGGCGATCCCTACCGGCTGGTGCTGCCCGCCGAACGCGAGACGCTCGCCGAGTACTACGCCGACGAACTGCGCGCACAGCTCACCGAGTCCGGTCCCGCCGAACGCCATCTGGTGGCCGCCCCCGAGGTGCCGTTGCAGTTCAAGGCGTACGACGGCAAGGCGGCCTTCGACGGTACGGCGGTGTCGTTCCGGTGGTTCTGGACGGGGGCGTCGTCGGCGAAGTGGAAGGCCGGCGACCAGCGGTTCGCGGTGGGGGAGCTGAGCGGGGTGGAGTGGCGGTCGCCGGAGGTGTTCGAGGGGCATCTGCGGTTGCTGCGGCGGGACGCGGGGGCGGCGCCCGCGCAGCCCGATCAGGATCCGGCGGCCGTGGTGTTCGGGCTGGGGTACGGCCCCGTGCACGAGTCACTGCCGTTCGCCGCGGCCGTGCTGGCGGCGGTGCGCAACTGTGCGCCGGTGCCGGCGGTGTCCACGGCGCGTGCGCGCCGTGACCCCGCGGACATCGCCGAGCGGATCCGGCATCTCGGGGAACTGCACCAGGCGGGGCTGGTGACGGACGAGGAGTTCTCCTCGAAGAAGGCGGAGTTGCTCGCCGAGCTGTGACGCTCCCCGAGTGGGGTGCTGCGGGGGCGGGTCGTGCGGCCCGGCGCCTGCGGGGTGCCGGGC
>NZ_JBHYVC010000124.1:0-5029 GCF_042749965.1 Streptomyces sp. NPDC059454 | reverse complement strand
CCGAGTACGAACGCGACTGGTGGCGGCAACAGGAAGCCACCCCGCAGTCCGCCTGAAGCAAGATCACCGGACTCTACGAAAGTCGGGGCAGCTCACGATGCTCGGCCGCTACTGCTTCCTGGTAAAGCTGCCAGCGTCGACCTCGGTGAGGATGTCGAGCTTGACCAGGCGTTTCAGCTTGGCGCGGGTGCCCTCGATATTTTTCGGCAGCAGTTCGTGGTCGAGGGCCTGGCAGACGTCGCGGGCCCGGAGGGGGCCGGTGGCCTCGTTGAAGACGGTGAGGATGCGGGGGTAGTCCGGGTGTTCGGACAGGTCGGGTGAGCCGGCCTGGACGGGTATCCGGTCGGTGAGGGTGGTGACGGTCTTCCGGGTGATCGCGAGGTGTTCGAGGTGGGTCTCGGCTTCCCGCAGCCGATCCCGCAGTTCGTCGATCTGAGTGCGGAGGTCGTCGGCTAGGGACCGGGCGGCGTCCTCCTGGATGCCGAGCGCGTCGAGCAGGGGCTGGATGTTCACGCGGTCACCGCCTGCTCTTCGCGCCAGGTGGGGGTGTTCACGCCGGTGAGGCGGCTGATCATGACGTGGGACATCGCCCAGTAGACGCGGGAGGCGGACGACGATGGGCGGTGCTCGTAGTCGCGGACCAGGCGCCGGTGCAGTATCAAGATCTCGTATGTCTGCTCGACCCTCCACCGCTTCGGCTGCGGCACGAACCCCTTGTCCTGCGGGTTGCGTTCGACGATCTCGACGTCGATCCCCAGGTTGGCGCCGTGCAGGACCACCTGATTCTTGAAGCCCTGGTCAACCAGTGCCTTGCGGACGGTTCCGCCGGCGTGCTCGGCGACCTGGTCCAGCAGGATGACCACGCATGCAGGACGGGGCAAGTGTGCATTCCGTGAAGGCCTGCATTCAGGAGCTGCCCGTGTACGCCACCGCCTCTGAGGCAACTTCTGTGGCCAGTGCGTCCTTGGCATGACCAGCATGAACGACTTGGTGACTACCGCCTCATGGCCGACCTGCTGGTCTGAACCTGACTGAAAACGGCCGGTCGCTGGCCTTGGACCCTAAGATACAGGCCCTGTTCGAGCGTATTCAGTCAAATCTCTCGCCAAAATCGGTGAAAATTTCATCCACCAGGCCTGCTCGACGACCCTATTGCGACGATAGAAGTGCATTTTGACCGGTTAAGCGGTGGGGCGTATTCCGGCCCGTGTGCATAGGACGTTCGAGGGGGCGCCGCGCCAGTTTGTGTGCTTCTTGTGACAGCTTGTGTGCCGCTGGTGACCGCTGGGGTCGCCGGATCTGACTTCCTGTGGGGGGAAGCCGATGCACTCGCGTGCTGCGCGCACGCCCATGTGGCGTGCCCGGAGAACACACAGAACCGCTCTCGTCTCCGCGATCACCACCGCGGCGGTGGTGATCGCTGCGGCTCCCGGCCTGGCGGCGACGCCGAAGCTGCCGGAGCCGGAGAGTCCGTGGACGAAACCGACTAAGGTCGAGGCCCCGGCAACACCGGCCGGCAAGACCAAGGCCCCCGGCTCGCAGGCGGAGGCCGAGCCGTCGGCCGAGGTGACCGCCTGGCGCTCAGCCCAGAAAGCCCGCGCCACGGGCGGGAAGGCCAAGAGCTCCGCGTCTCGGTCGGCCGCTGCCGAAGTGACGGACGACTACCTGCCCGAGGGCCAGGGCGAGGTGCCCTGGCACCAGATCCTCGACACCCGCCTCAACGACGCGCTCGTGGCGCGGGTGAACGTCTCCAACGGCAACCTGATGCTCGCCGCGACCGACTTCGACATTGCCGGCGTCGGACAGAAGCTCCAGCTCACCCGCACCTACAACTCCCTCGAAGCGCCGTGGGGGAAGGTGTCCCAGCGCTGGTGGCAGGGATACGAGCGCTACCTCCAGGTCAACGACGGCGAGGTCGACGTCTTCGACGCCACCGGCAACCTGCTGCCCTTCACTGTGAATGCGGACGGCACGTACACGACGCCAGCGGGTTATTCGAAGGACCTGGCGAAGAACGCGGACGGCACGTACACCCTGACCGACCGCAAGTCCGGCACCAAGGACACCTACAACGAGCACGGCACCCTGCTGAAGGTGACGGACAAGAACGACGGCACGATCACGGTCGACCAGCACGACGAAGGCAGCGAGCACAAGGGCTTCAAGCTCACCGAGACTCGCTCGGGCCGCTGGATCGACCTGGTGAAGACCTACCCGAACCAGTGGCAGGCCAAGGACCACACCGGCCGCACCGCCGTCCTCGACCTCGACGCAGCCGGCAACCTCACCAAGGTCACCGACACCGCCGGCAAAGCCACCACCTACGCCTACGACTCCTCCCACCGGGTCACGAAGGTGACCACCCCCGAAGGCACCGTCACCCTCTTCACCTACGACAGCCACAACCGCGTCACCTCCATGCAACGCGCCACCGGCACGTCCGGCGGCGGGCACACGGGCCCGACCTGGCGCTACGACTACAGCGCGGCCACCCCGTCAGATGCGGGCACGACGACGGTCACCGACCCGGACGGCGACGCCACCAAGTACGTCCACAACGCGGACGGTGAGGTCACCAAGGTCACCGACCCGCTCGGTCACTCCCGCCACTCCACGTACAAGAATCACCTGACCTAGACCGCTGTCGACGCGATGGGCACCGGCACGGACGGCACCGGCGGCAACACCACCACCTACGGCTGGGACTCCCGCAACAACCCCGTTTCCCAGAAGCTGCCGATGGGCGCCACCACCCAGGTTTCCCAGTACCAGACCATCGCGGGCACGGACCTGCCCAGCGATCTGACCGGCGCCAACGGCCGCAAGGACAGCTTCAAGTACGACACCAACGGCAACACTTTGTCGGTGACCACGTCGGGTACCGCGGGGGCGACCCGCGAGTACACGTACAACGACGCCGACCCGAAGTGCGGCGGTTTCGAAGGCCAGCGCTGCACGGCCAAGGACGGCAACGGCAAAGTCACCTCCTTCACCTACGACGACCAGGGCAACCTGATCAGGGTGAAGCCGCCGGCGCCGCTGGGGGAGACGACCTACACCTACGACGCGCTGGGCCGGGTGGAGACGGTCAAGGACGGCCGCGGTATCACCACCGTCTACGGCTACGACTCCCGCGACCGGGTGCGCGAGGTCTCCTCCACCAACTTCACCGTCACCTACACCTACGACGGTGACGGCAACGTCACGACCCGCTCCGATGCCTCTGGTTTCACCAAGTGGGAGTACGACGAGCTCAACCGCGAGAGCGTGCGCACCCTGCAGAACGGCGCGCAGACCGCGCTGGCGTACACCCCGGGCGGTGACGTCGACTTCTACACCGACCCGACCGGGACGACGGACTACACCTGGGACAAGGCCGGCCGCCTGGACTACCTGGTCGCCCCGGACGGCGCGAAGACCGACTTCGACTACAACAACAACGACAAGCGCACCAAGACCGTCTACCCCGGCGGCACCACCCAGGCCGTCACCATCGACGACAACGGCCGCCCCGAGCGCATCAAGACCACCTCGGGCACGCAGACCTTCGTCGACCTCTCCTACGACTACGCCAGCGCGGGTAAGGACACCACCAAGATCCGCACCCGCACCGACCACCTCACGAACCTCAAGACCAGCTACACCTACGACTCCCAGGACCGCCTCTCCTACGCCCTGGAGGCAGACTCGGCGGGGGCGCGGAAGGCGTCCTGGCTGTACTGCTGGGACAAGGCCGGCAACCTCACCAGCCAGGACGGCAGCAAAAACGCCTGCCCGGGCGGCACCACGTACACCTACAACGACGCCAGCGAGCTGACCGGTAAGAACGGCTCCACCACGGGCTGGTCCTACGACAAGCTCGGCAACGAAACCGGCGCAGCCAGCGGCACCGCTCGCACGAACGAGTCCTGGACCGACTACAGCCAGCTCGCCGGCATCACCACTGGCGGCACGAACTACGACCTGGTCCACGCCGGCACCACCAACGCCGAACGCACCAAGCTCGGTTCGACGTGGTTCCACCACACCGCACTGGGTCTCGCGTCCACGACCACGAACGGTGTCGACACGGGATTCATCCGCGAGCCTTCGGGCACGCTGAACTCCATGACGACTGGGGGGAAGTCCTACTACTACCTCACCGACGCCACCGGCAACGTCCTCGGCCTCGTCGACGACACCGGCAAGCGGACGCACACCTATGCCTACGGTCCGACGGGCACGCCCCGAGGCACCACCACCGAGGCCGCCCCCCAGCCGTACCGCTACGCCGGCGCCTACGCCGACCCGACCGGCCTGTACAAGATGGGCCACCGCTACTACGACCCCACCCTCGGCCGCTTCACCCAGCCCGACCCCTCCGGCCAGGAAACCAACCCCTACCTCTACGCCGCCGGCGACCCGGTCAACCGGACCGACCCCACCGGCTTGTTCAGCTTCTCAGACATTCTGGACACCGGTAGTAAAATCTTCGGCGTCGTGTCGGGTTGCGTGTCGGGCATCGGTGCAGCCGCATCAACCGGAACCATCCAGTACGCCGCTGCGGTCGGAGGAGTGGTCGGTGCCGGAGTTGGCAGCGCGGTCGGCGCCGGTGCCGCCGTGGTCGGCAGTTGTGCGTTGGGAGGCGTCGCGGGCTACTACGGAGCCGACATCATCACCTACGGATGACGTTCAATCAGACGCCAACCAGACCATCTACAGGGGAGTGACGTAAGAATGACAGCGAGCGACGCCCCGATGACGGACGCTGTACGCGCTGTGCGGATCTTTTCCATCATTCTGATGGTGGGAGGTTTGAGCGGATGTATCGCGGGAGTCGCGACCGGTGACGCCGTTCCGATGGTGCTCGGGGCGATCGCCGTGGCATGTGGAGTGCTCCTGGCAGTCTTTGCCGTACTCGCCGGCCGCAAGGGCAAGTCCTGACTCCCGATCCGTTAGAGGCTGTTGTCTTTCCGAGTCTGACGACTGCGTTTTCGCTGGTCAGGGATAGGTGCGGCGTCGGTGTGGGAGTGATGGACCATCGTTTCGT
>NZ_JBHYVC010000123.1:0-5453 GCF_042749965.1 Streptomyces sp. NPDC059454 | reverse complement strand
GTGACCTCGGGGCCGGTCTCGGCCACGACACCGACCGCCTCCGAGCCGAGGAGTCCGGCCTCACCCGGGTACATGCCGAGCGCGTTCATCACGTCGCGGAAGTTCAGCCCGGCCGCCCGCACCGCGAGACGCACCTGCCGACCCTCCGGCGCCTGCAGCGCCTCGGGACAGGCGGTGAGGGTGAGCGCGTCCAGGTTGCCCTTGGCGGTGCTGTCCAGCCGCCAGGGGCCGTGGGCCGGGGGCAGCAGTCCGGCGCCGGTGACCGCCCGGTCGAGGCGGCCGACGAGGACGTCCCCGTCCCGTACGACGAACTGGGCGTCGCCGCCCGCCAGGAGCTCCGGCAGCAGCGGCAGCACGGTTTCGGCGCGGCTGTCCGCGTCGAGGTCGACGAGGGCGAAGCGGGTGGGGTTCTCCGAGTGCGCGGCGCGCAGCAGACCCCAGACGGCCGCGGCCGCCAGGTCCTCGACCCGGTCACCGTGCCCGGAGCGCATCGCGCCCCGGGTGACGAACACCAGCCGGGCCGTCTCGAAGCGGTCCTGCCGCAGCCACTCCTGCACCAGGTCAAGGGCGTGCGCGAGAAGGGTGTGCGTGGCCTGCGGTACGTCGTCGCCGTGGCCGTCGCCGGACACGGGGACGCACACCAGGGTCTCGGAGCCCGTGAGGCCGTCCAGGGCGGCCGCGGCGGCGTCGGTGCCGAGCGCGGGCAGGGTGACGTGGCGGACCGACGGATCGGCGGCGGTCTCGGGGGCGGCGGTCCACTCCAGGCGGAGCAGGGAGTCGAGTTCGGTACGGCGGGCGGCGGGCGCCTGCACCCCGGCGGGAACCCGCAGCACCAGCGACTCGGTCGACAGGACGGGCGCGCCCTCGACGTCCACGGCGGCGATCGAGACCGAGTCCTCACCCGTGCGGGCGACCCGGAAGCGGACCACGGAGGCGCCGCCCGCGTGCAGCGACACCCCTCCCCACAGGAACGGCAGCAGCTTGTGCTCGTCGTCCAGGCCGGCGAAGCCCACGGACTGCACGGCCGCGTCCAGCAGCGCCGGGTGCATGCCGTAGTAGCCGGCGTCGTCCGCCTCCGCGGGGAGCGCGGCCTCGACGAACGCCTCGTCGCCGCGCTTCCACACGGCGCGGATGGTGCGGAAGACGGGACCGTACTCGGTGCGTTCGTAGAAGCCTTCCAGGTCGGCGGCGACCGCGTTCTGCGGGGGCCAGACGCTCGCGTCGAAGCCGACGGTCCGCGCGTCCGTGCCGAGCACGCCGGCCGCGTGCTCCGTCCAGGTCGCCTCCGGCGCGTCGGCGGCCCGCGAGTACAGGCTCACCTTGCGTGCGCCGGACTCGTCGGGCGACCCGACCCACACCTGGACGACGACGGCACCGTCCTCGGGCAGCAGCAGCGGCGTGGCGAGGGTGAATTCCTCGACGCACTCGCAGCCGACCTCGTCACCGGCGCGCACGGCCAGTTCGAGGAAGCCGGTGGCCGGGAAGAGAACCATGCCGCCGCCGACGGTGTGGTCCGCCAGCCAGGGGTGCGTGGTGAGCGACAGACGCCCGGTGAACAGCACGCCCTCGGAGGCGGCGAGCGCCGTGGCGGCGCCCAGCAGCGGGTGTTCGGCGGGGCGGAGCCCGGCGCCCGTGACATCACCGGTGTGGGCCGCCGGGCGGGGCCAGTACCGCTCGTGGTGGAAGGCGTACGTCGGCAGCGCCACCCGGCGCGCACCGGTCCCCTCGAAGCACGGCGCCCAGTCGATGTCCACGCCGGTGACGTGGAGCCGGGCCAGCGCGGTGAGCAGCGCGGTCTCCTCGGGGCGGTCCCCCCGCAGCACCGGCACCGCCACGACGTCCCCGCCGCCGTCCAGCACCCGCGCGGCCATCCCGGTCAGGACGCCGTCGGGGCCCAGCTCCAGGAACGCGTTCGCTCCGGCACCGGCCAGCGCGCGCACACCGTCGGCGAAACGCACCGTGCCACGGACGTGGCGCACCCAGTACTCCGCCGAACACAGCAGGGCGGCGTCGGCGATCCCGCCGGTCACGTTGGAGACGACGGGGATGCGCGGTGCGGCGTACGTCAGCCCCTCCGCGACCGCGCGGAACGCGTCGAGCATCGGCTCCATCAGCGGCGAGTGGAAGGCGTGACTGACCGACAGGCGCTGCGTCTTGCGGCCCTCTGCCTCGAACTCAGCGGTGAGTGCGAGGACTTCGGGCTCCACGCCCGCGACGACGACCGCCTTCGGTCCGTTGACCGCCGCGAGGGCGGTGCCGTCCGTCAGCCTCGGGACGATCTCCTCCTCGGTCGCCTGCACGGCCACCATCGCGCCGCCTGCCGGGAGTTCCTGCATCAACCGGGCGCGGGCCGCGACCAGCGTGCAGGCGTCCTCCAGGGACAGGACCCCGGCGACGTGCGCGGCCGCAATCTCGCCCACGGAGTGACCGGCCACGAACTCCGGCCGCACACCCCAGCTTTCGACCAGCCGGAACAGCGCCACCTCGACCGCGAACAACGCGGGCTGCGTGAACCCGGTCGTGTCGAGGAGGTCCGCCTCCCGCGTGCCGGCTTCCGCGAACAGCACCTCACGCAGCGGACGATCCAGCCCGGCATCGAGCCGGTCCAGTACGGCGTCCAGCGCCTGCGCGAACACCGGGAACCGGGCGTACAGTTCACGCCCCATCCCGACCCGCTGCGAACCCTGCCCCGAGAACAGCACCGCGAGCGACCGCTCGGCGGCACGGCCGCGCGCCACCTCGACGGGGGCGCCGCCCTCCAGGCCGGTGCCCGCGAGGAGCACCGCCCGGTGCTCGAACAGCGACCGCCCGGAGGCCAGCGAGTAGCCCACGTCCAGGACGGACCCGGCGTCGAAGGACGTCACCCGGTCGATCTGTCCCGGCAGGGCCTCCTCGGAGCGTGCCGAGACCGGCCACGGCACCAGGACCGGTGAGACGGACGGCGCGGTGGCCGGCTCCGGGTCCTCCGCGGCCGGTTCGGGCTGTTCGAGGATGACGTGGGCGTTGGTGCCGCTGAGGCCGAAGGACGACACACCCGCGCGCCACGGCCGGTCCGTGTCCGGCCACGCGGTCGGTTCCGTGAGGAGCCGTACCGCTCCGGCCTCCCAGTCGACGTGGGTGGAGGGCCGGTCGACGTGGAGGGTCCTGGGCAGGGTGCCATGGCGCATGGCGAGCACCATCTTGATGACGCCCGCGACACCGGCGGCGGCCTGGGTGTGGCCGATGTTCGACTTGATGGAGCCGAGCAGCAGCGGACGCTCCGGGTCGCGGCCCTGGCCGTAGGTGGCCAGCAGGGCCTGCGCCTCGATCGGGTCGCCGAGGGTCGTGCCCGTGCCGTGCGCCTCGACGGCGTCCACGTCGGCGGGCGTGAGTCCGGCGCTCGCCAGGGCCTGCCGGATGACGCGCTGCTGGGACGGGCCGTTGGGGGCGGTGAGGCCGTTGGAGGCGCCGTCCTGGTTGATGGCCGAACCGCGGACCACCGCGAGCACCTCGTGCCCGTTGCGCCGGGCGTCGGACAGGCGCTCCAGGACGAGCATGCCGACGCCCTCGGACCAGCCGGTGCCGTCGGCGGAGTCGGCGAACGCCTTGCACAGGCCGTCGCCGGCCAGGCCGCCCTGCCGGGTGAAGCCGGAGAAGTTCATCGGGGTCGACAGGACGGTGACGCCGCCCGCGAGGGCGAGGGAGCTCTCCCCGCTGCGCAGGGACTGGGCGGCGAGGTGCAGGGCGACCAGGGAGGAGGAGCAGGCGGTGTCGACGGTGAGGGCCGGGCCCTCCAGGCCGAGGGCGTAGGAGACCCGGCCGGAGATGACGCTGGTGGCGAGGCCGGTGCTGGCGTGGCCCTCGACGTCCTCGCGGGAGGTCATCACCAGGGTCGCGTAGTCCTGGCCGGTGGTGCCGACGAAGACGCCGGTGGCGCTGGAGCGCAGGGTCTGCGGGTCGATGCCGGCGCGCTCGAACGCCTCCCAGGAGGTCTCCAGGAGCAGGCGCTGCTGCGGGTCCATGGCGAGGGCCTCGCGCGGGGAGATCCCGAAGAAGCCGGCGTCGAAGCCGCCCACGTCGTGCAGGAAGCCGCCGCGGCGGGTGGCGCTGACGCCCCGGTTGTCGTGTCCGCCGCCGAACAGGGTGTCCAGGTCCCAGCCGCGGTCGGTCGGGAACGCGGTGATGCGGTCCTCGCCGTCGGCGAGCATCCGCCACAGTTCGTCGGGGGTGGTGATGCCGCCGGGCATGCGGCAGGCCATGCCGACGATGGCCACCGGGTCGTCGGCGACGTCGGCGGCCACCAGCGGGGTGCCCGGGTCGCCGTGTTCGTCGAGGAGTTCGGCGACCAGGTGCTCGGCGAGGCCGTGCGGGGTCGGGTAGTCGAAGACGAGCGTGGCGGTCAGCCGCAGGCCGGTGGCGGTGGTGAGGCGGTTGCGCAGTTCGACGGCGGTGAGCGAGTCGAAGCCGAGTTCGCGGAACTCGCGGCCGGGTTCGATGGCCTTGGGCGAGGAGTGGCCGAGCACGGCGGCGGCCTCGACCCGCACCAGTTCGACGAGGTGGCGGGCGCGCTCGTCCTCGGGGAGGGCCAGGAGGCGGCGCGTCAGGTCGGCGGCGGTGCTCGCGCCGCCGACGGCGGTGGCGGCAGCGCGCCGGGTGCCGCGCACCAGGTTGCGCAGCAGCGGCGGCACCTCGCCCGGGATGCGCAGGTCACCGCCGGTGGAGCCGATGGGGACGACGAGCGCCTCGGCGGAGCCGGTGGCGGTGTCGAAGAGGGCGAGGCCGCGCTCGACGGGGATCGGGGCGGCGCCGGACGCGGCGATGCGCTGCATGTCGGCATCGGAGAGGGTGCCGGTCATGCCGGCGCTCTGCGCCCAGGCGCCCCAGGCCAGGGAGAGGGCGGGCAGGCCGGCGGCGGTCCGCTGCTGGGCGAGGGCGTCCAGGAAGACGTTGGCCGCCGCGTAGTTGCCCTGGCCGACGCTGCCCATCACACCGGACACCGAGGAGAACATGACGAAGGCGGCGAGGTCCAGGTCCCGGGTCAGCTCGTGCAGGTGCCAGGCGGCGTCGACCTTCGGCCGCAGCACCTCCGAGACCCGCTCCGCCGACAGCGACGTCACCACACCGTCGTCCAGCACACCGGCCGCGTGGACGACCGCGGTCAGCGGGTGCGCGGTGTCGATGCCGGCAAGCAGGGCCTCGACCGCCTGCCGGTCGGCCATGTCGCAGGCGGTGACGTCCACGACCGCACCGGCGGCCGCGAGTTCGTCCCGCAGCTCGGCGGCGCCCTCGGCCTCGATGCCGCGGCGGGACACCAGGAGGAGGCGGCGCGCGCCCCGGGCGGTCACGAGGTGGCGGGCCAGTTCCCGGCCCAGGCCTCCCGTGCCGCCGGTGATGAGGACGGTGCCGTCGGGGTTCCAGCGCGGCGGCATCGTCAGCACGATCTTGCCCACGTGCCTGGCCCGGCTCATGAACCG
>NZ_JBHYVC010000122.1:0-5455 GCF_042749965.1 Streptomyces sp. NPDC059454 | reverse complement strand
CCCGCGGGGGGCGCGAGGGCGCGAGGAGGAGCGGCGGGGCGAATCCCCGGCGAGTCCGCTTCGCCCGGGGTCGGCCGCGGGCCCGAGACCGTCGGTGAGCCGTGGGCGGGGGTCGGCCGCGGGCTTGAGACTGTCGGTGAGCCGTGGGCGGGGGTCGGCCGTGGGCTTGAGACTGTCGGTGAGCCGTGGGCGGGGGCCGGGCCGTGGAAGGAAGAGGGTCCTTCAGACGCCTCCGCCCCGCGCCGGGGCGGCCGGGCGCCAGCCCAGGGCCCTGGAGATGCCGCGGGCGGCGAGGCGCAGGGCCGGGGTCAGGGCGGGGATCCGGGCGTCGGAGCGGGGGACGACGACCGACACCGCGGCGCTCACCGTGCCGTCGGGGCCGCGCACGGGCGCCGCCACCGACAGCGCGTCCGGGGTGACCTGGCGGTCGCTCACCGCGACGCCCGAGCGCCGTACTTCGGCCAGCACCCGCCGCAGCAGGTTCGGTTCGGTGATCGTGTACGGGGTGAAGGAGGCGAGGGGGCCCGCGCAGTACTCCTCCTGGAAGCCGGGGTCGCTGTGCGCGAGCAGGGCGAGGCCCACCCCGGTGGCGTGCAGCGGCCAGCGGGCGCCGACCCGGATGTGCACGCCGACCGCCGAGCGCCCCGACAGCCACTCGGTGTAGACGACGTCGCTCCCGTCGCGCACCGCCAGCTGCACGTTCTCGTGCGTCGCCTCGTACAGGTCCTCCAGGTACGGCAGCGCGGCCTGCCGCAGCGCCGGCCCGCGCGGGGCGAGCGCGGCCAGTTCCCACAGCCGCAGCCCGACGTGGTACGTCCCCGACGTGTCCCGTTCCAGCGCGCCCCACCGGGTGAGCTCGCCCACGAGCCGGTGCGCGGTGGTCAGCGAGAGCCCGGCCCGGCGGCTGATGTCCGTCAGCGTCAGCGCCGGGTGTCCGTGGTCGAAGGCGGCGAGCACGGACAGCAGGCGGTCGGGCGCGGAGCGGCTGGTCATGGCCGGCTGTCCTCCAGCGGGTCGGGTCGGCGGAGCGTACCCGGCGCGGTCGCGCCGCGAGTAGGGTCGTCCCGGTTCGTCGTGGTGGGAAGGTGCGGATGTGAAGCTGACGATTCTGGGCGGTGGGGGATTCCGTGTGCCGCTGGTGTACGGGGCGCTGCTCGGGGACCGCGCCGAGGGCCGGGTGACCCGTGTCGTCCTGCACGACGTGGACGCCGGGCGGCTGCGCGCGATCGCCCGGGTGCTGGCCGAGCGGGCCGCCGGTGTGCCCGACGCGCCCGAGGTGACCGTCACCACCGACCTCGACGAGGCGCTGCGCGGCGCCGGCTTCGTCTTCTCCGCGATCCGCGTGGGCGGCCTCGAAGGCAGGGCGCACGACGAACGGGTCGCCCTCGCCGAGGGCGTGCTCGGCCAGGAGACGGTCGGCGCGGGCGGCATCGCCTACGGTCTGCGCACCGTGCCCGTCGCCGTCGACATCGCCCGGCGGGTGGCCCGCCTCGCCCCCGACGCCTGGGTCATCAACTTCACCAACCCCGCCGGCCTGGTCACCGAGGCCATGTCCCGCCACCTCGGTGACCGCGTCATCGGCATCTGCGACTCACCGGTCGGCCTCGGCCGCCGTATCGCCCGGGTGCTCGGCGCGCGGCCGCGGGAGGCGTGGGTCGACTACGTCGGCCTCAACCACCTCGGCTGGGTGCGCGGCCTGCGGGTCGCCGGCCGCGACGAACTCCCGCGCCTGCTCGCCGACCCCGCCCTGCTCGGCTCCTTCGAGGAGGGCAGGCTCTTCGGCACCGACTGGCTGCGGTCCCTGGGCGCGATCCCCAACGAGTACCTGCACTACTACTACTTCAACCGTGAGGCCGTACACGCCTACCAGGAGGCGGAGCGGACCCGGGGCGCGTTCCTGCGCGACCAGCAGGCACGGTTCTACGCCGGGGCGGCCGACCCCGGCGTCCCCGCCCTGGACCTGTGGAACCGTACCCGCGCCGAACGCGAGGCCACCTACATGGCCGAGAACCGGGAGGCGGCGGGCGCGGGCGAACGCGAGGCCGAGGACCTGTCCGGCGGCTACGAGAACGTGGCGCTCGCCCTGATGCGGGCGATCGCCCGCGACGAACGCGCCACCCTGATCCTCAACGTCCGCAACCGCGGCACCCTGGCACCGCTGGACGCGGAGGCCGTGATCGAGGTCCCCTGCCTGGTGGACGCCAGTGGCGCGCACCCCGTCTCCGTCGACCCGCTGCCCGACCACGCCACCGGTCTGGTCTGCGCCGTCAAGGCCGTCGAGCGCGAGGTGCTCGCCGCCGCCCGGTCGGGTTCCCGCGCGACGGCCGTCAAGGCGTTCGCGCTGCATCCGCTCGTGGACTCCGTGAACGTGGCCCGCCGTCTCCTCGACGGCTACACCGCCGTCCACCCCGGCCTCGCCTACCTCGGATAGCCGGTGGGCACGGCTTCGGGTCGGCCGGTCGCCCCCCGTGACAGCGACCGACCGACCCGAGCCCCCCGTTCCCCCGTGCTTCCCCCCGGCGGCTTCCCCAAGTCGCCTTCACCATCAAGAGCACGCGGCCCGGCTCCTGATACACCCCCGGCGGAAATTTCCCGGAGTTTTTCTACGCGGGCGTCCCGGTCGCCGTGCGCGCCTCCACGGACGCGGCCGGAGCCGGTACGGCCCCGAGCGCGGGCGCGGGCAGGTCGGCACGCTGCTGCGGCAGCGTCACCGGCAACAGCGGACGCGGACCCGACACCACCGTGTAGTCCTGGCCCAGGAACGGCGGCGCCATCTCGCCCGGGTCCTCGCCGAGCGCCAGCCGCACGGCGGCCCACGGGGCGTTCACCCCGCACAGCGACAGCTGGTGCAGCCCGCCCGCCGGCCGGGTGTTGACGTCCATGAGCACGGGCCGCCCGTCCAGCATCCGGAACTGGATGTTGGACAGGTGGTGCAGTCCGAAGCCCTCCGCGATCCGCCGGGCCGGCTCCAGCCACCGCTCGTGCAGCGTGAAGCCCCTGCGCCGGCCGTTCTTGGTGCGCCCCACCGCCAGCCGGATCCGGTTGTCGGTCCCGGTGAGGCAGTCCACCGACACCTCGGGCTGCTCCAGCCGGGGCATCACCAGCCAGTCCACCGGCTCGTCGGCCCCCCGCAGAGCGTCCAGCACCAGGCCGAGCGGCACGTACGGGCTCGGGAAGCCGCTCAGCTGGGTGAGCGAGAAGGGCGCGCGGGTGATCACGCGGAAGCCCACCCCGCCCGCGCCGGAGGCGGGCTTGAAACAGGCCCGGTACCCGCGTGCCTCCAACTCGTCGACCACCGCCACGAGTTCGTCCGCACTGCGGACCCGCCACCACGGCGGCACGGGCACCCCGATCGCTTGGACCGCCTCATAGGCGATCACCTTGTCGTGGAACACGGCCACGGCCTCGGGCGGCGGCGCCAGCAGCGCCGTACCGACCGCCGCGAACTCGGCGCGGTGCGCGACGATCGCCGCCTGGTGCAGCCGGGGCACGAACACGTCGATGCCGCGCCGCTCGCACTGGGCGAGCGCGTACTCGACGTACGCCGCCGGGGACAGCCCCTCGGGCTCCAGCTCGGCGGTGTCGGCGGCGGCCAGCACGGGGGAGTCGGGATCGCCATGGGTGGCGTGGATCTCGACGGCCCGGTCGCCGGGATTTCTCCGCAGCTGATCCATGAAGAACACGTTCTCCGCGTACGTGCGGTTGAGCCAGACGCGTACGCGAGAGACCATGCAGGCCGCCTTCCGGGGTTCGCGGGCAGGGCTCGGCGGCCCGTTGCCCGGGCAGGAGTATGGAGGGTCACCAAACCGCCCTGTGCGAAGGGCGTTTCACGGCGGTGGTGTCGGGGCAGACTATACGGCTTCGGCGGCTGTTCCCGTACCACATCCAGGGACGGGGTGTGCTTGTTCCGGCGGCACGGATGTGATCTCGTGGTGGCGTTCGGGACGGCTGAAGGAGCGACGGGTGATGGCGGGGACAGACGGGGGCGGACAGCTGTGGGCCATCAGCGACCTGCACATCGGTTACGCCGAGAACCGTGCGCTGGTCGAACGGATGCGGCCCGAGTCGGACGAGGACTGGCTGATCGTGGCCGGTGACGTCGCGGAGACCGTGGAGGACGTCGGCTGGGCCCTCAAGACCCTGGCCGGCCGGTTCGCCAAGGTCGTCTGGGCGCCCGGCAACCACGAGCTGTGGACGCATCCGAGCGACCCGGTCACGCTGCGCGGCGTCGCCCGCTACGACCACCTGGTCGAACGGTGCCGCGACCTCGGGGTGGTCACACCCGAGGACCCGTACCCCGTCTGGGACGGCCCCGGCGGCCCGGTCGCCGTCGCACCGCTGTTCCTGCTGTACGACTACTCGTTCCTGCCGCCCGGGTGCGCCACCAAGGACGAGGGACTGGAGTACGCGCACGGCACCGGGGTCGTCTGCACCGACGAGCAGCTGCTGCACCCCGACCCGTACCCGAGTCGGGAGGCCTGGTGCCGGGCCCGGGTCGCCGGGACCGAACGCCGGCTGGCGGAGGTGCCGGACGGACTGCCGCTCGTCCTGGTCAACCACTGGCCGCTGCACCGCCATCCGACGGACGTCCTGTGGTACCCCGAGTTCGCCATGTGGTGCGGCACCGTGCTCACCGACGACTGGCACCGGCGGTTCCCCGTCCACACCATGGTCTACGGTCATCTGCACATCCCCCGGAGCACCCGGCAGGACGGCGTCCGCTTCGAGGAGGTGTCGGTGGGCTACCCGCGCGAGTGGCGCAAGCGGGAGCAGCCTCCGGGGCGGCTGCGGCGGATCGTGCCGCGGGAGGAGGAGCGATGATCGAGGAACTGCTGCCGCAGACGGTGGTCGCCGTCGAGGCCTACGGTGACGAGGGCGTCGACGCCCCGCTGTATCCCGAGGAGGAGGCGCTGCTGGAGCGCGCCGTCCTCAAACGCCGCCGGGAGTTCACCGCCGTGCGCTCCTGCGCCCGCCGCGCCATGGACAAGCTGGGCGTGCCCGCGCGGCCGGTGCTGCCCGGTGAGCGGGGCGCCCCCGTCTGGCCCGACGGGCTGGCCGGCAGCATGACCCACTGCCAGGGCTACTGCGCCGCCGCCCTGGTGCGCGCCGCCGACCTGGCGTCCCTCGGCATCGACGCGGAGCCCCACGCTCCGTTGCCCGAGGGCGTCCTGCCCTCCGTGGCGCTGTCGCAGGAGACGGCGCGGATCGGCGCACTGGCCGAGGAGCTGCCCGCCGTGCACTGGGACCGGCTGCTGTTCAGCGCCAAGGAGTCCGTCTACAAGGCGTGGTTCCCGCTCACCGGGAAGTGGCTGGACTTCATGGAGGCCGACCTCGACCTCTTCGCCGACCCCGGCGAGCACACCCGCGGCGGCTTCCGGGCCACCCTCCTCGTCCCCGGCCCGCGCGTGGGCACCCGAGTGGTCGACCACTTCACCGGCCGCTGGATCACCGGGGG
>NZ_JBHYVC010000121.1:0-6055 GCF_042749965.1 Streptomyces sp. NPDC059454 | reverse complement strand
CGGGGTTCCGAAGAACCTGCGGAAGCTGGAGAAGTCGTACGGGATGTGCGGTGACGCGCTCGCGGACTACTGGCCGAAGCTGGAGCGCGCCCAGGCCCTGGCGGACAGGGCGCTGGCCAAGGCGCGCGAGGCCCGCGCCGACCTGTCCTCCGCGCAGTCGAAGCTGACCTCGGCGGAGTCGTGGGTGGGCCGGGCGACGAAGGAGGCCGACAAGTACAAGGACGATCCCACCGGGTCGAAGTCGGACGCGGACAAGCCCGACGAGGCGAAGGTGCGGGCCGCGACCCGGGACGTGCGGAGCGCCAAGTCCGCCCAGGACAAAGCCCAGTCGGACGTGAGCGCCGCGCAGGACGCGCTCGCGGCGGCGAAGAAGATGGCCGAGGACGCGCGCACGATGCGCGAGGAGGCCGCGCGGGACGCCAAGTCGAAGATCGACGAGGCCTCCGACGCGGGCATCCAGAACCGGTCGTGGTGGGAGGAGGTCGGCGACTGGTTCGTCGACAACTGGGACAGCATCGTCGCCGCCTGCAAGATCGTCGTCGCGGTCGTCGGCATCGTCGCCCTGATCATCGGCGGGCCCATCCTCGGGGCGATCGTGCTCATCGCGGCACTCGTGGTGCTCGCCGACACCCTCTACAAATACTCCAAAGGCCAAGCCTCTCTATGGGATGTCGGCCTGGCCGCGCTGGACTGCATCCCCGGCATGAAGGGCCTCACCAGCCTCGGCGGACTCGCCAAGGGGCTCAAGGCCCTCGGCAAGACCGGCCTCAAGGGCATGGCCCTCGGGGTCAAGGGACTGGGCAGGAGTGCGAGAAGCATGGTGGCGAATGGTCCGAGAGGCGCCTACAACCGGGTACGGAGCGTCGTCCGTTCCCGGGGGAGTGACCCTGTTGACATGGCCACTGGAGCCATGTACTTGCCGCAGGTCGATGTGGAACTCCCTGGGGACCTTCCGCTGTCCTTCACTCGCCGTGTCGCGTCCGATTACAGGTGTGGCTGGTGGTTCGGTCCGACCTGGTCTTCCACCGTCGACCAGCGCCTCGAGATCGACGATGAAGGCATCGTCTTCGTCACCGACGACGGCCTGCTGCTCGTGTACGCCCAGCCCGTGGCACCGCACACCCCGGTGCTACCCGAGGCCGGCCCGAGAAGGCCGCTGACTTGGCTGGGCGATGGTGGTTACCGGATCGACGACCCTCTGACAGGTCAAGCCAGCCACTTCACCCCAGCTGTTCGTGGCGTCGCCCTCCCCGCCCGCATCACCGACCGCAACCAGCGAACGATCACCTTCGACTACAGCGACGACGGTGTTCCACTGGCGGTACGGCACTCCGCCGGCTACCACATCAAACTCACCACCGACGGTGGACGTGTCACTGCCCTGAGCCTGGCGCACGCGGCCGATGACGGCTCCGACATCGTCCTCAAGCGCTATGGCTACTGGGACGGCAACCTCACGGAGATATACAACTCCTCCGGTCTGCCTTTGCGGTTCACCTACGACGAACGGCTGCGTGTCACGTCCTGGACGGACACGAACAACAGTCGCTACTCGTACTCGTACGACGACCGGGATCGCTGCGTCGCCGAGGGAGGCGAGGCCGGACACATCACCATCACGCTCGACTACGAGGGTCTCGATTCAGTCCGATGGCCCGACCGCCGTATCACGACACTCACCACTGCCGAAGGCGAGACAACCCGCTTCGTCGTCAACGACAACAGCCAGGTCGTCGCAGACGTCGATCCCCTGGGAGGCGTGGTGCACACGGTCTACGACGATCACCATCACGTCATTTCCAGGACGGACGAGCTCGGTGGCCGTACGACGATCAACCGCGACGAGGCCGGTCGTCCCACGGAGGTCATCCGGTCGGACGGAGAGATCTTCAGCTTCGAGTACGGCGTCGAGGGGCTGCTGACGGTCATAGGCCGGCCCGACGGTCGCAGTTGGCGCCGGACGTACGACGAGCGTGGCAACTGCACGGCCATGACGGACCCGGCGGGAGGCACCACGCGGTTCACCTACGACACGACAGGGGCCGTGACCGAGGTGGTCGACGCCTTGGGTGGAACCCGGACCGTGCGCTGCGATGCCGCCGGGCTGCCCGTGGCCACCACAGACGCCCTCGGCGCCATGACCACGTGGAGGCGGGACGCCTTCGGCAGGATCGTCGAATACGTCGATCCACTGGGTGGGAGTACTCGCCTGAGCTGGACGGTCGAGGGTCACCTGACCCAGCTGATCACCCCTGACGGTGCCGTTGAGTCCTGGGCGTACGACGGGGAGGGCAACTGCGTCAGCCACACCACCCCTGCCGGTGCCATTACGTCCTTCGAGTACACCCACTTCGATCTGCCTTCGGCGCGAACAGGCCCCGATGGGGTGCGTTACGAGTTCGTCCACGATCACAGCCTGCGTCTCGTCCAGGTTCTCAGCCCGCAGGGACTGGCGTGGACGTACGAGCATGATGCCGCAGGGCGCCTGGTGGCGGAGACGGACTTCGACGGGCGCACTCTCACGTACACCCATGACGCCGCCGGACGCCTCACCTCACGCACCGACATGCTCGGGCAGACCCTCCATTACTCCTACGACGCCGTCGGCAACCTGGTGCAGAAGCGCAGTGGCGACCGGGTGACCCGGTTCGTCTACGACACGAATCGGCACATGACCGCGGCGACAGCGCCCGAGGTGGAGTTGGTCCTTGCGCGCGACGCCAACGGACAGGTCACGTGTCAGAAGGTCAATGGGAGGCGACTGACCTACGAGTACGACCGGCTGGGACGTGTTTCCCGCCGCACGACGCCGTCCGGGGCCACGAGCACATGGACGTACGACGAGGTGGGGAACCGCTCACGGCTTGACGCCTCCGGCCGCGACGTACGTTTCGAGTACGACTGGTCGGGCCTGGAGACCGTCCGGCGGATGGGCGACAGTACCGTCTTCACTCAGACGTACGACGCCCTGGGGCGGTTGGCGGAACAGAGGCTCACAAGCGGAGACGACGGGCGGATGCACCGCGCGTACGCGTACGCCGAGGACGGAAACCTTGTCGGCGTACAGGACTCCCGTTCAGGGAGTCGCCGGTTCGACCTCGATGCCGCACACCGGGTCACGGCTGTGAGTGCCGAGAACTGGACCGAGCGCTATGCCTACGACGAGGCGGGAAATTTGACGGCGGCATCCTGGCCGGCTCGTCATCCCGGCTCGGAGGCGACCGGCCCGCGCACCTACACCGGGACCCGGATCAGTCGCGCGGGCCGCACGCGCTACTCGTACGACGGCTTGGGCCGCGTCGTGCAACGTCAGAAGAAGCACCTCTCCGGTAGGTGCGAAACCTGGCGCTATACCTGGGACCCGGAAAACAGACTGATATCCGTCAGGACGCCGGACGGTACCTGCTGGCGCTATCTCTACGACCCGTTGGGTCGGCGTGTCGCCAAACAACGATTGGCTCCCGACGGCGAGAGTGTCGTGGAGCAGACCGACTTCACCTGGGACGGAGTCGTCCTGTGCGAGCAGGCGGCCGGCGCGGGGCCCGGCTCTCCTTCGGTGGTGACGACGTGGGACTACGACGGATTCCAGCCGATCACGCAGACGGAGCGCATTCTTGCCGCGGACGCGTCTCGGGAGGAAATCGACTCCCGGTTCTTTTCCATCGTCACTGATCTCGTCGGTACGCCGACGGAACTGATCGACGAGGGAGGTGATGTCGTGTGGCGCAAACGCGCCACACTGTGGGGCCTCACGGCCTGGAATGCCGACGCCTCCGCCTATACGCCGCTCCGTTTTCCCGGGCAGTACTACGATTTCGAGACCGGACTGCATTACAACTACTTCAGGCACTACGATCCCGAGACGGCCCGGTACCTGACGCCGGACCCCCTTGGTCTGGCCCCAGCGCCCAACCCGGTCGCATACGTGGCCAACCCGCACACCGGAGTCGACCTTCTCGGTCTGAGTCCCTATTACAGCGAAATCGCGCCCAATGGACAGCGAGGCCCTGCCTACGCCGTTGTGACGCCTCAGACGCTGGACGATGCCGCTGCCGGACTCATCGGCAGTCCGCCGGGGCGTGGTGCCCGGTACGCGCCTCCCGGATTCCAGGGTGGGCCTGCCGGACATTCACGCGGGCACCTGATCGGACAGCAGTTCGGTGGTGACGGCAGGGACATGCGGAACATCGTCACGCAGGGAAGCGCCCAGAACAACGGACCCATCTCCGACGCCGAGGACCTCATAGCCGCTCACGTCAGGTCTTCGGGGAACACTGTCACCATGAGCGTAACTCCCGAGTATGCGAACGGGGGAGATGTCCCCAGTGACATCCTCATCGAGGCTGTCGACGATTTCGGATGGTCGTTCAGCAGAAGATTGCCCAACTTGTGAGAGGGATTTTCCTATGGAGGACACATATCTCGGCGAAGAATTGTCCCGACTCAAGGCGCTGTGTCCCCCTCCAGGTGATTCCGTGCCTGTCCGGACAGTGACGCGCGGAACGGGGGACCTGACCGTTCCGGTCAGTCACAAGGATTTGACCGGCACCTATGGAGCCGGTTGCTTCGACGAGTTCTTGTGGGTCTTCGCGGACGGCGCACTCAACAGCCATCTCGACATCACCGAGCGCACTGAGCAGATGCGCGCCATTCTCCGGGGCAAGGCACTGACCGAGCTCAGCCGTACGCTGGACAAGTATCAGGCCGGTCCCGACGACCTCGTCCAGTGGGGGGTCACGGACAATGCCGATCTGCTGGCATGGATCACCAGGGGAGACCCCGCCGACTGGCCAACCGTGATCATCCAAGCCGGTCAGCTGGGGGCAGTCGTCTCCACGGGGAGCTCGACCGCCACGATTTTCGACCTGCTCACGGGAGTACTGCGTGTTCCGTTCTTCCCCGTCGACTTCCCTGGTGAGCAGCCTGAGTTCTCCGTGAATCCGTACGGGTGAGCCCGAGGTGCACTCGCGGTTCTTCGAGGCCGGTACCGGGCGGGAAGGACACCGGCACGTCTTTTCCCCTCTGCGTGAGAACGAGACGCTCGCCCCACTCGGAACCTGGCGGCTCCTACGGCGAACCCGCTGCTCTCCCCGACGCGTCAGCCGAATCGTCCAAGCCATCCGTCCTCCCCCGCTGACCTGTGACTATTCAGGATGAGAGAGGCTTGGTGACGCATGGAAGGCCCTGCGAGGCCGACGTTCCTGAGGAGCGACGGATCGGCCTTTCCGTCGAGCTTCAGGAAAGGCACGAGGAAACGCGCGACGACAGTGAACGACTCCTCGGTTCCGGAACAGGTACTCGCTCGCGAGATCTTCGGCCCACTGGGCGGTGTCGTCGAAATCGGAGCCGTGGCCGCCACGGGAACGTGGGAGGTCGCGCGGGCCTCGGTGGCCGGCTGGTTGAGCCGTCATCGGAACGAGGTGGACCGGCTCCTGAAGCTCGTGCGCGAGATCGGGCGGTTCTCCGAGCCGAGTATGGCGATCGCGGACGAACTCGGTTGGCTCAGCGAGCACCCCGTCACAGCCCCCTCGTTGCTGCTGTGGGCCGGCGGCATCGAGGAGATCACGCCACGGCTCGAAGACCTGGAACAGCCTCGCGCGGTACGGCGCATGTGCCGCATGGGCGCGGATCTTCAGCTCACCCGGCTGCTGCAAGCGATGGTGACTGCCACTGTCGTCGGGCAGAGGACCGCCGACGACTCCGTACGGGAAATCGCGGAGGCACTGGACATCGGTGTCCTGCTGGCGAACCAGGTTGAGCACACCACAGCGGCCGTGGTCTTCAGGATGTGGCGGGCGGCCTGCTTGCCCGAGGTACTCCGTCCGGACTCCGGTGCTTCGGCCGCGGGCAGGACGGCGTTCCGTTCGCTTGCTCATGCCCTGGAGGACGGCCTCGATCCGTGACGGGTGGCTTTGAAACGCGCGAGGCGGCAGCCCGTCGGCAGGTGCGGCACATCATTACGACGGAACCGAGTCCGCACGACAAGGGAAGGTGAGCGGGACTCTGTGGAATCCGCGTGGGACTGGGAGACCGGCGAGGGGTTGCTGGGAATCGA
>NZ_JBHYVC010000120.1:0-6437 GCF_042749965.1 Streptomyces sp. NPDC059454 | reverse complement strand
GGTGAGGCGACGGTCGTTGCGCTGCGGGTCGACACCGCCGCCCTGCGCACCCGTACCGACGAGGTCCCCGCTCTCCTCCGCGCCCTCACCCCGACCACACGCCGCGCCGCCGCAACCGAGACCGTCGGAGCGGCGGGGGAGGAGCCCCCCGCCCAGCGGCTGGCGGCCCTTCCGGCCGCCGAACGGCGCCGCACCGTGCTGCAACTGGTGCGCTCGCAGGTGGCGGCCGTGCTGGGACACGGTTCGGCCGAGGCGATCGGACCCGACCGGGCCTTCCAGGAGCTGGGCTTCGACTCGCTCGCCGCGACCGAACTGCGCAACCAGCTCAACCACCTCACCGGACTCCGACTCCCCGCGACCCTGGTCTTCGACCACCCCAACGCCCTCGCCGTCACCGAGTTCGTGGAGGCCGAACTGGCCGCCGCGTACCCGGCGTCCGGCGACGACGCGGACGGCGACGCCGGAGAGGACGGCATCCGCCGCGCACTGCGGTCGATCCCGACCAGGCGCCTGCGGGACGCCGGTCTGATGGACGTCCTCCTCGAACTCGCCGACGAGGACGGAGAGGCGGCGCACGCGGAGGCCGTCGCGGATGGGGAGGAGCACGACACCGACCTGGACGGCGGACCGGACGGCACCGTCGGCACCGCCCAGGACGTACTCCTCTCCGAAGCCCCCGAAGCCCCCGCGACCCCCGACGCCCTGCGCGCCGCCCGCGCGGAGACCGCGCGGCTGCGCCGGGACAACCGACGGCTCACCGCCGCCCGGCACGAGCCGATCGCCATCGTCGGGATGGCCTGCCGCTACCCGGGCGGAGTGACCTCGCCCGAGGACCTGTGGCGGCTGGTGACGGACGGCGCGGACGCCATCACCCCGTTCCCCGAGGACCGGGGATGGGACCTGTCGATGCTGCGCGACCCGGAGGCCAGGCACCCCGACGGCTACTACGCGCGGGAGGGCGGCTTCCTCGACGGGGCGGCCGACTTCGACCCCGGGTTCTTCGGCATCTCGCCCCGCGAGGCACTGGCGATGGACCCGCAGCAGCGGCTGGCGCTGGAGCTGTCCTGGGAGGCGCTGGAGCGCGCGGGCATCGACCCCGGCTCGCTCAAGGGCAGCCGCACCGGTGTCTTCGCCGGCGTGATGTACCACGACTACCCCGGCAGCGACGGCAACGGCAGCGTCGTCACCGGCCGCATCGCCTACAAGCTCGGCCTCGAGGGCCCGGCGGTCTCCGTGGACACCGCCTGCTCGTCCTCCCTGGTCGCGCTGCACCTCGCGGTGCAGGCACTGCGGCAGGGCGACTGCTCGCTCGCCGTCACCGGCGGTGTCACCGTGCTCGCCACGCCCGGTGTGTTCGTCGAGTTCGGCCGGCAGGGCGGGCTCGCGCCCGACGGACGGTGCAAGTCGTTCGCCGCGGCGGCCGACGGCACCGGCTTCTCCGAAGGCGCGGGCTTCCTGGTGGTCGAGCGGCTGTCCGACGCGCTGCGCAACGGGCACGAGGTGCTGGCCGTGGTCCGGGGCTCCGCCGTCAACCAGGACGGCGCCAGCAACGGGCTCACGGCCCCCAACGGGCCCTCCCAGCGCCGCGTGATCCGGCAGGCCCTCGCCAACGCGCGGCTCGCCGCCGACCAGATCGACGCGGTCGAGGCGCACGGCACGGGCACCACGCTCGGCGACCCGATCGAGGCCCAGGCACTGCTCGCCACCTACGGCCAGGACCGGCCCGGGGAACGCCCCCTGTGGCTCGGCTCGGTGAAGTCCAACATCGGCCACACGCAGGCAGCCGCCGGCGTCGCGGGCGTTATTAAGATGGTGATGGCGATGCGGCACGGTGTGCTGCCCGCCACCCTCAACGTGGACGCGCCCAGCGACCAGGTCGACTGGACCACCGGGTCCGTCGCGCTGCTGACCGAGCAGCGGGAGTGGACCGGCACCGGCCGCCCGCGCCGCGCCGGCGTCTCCTCCTTCGGCATCAGCGGAACCAACGCCCACGTCATCGTCGAGCAGGCACCTGCCGCGGCGCCGACGGCGCCCGCCGCCCCCGGCGGGGCGGACGACGCGGACCCGGCGCCGGCCGCGGTCGTACCGTGGCTGCTGTCGGCGCGCGGCCAGGACGCCCTGCGCGCCCAGGCCGAACATCTGCTGGCGCACGTCGAGGAGGCCGGGGCGGCCGGTGCGGATGCGCCGCGCCCGCTGGACATCGCGTACTCGCTGGCCACCACCCGCGCGGCGTTCGAACACCGCGTCGCGGTCGTCGGCGCGGACCGCGACGGGCTGCTGGCGGCCCTGGGCGCGGTCGCGCGGGGCGAGGAGCCGGCCACCACGGCCCGCGAAGGACTGCTCGCCGTCCTCTTCCCGGGCCAGGGATCGCAGCGGCTCGGCATGGGCCGGGACCTGTACGACCGGTTCCCGGTGTTCGCCGAGGCCTTCGACGCGGCCTGCGCCGGACTGGACGAACACCTGGACCGGCCGCTGCGCGAGGTCGTCTGGGGCGACGACGAGGGCACCCTGAACGGCACCGCCTACACCCAGGCCGCCCTCTTCGCCCTCGGTACGGCCCTGTACCGGCTCACCGAGTCGTTCGGCGTCGTCCCCGAATACGTGGCGGGGCACTCCATCGGCGAGATCACCGCGGCCCACGTCGCCGGGGTCTTCACCCTGGAGGAGGCCTGCGCGCTGGTCGCCGCCCGCGGCCGGCTGATGCAGGCGCTGCCCGCCGGCGGTGCCATGGCGGCGGTGCAGGCCACCGAGGCCGAGGTACTGCCGTACCTCACCGACGGCGTCGGTGTCGCCGCCGTCAACGGCCCCGCCTCCGTCGTGGTGTCGGGTGTCGCGGAGGACGTGGAGAAGGTGACCGCGGTCTTCCGGGAGCAGGGCCGCCGTACGACCGCCCTGCGGGTGTCGCACGCGTTCCACTCCCCGCTGATGGAACCGATGCTGGAGGAGTTCCGGACCGTGCTGGAGCGGCTCTCGCCCCGGCCGCCCGCCCTGCCCGTCGTCTCCAACCTGACCGGAGCCCTCGCCACCGCGGACCAGCTGTGCTCCGCCGACTACTGGGTACGGCACGTCCGCGAGGCCGTCCGCTTCGCCGACGGGGTGCACACCCTGCACGAACAGGGCGTCACCCGGTTCCTGGAACTCGGCCCCGACGGCGTCACCTCGGCCATGGCGCGCGAGACGCTGCCCGAGCACGCCGTGACCGTCGCCGCCCAGCGGCGTGCCACCCCCGGCGAGACCGCCCTGGTCGACGCCCTCGCCCGGCTGCACGGCCACGGCGTGCCCGTCGACTGGGCCGCGTTCTTCGCCGGCCTGGGCGCCCGCCGGGTCGCCCTGCCCACGTACGCCTTCCAGCGGCGCCGTTTCTGGCCCACGGAGATGCGCCTGGGCGCGGGGGCGGAGGCCGCCGGTCTGGCGCCCGCCGACCACCCGCTGCTCAGCGGCATGGTCGAACTCGCCGGATCCGACGGCCACCTGTTCACCGGACGGCTGTCGGTCGGCACGCACGGCTGGCTCGCCGACCACGTCGTCATGGGCGCCGTCCTCGTCCCCGGCACCGCCCTGCTGGAGCTGGCGGTGCACGCCGCGAACTCCCTGGGCTGCGAGCTGGTGGAGGAACTCACCCTCGCCGCACCGCTGGTCCTCCCCGCCCGGGGCACGGTCCGGCTCCAGGTCGGCATCGGCGCCCCCGACGACTCCGGCCGCCGCTCCCTGGGCATCCACTCCCGTCCCGCCGACGACCCCGGGGCCACCTGGACGACACACGCCCAGGGCACCCTCGCGACCGGCCCGGCGGCCTTTGCCGCCACCGACTTCGACGCGTCCGTCTGGCCGCCCGAGAAGGCCGAACCGCTCGGCACCGACGGCCTGTACGAACGCTTCGAGGACTCCGGCTTCACCTACGGGCCGGTGTTCCGGGGCCTGCGGGCCGCCTGGCGGCGCGACGCCGAGGTGTTCGCCGAGGTCGCCCTGCCCGACGGCACCGACGGCGGCGCGTACGGCCTGCACCCGGCGCTCTTCGACGCCGCACTGCACGCCACCGCACTGGCCGGCACCGCCACCGACGGCGACTCGCCGCAGGACGGCGGGACCTCACAGGGCGGCGGGGTGCCGTTCTCCTGGAACGGCGTGTCCCTGCACGCGGTCGGCGCCTCCGCCGTCCGTATCCGGCTCTCCCGCGCCGACGACGGCACCCTCGCGATCGCCGTCGCCGACACCACCGGCGCCCCCGTGGCCACCGTCACCTCCCTGGTGACCCGCCCGATCTCCGCCGAGCAGCTCGGCGGCGCGGCGGAGACCGGGCGGGACTCCCTGTTCGCCCTGGACTGGATCCCGGCGCCGGAGCAGACGGCGGGCACACCGTCCCACGCACCGGCGGCCCGATCCACGGTTGGGACCGGAAACGGGGACGAGGCCGCGCGGGTCGCCCTGATCGGCCCGGACGACGGCGTCCTCGACGCGGCCGTCCGGAACGCCGCCGCCGTTGCCGACAGGTACGCGGACCTGACGGCCCTGGCCGACGCGGCGGCGGAGGACCCGGTACCGCCGGTCGTCCTCCTGCCCGTCCGCACCGGCACCGCGCCGGCCGACCGGGCACGAGCCGCGCACACCGCGACGGCCCACGTCCTGGAGACGCTCGGCACCTGGCTCGCCGACGACCGGTTCACCGCCTCCCGCCTGGTCGTCGTCACCCGGGGCGCGACCGACGGAGCCGACCCGGCCGCGGCCGCCGTATGGGGCCTGGTGCGGGCGGCCCAGGCGGAACACCCCGACAGGTTCACCCTGCTGGACCTGGAGAACCCGGACACGGCCACGGAACCGGGCACGGCCACGGAGAACGAGACGGGAACGGAGGCGGTACTCCCGTCCGCCGTTCTCGCGCCCGCCTCCGGCGAACCGCAACTCGCGGTGCGCGAGGGCCGGGTGCTCGTGCCCCGGCTGGTCCGGGTCACCGCGCCCGAGCCGCAGGGCACGGGCGGCTGGGACGTCGAGGGAACCGTCCTCGTCACCGGAGGGACCGGCGGTCTCGGTGCCGCCGTCGCCCGCCACCTGGTGGCCGAGCACGGCGCGCGGAGCCTGCTGCTGGTCAGCCGGCGCGGCCCCGCCGCCGACGGGGCCGGTGAACTCGCCGCCGCACTCGAGGCGGAGGGCGCCCGGGTCACCGTCGCCGCCTGCGACGTGACGGACCGCGCCGCCCTCGACCGGCTGCTCGCCGAGGTGCCCGCCGACCGGCCGCTGCGCGCCGTGATCCACGCGGCGGGCGTCCTGGACGACGGAATGATCGACTCCCTCACGCCCGAGCGGCTCGCCGCCGTGCTGCGGCCCAAGGCGGACGCCGCCTGGCACCTGCACGAGGCGACCGCGGACCTCCCGCTCGACGCGTTCGTGCTGTTCTCCTCGGTGGCCGGCACGCTCGGCAACGCGGGCCAGGCCAACTACGCGGCGGGCAACGCCTTCCTGGACGCCCTCGCCCGGCACCGCCGGAACCAGGGCCTGCCCGCCCTGTCCCTCGGCTGGGGCCCCTGGACCCGGGGCAGCGGCATGACCGGCGAACTCGGCGAGGCCGACATCGCGCGGATGACCAGGGCGGGCATGCCGCCGATGGAGCCGGAGCGGGGCCTGGCCCTGTTCGACGCGCTCCGCACCGCCGACGCGGGAGCCGCGGTCCTGCCCGTGCGGCTGGACCTGGGGACCCTGCGGTCCCTCGGCGAGGTCCCGCCGCTGTTCCGGTCACTGATCCGGGTGGCGTCCCCCCGTACGGCCCCGGCGGCCGGGACGGCGGCCGCCGCCGCGGACCTCACCCAGCGGCTGTCCGGACTGACCCCGGCGGAGGGCCGGGAAGCACTGCTGGAACTGGTGCGCGGTCAGATCGCCACCGTCCTCGGTCACCTGGACCCGGCCGACGTCGAACCGGACCGGCCCTTCCAGGACCTCGGCTTCGACTCGCTGACCTCCGTCGAACTGCGCAACCGGCTCGGTGCGCTCACCGGCACCCGCCTCCCGGCCACCCTCCTGTTCGACTACCCCACGCCCGGCGAACTCGTCGCCCACCTGTACGCGCGCGTCGCCCCGGCCCCGGCCGACGGACCGGAGGCGGTCCTGGCGGAGCTGGACAGGCTGGAGAAGAGCCTCTCGGGCATCGAAGTGGGCGCTGATCTCTTCGAACAGGTCGCGGGCCGGCTGGAGGTGCTGCGCAGCAAGTGGCAGTCGCTGCGCACGGAGGCGCCCGCCGCGTCCGGGGAGGAGGACGACGGGTTCGACTTCGACTCCGCCACGGACGAGGAGGTCTTCGACATGCTCGACAACGAACTCGGCCTCTCCTAGCCACGCGTCGTCCGGGCGAAGCCCCGGCGCCAACGATGCCGCCCTCCCCGCCACCGGCGGGGAGGGCGGCATCGTTCCGGGAGGCGTCCCAGGGCCGCCGGCGGCCGCCCCCGTCC
>NZ_JBHYVC010000119.1:0-6683 GCF_042749965.1 Streptomyces sp. NPDC059454 | reverse complement strand
AGGCTCTTGTCGGCCCCGCGCTGTGGCCCGGGGGGGGGGGGCCGGCCCCCGGCCCCGCCGGAAGCCCGCGTCGCCCGCTGCAGCACCCCGTTCCCGGTGCCGGCCGCTGCCTCCGGCTGGGCGGGCGGGGGTGAAGACGCCGTCCACGGCCACTGGGCGGCCGTGCGCCGGTGACGCCGGCGGCAGTGTGTCGACCCCTCGGCAGCCCCCGTTCTCAGCCCTGGGCCGAGCACGCCCGCGACGCCTGGAGGGTCACCGCATGACCACGGCACCCGGGACCGAACTCCGCACGTTCACCGATTCCGGCCCCGTCCGCAGCGACGTGGTCGACGCGTACGCCGACGTGCGCACCGGTCCTCCGGCTGGGGCGGCCGGAGGCGTCGTGGGCGATGTCGACGCCGGTTTCCGCTACCAGCTCGGGTTCGAGCAGCGTGATGTTCGGTTTTTCCTGGCTGCCCCGTCCGGTGGAGAACGATCAGCCTGTCCACGGATGCCTGTGCCGCCCCGGAGCGTGGGGGTTGCCGGCTGCAGCATCTGCGGTCTGGGCGAGGGCGTCGCCGCCGCCGACGACCACGATGTCGTGCTCGCGGAAGAAGAAGCCGTCGCAGGTGGCGTAGTACGACACGCCCCGGCCGGAGAGCGCGTCCTCGCCCGCCAGGCCCAGCTTGCGGTGCTGCGAGCCGGTCGCCACGATCACGGCCTTGGCCCGGTGGGCGGTGCCCGCGCTGTCGGTCACGGTCTTGACGGCGCCGGTGAGGTCGACCGAGATGATGTCGTCGGGGACGAGCTGGGCGCCGAACCGTTCGGCCTGGGCCCGCATGTTGTCCATCAGGTCCGGGCCCATGATGCCGCCCGGGAAGCCGGGGAAGTTCTCCACCTCGGCCGTCTGCACCAGCGCGCCGCCGGCGGTGACCGCGCCCTCGAAGACCAGCGGCTTCAGCGAAGCACGGGCGGTGTAGAGGGCGGCGGTGTATCCGGCGGGGTCGGAGCCGATGACGATGACCTCGCGCACGCCGTCGGGGTGCGTCACGCTGTTCATGCCTCCTGCGTGGCGTCGATCTCGGCGATCAGGGCCTCGATGCGGGCCCTGATCTCGTCGCGGATGGGGCGCACGGACTCGACGCCCTTGCCGGCCGGGTCCTCGAGGGCCCAGTCGAGGTACTTCTTGCCGGGGAAGATCGGGCAGGCGTCGCCGCAGCCCATGGTGATGACGTAGTCGGATGCCTGGACGGCCTCGGTGGTGAGGATCTTCGGCTTGGCGTCGGCGATGTCCACGCCGACTTCCTTCATGGCCTCGACGGCGGCCGGGTTGACCTGGTCGCCGGGGACGGAGCCGGCGGAGCGGACCTCGATGCGGTCGCCCGCGAGGTGGGTGAGGAATCCGGCGGCCATCTGGGAGCGGCCGGCGTTGTGGACGCAGACGAAGAGCACGGAGGCGAGCGGGGCGGTGGACATGGGTTCTTCCTTCACGATGGGACCAGCGGGTGGTTCAGGCGGGCAGGGAGGTCAGCAGTTCGGTGATGCGGGCGTCGATCGCGTCGCGGATGCCGCGGACGGCGGCGAGCGGCGCGCCGTCGGGGTCGGCGACGGGCCAGTCCAGGTAGCGGCGGCCGGGCACGATCGGGCAGGCGCCGCCGCAGCCCATGGTGATGACGATGTCGGCGGCCCTGACGACCTCGTCGGTCAGCGGCTTGGGGAACGCCCCGGCGGCGTCGACGCCGGCCTCGGTGAGGACCTGCGCGATGAACGGCTCCACCTCGGCCGCGGGGTGCGTGCCGGCGGAGGACACGGCCACCCGGCCCGCGGCGCGGTGGGTGAGGAGGGCGGCGGCGAGCCGGGAGCGGCCCGCGTTGTGGCTGCAGACGAACAGCACGCGCGGCAGCCCGCTGCCGGGGCCGCCCCGGACGTGGGCGAGAGCGTCCAGACGCTGTGCGGTGAAGCGTTCGGCCGGCACGACCAGCTGCGTGCGCACCTGCGCGGTGGAGGCCAGGAGGCTGTAGGAGTCGGTGAGCAGCGCCTGGACGGTCTCGGCGGAGAAGCGGCCGGCGTGCCGGGTGGCGAGGCGGGCGACTCCGGCGGCCAGGCGCTGGTCGGGCAGGAGGGGCAGGGAGGAGGCGGACACGGGAACTCCTTCGACGCGCCCAACAAGTCATTCCGCGCTGGTATCAGCGTGTGGTGATGTGACAGTATCAGGGCATGCTGACTTCAGTCGATCCTGATGTGATCCGGGTGCTGGGCGATCCGCTCCGCCTGAAGATCGTGACCCTGCTGGCGCGCGAGACGCTCTGCATGACGCACCTGGTGGAGGAGACCGGAGCCAGGCAGACCAACCTGTCCAACCATATGAAGGTGCTGCGCGAGGCCGGCCTGGTGGAGACCGAGCCGTGCGGCCGGTTCACCTACTTCAAGCTCAAGCCCGACGTCCTGGCCGGGCTGTCCGAGCAGTTCGCCGCGCTGGCCGCCTCCGCCCGTACCGCTGCCGAGAACAAGAGGGCCTGCCCGTGACCTCCACCGCGCCCACCACCGCGTCAGCCGGCGCCGGCGGGGACGACTCGATCGTCAAGAAGCTCTCCACCCTTGACCGCTATCTCGCGGTGTGGATCCTGCTCGCCATGGCCGTCGGCCTGGGCCTGGGCCGCCTCATCCCGGGGATGAACGACGCGCTGGCGAAGATCGAGATCGGCGGGATCTCTCTGCCGATCGCGCTCGGCCTGCTGATCATGATGTATCCGGTGCTGGCCAAGGTCCGCTACGACAAGCTGGATTCCGTCACCGGCGACAAGAAGCTGATGGTTTCCTCGCTGGTCATCAACTGGATCGTCGGCCCCGCGGTCATGTTCGCGCTGGCGTGGATCTTCCTGCCGGACCTGCCCGAGTACCGCACCGGCCTGATCGTCGTCGGTCTGGCCCGCTGCATCGCGATGGTCATCATCTGGAACGACCTCGCGTGCGGCGACCGCGAGGCGGCCGCCGTCCTGGTCGCGCTGAACTCGGTGTTCCAGGTCATCGCGTTCGGCCTGCTGGGCTGGCTGTACCTGGACCTGCTGCCGGGCTGGCTGGGTCTGGGGGACGGCGAGCACCTGGACATCTCCATGTGGGAGATCGCCCTGAACGTCGTCATCTTCCTCGGCATTCCGCTCCTGGCCGGGTTCCTCACCCGCCGGATCGGTGAGCAGAAGATGGGCCGCGAGTCCTACGAGTCGAAGTTCCTGCCGAAGATCGGGCCGTGGGCCCTCTACGGGCTGCTGTTCACGATCGTCATCCTCTTCGCCCTGCAGGGAAAGACGATCACCTCGCAGCCGCTGGACGTCGTACGGATCGCGCTGCCGCTGCTGGTGTACTTCGCGGTCATGTTCTTCGGCAGCTTCCTGCTCGGCAAGGGCCTCGGTCTCGCCTACGACCGCACGGCGACGCTGGCGTTCACCGCGGCGGGCAACAACTTCGAGCTGGCCATCGCGGTCGCCATCGCCACCTTCGGCGTCACCTCCGGCCAGGCCCTGTCCGGCGTGGTCGGCCCGCTCATCGAGGTGCCCGTCCTGATCGGCCTGGTCTACGTCGCGCTCGCCTGGCGCAAGAAGTTCACCGCCGGCGCCGGTCAGCCGGTGAGGGGAGCGAGGTGAACTGCCCGGACTGTCACGGCGCGGGAGGCCAGAGCCTGGCGCATGGCGTCTGCGTCCAGTGCGGTGCGGCCGTGTGCGCGCAGCACTCACGGATCAGCGAGCAGTTCCCGATCTGCACCAAGCCCGTGTACCGCGCAGTGGTTGTCGAGCCGCCGGTGCGGCGCTTGATGTGCGGGCCCTGCGCGGCGGCCCATCAGGCAAACGCCGCGTGCTGCCCGCAGTCCGCGCAGTTCGTCCGGACACCGTGACCGGCGGCCGGCACGCTCAGGTGGTGGTGATCGGCGGCGGGCAGGCCGGGCTCGCCGTCGGCTACCACCTGCGCCGCAACAAGCTCGACTTCGTCGTCCTCGACGCCCGGGCCGCGCCGGGCGGGGCCTGGCGGCACACCTGGGACTCGCTGCACCTGTTCTCCCCGGCGGCGTTCTCCTCGCTGCCGGGACGGCTCATGCCCGCCCAGGCGGGGGAGGAGTACCCGGAGGCCGGACACGTCGTCGACTACCTGGCCGACTACGAGCAGCGCTACGACCTGCCCGTGCAACGCCCCGTCCGGGTGAGCGCCGTACGGCCCGACGCCGGGCGGCTGCGGGTGGAGACCGACACGGGTGTCTGGACGGCGGGGGCGGTCGTCTCGGCGACCGGCACCTGGTGGCGCCCCTTCCTGCCCGCCGTCCCCGGCCGGGAGGTGTTCGCCGGCCGCCAACTGCACACCACCGGCTACCGGCGCCCCGCCGACTTCACCGGCCGGCGGGTCGTCGTGGTCGGCGGCGGGAACTCCGGCGCACAGATCGCCGCCGACCTCGCCGCCCACGACGGCGTCGACCTCACCTGGGCAACCCAGCGCCCGCCCCGCTACCTGGCCGACGACATCGACGGCCGACTTCCTCAAGGCCCTGGCGAGCGAAACCCGGCGGAAGGTGATGCAGCAGTTCACCGGCGGCGTGGAACTGACCGTCGGCGAGATGGCCGAGCGGTGCGCACTGAAGCCGTCGACCGCCTCAGAACATCTCAGTCTGCTGCGCCGCGGCGGCCTGGTCCTCTCCCGCAAGGAGGGCAAGCAGGTCTTCTACCGCGCCGACGGCGCGAGCATGACCGAACGGCTCGGCGCACTCCAGGAGTACCTGGCGCGCTGCTGCCCGCCGGGCTGCGCCTGACGACCTGCGACCGGTGAGGCCGCGATCGGTCAGGTGCCCAGGTCGAGCATGGCGGACATCGCGGCCACCACGGACGGGGCGACCCGGTAGTAGACCCAGGTCCCGCGCCGCTCGGAGGTGAGCAGCCCGGCTTCGCGCAGCTTCTTCAGGTGGTGGGAGACGGTCGGCTGGGACACGCCGACGTCGGAGATGTCGCACACGCACGCCTCGCCACCGGGGTGCGAGGCGACACGGGAGAACAGTCGCAGCCGCACCGGGTCGGACAGCGCCTTGAACATCACGGCCATCTTCTCCGCATCCGCCTGCGACAGCTCCCCCGCGGTGATCGGCGGGCAGCAGGGCACCACTGCCCCGGTGTCCAGGACCGGCAGTTCGACAACCTCTGACTTCGACATGTGTCTATGTTGACACTCATCGATGTGCGTGGCAAGGTCGGGATATCGACAGCGATCGAAGCAGTGGCCCGGGCCGGGCCGCGCGAACCCGGAGGACGATCACCATGACCACCACCACCTCGGACCTGCCGGTCGTCGTCATCGGCGCCGGCCCGGCAGGCCTCGCGGCCGCCGCCCACCTTGTCGAGCGCGGCATCGAACCGCTGGTCCTGGAAGCCGGACCGGCCGCAGCCTCCGCGGTGCGCGAGTGGTCCCACGTCAGGCTGTTCTCCACCTGGGGCGAGCTCACCGACCCGGCCGCGGAGAAGCTGCTCGCCCCCACCGGCTGGACCAAGCCCGACGCCACCACCTACCCGTCCGGCGGGGACTGGGCCGAGCTCTACCTCCAGCCCCTCGCCGACGTCCTCGGCGACCACGTCCGCGTGGGCGCCACCGTCACCGGGGTCTCCCGCACCGGCCGCGACCGCATCGTCGACGCCGACCGCGAATCCCAGCCCTTCGTCGTCCACTTCACCACCACCGACGGCGAAGAGCGCGTCTTCGCCCGGGCCGTCATCGACGCCTCCGGCACCTGGACCACCCCCAGCCCGGCCGGGGCCAGCGGACTGCCCGCCCTCGGAGAGAACGCGGCCGCCGGCCGCGTCACCTACCGCGTCCCCGACCTCAAGGACCCTGCGATCCGGGCCCGGTACGCAGGCAAGCGCACCGCCGTCATCGGCTCCGGGGCCTCCGCCTTCACCGCGCTGGCCACCCTCGCCGATGTAGCCAAGGACGAGCCGGGCACGCACGCGGTGTGGATTCTGCGCCGGGGCCTCTCGGGCTCCACGTTCGGTGGCGGTGAAGCCGACCAGCTGCCCGCCCGCGGCGCCCTCGGGCTCGCGGCGAAGGCCGCTGTCGACAACGGGTACGCCGACGCGGTCACCGGCTTCCGCACCGAGGCGATCGAGCGCGACGGCGAGGGCCGCCTGGTGCTGGCCGGTGAGGACGGCCGTCGCCTCGACCCGGTCGACGAGGTCATCGTGCTGACCGGCTTCCGCCCGGACCTGTCCTTCCTCTCCGAGATCCGCCTCGGCCTGGACGAACGGCTCCAGGCACCCACCGAGCTGGCGCCGCTGATCGACCCCAACCAGCACTCCTGCGGCACCGTCTACCCGCACGGCCACCGCGAGCTGTCCCACCCCGAAGCCGGCGTCTACCTGGTCGGCATGAAGTCCTACGGGCGCGCCCCCACCTTCCTCGCCATGACCGGCTACGAGCAGGTCCGCTCCGTCACCGCCGCCATCGCCGGCGACCTCGCCTCCGCCGACCGCGTCGAACTCACCCTTCCGGAGACCGGAGTGTGCGGCGGCGCCGGACTGTTCGACGACCCGGACGCCGGGCAGGCCGACGGCGGCTGCTGCGCTCCCGCTCCGGCGCCCGCGCTCGTGCGGATCGGCGTCGGCGCGCCCGCCGCCACGGTGACCGAGGAGGCACCGGCGGGCGGCAGCTGCGGCTCGTGACCGACCTCAACACCCCTC
>NZ_JBHYVC010000118.1:0-7488 GCF_042749965.1 Streptomyces sp. NPDC059454 | reverse complement strand
CCTCGATGCAAATCGAGGCGCCCCGCTCCAGGTTCGCTCGTGCGTGCGGTCCGGTGGACCGTCAGACTTCCACCACCACGGGCAGGATCATCGGCCGGCGCCGGTAGGTGTCGGAGACCCACTTGCCCAGTGTGCGGCGGATGAGCTGCTGCATCTGGTGGGGTTCGACGACTCCGTCCTGGGCCGAGCGCTCCAGGACCTCCGTGATCTTCGGGATCACCTCGCCGAAGGCGGAGTCCTCGATGCCGGACCCACGGGCCTGGACGTGCGGGCCGCCTGTGATCTTGCCGGTGGACGAGTCCATGACGACAAAGACCGAGATGATGCCCTCGTCGCCGAGGATCTTGCGGTCCTTGAGGGCCGGCTCGCCGACGTCCCCGACGGAGAGACCGTCGACGTAGACGTAGCCCGCCTGGACCTTGCCGGAGATCTTGGCCTTGCCCTCGACGAGGTCGACGGCGACGCCGTCCTCGGCGATGACGATGCGGTCGTGCGGGACGCCGGTCAGGGCGCCGAGCTCGGCGTTGGCGCGCAGGTGGCGCCATTCGCCGTGGACCGGCATCAGGTTCTTCGGGCGGCAGATGTTGTAGAAGTACAGCAGCTCGCCGGCCGAGGCGTGGCCCGAGACGTGGACCTTGGCGTTGCCCTTGTGGATGACGTTGGCGCCCCAGCGGGTCAGGCCGTTGATCACGCGGTAGACCGCGTTCTCGTTGCCGGGGATGAGCGACGACGCCAGAATCACCGTGTCGCCGTCGACGATGCGGATCTGGTGGTCACGGTTGGCCATGCGGGACAGGGCGGCCATCGGTTCGCCCTGGGAGCCCGTGCAGACCAGGACGACTTCGCTGTCCGGCAGGTCGTCCAGGGTCTTGACGTCCACGACCAGGCCCGGCGGGACCTTGAGGTAACCGAGGTCGCGGGCGATGCCCATGTTGCGGACCATGGAGCGGCCGACGAAGGCGACCCGGCGGCCGTACTCGTGCGCCGCGTCCAGGATCTGCTGGATGCGGTGGACGTGGCTGGCGAAGCTCGCCACGATGATCCGCTTGCGGGCACCGGCGAAGACCTGGCGCAAGACGTTGGAGATGTCGCGCTCGGGCGGGACGAAGCCCGGTACCTCGGCGTTCGTGGAGTCGGCGAGCAGAAGGTCGATGCCTTCCTCGCTGAGCCTGGCGAACGCGTGCAGATCCGTGAGTCGGTTGTCCAGCGGGAGCTGGTCCATCTTGAAGTCGCCGGTGTGGACGGCCATACCGGCGGGCGTGCGGATGGCCACGGCGAGCGCGTCGGGGATGGAGTGGTTGACGGCGATGAACTCGCAGTCGAAGGGACCGATGCGCTCGCGCTGCCCTTCCGTCACCTGGAGGGTGTACGGACGGATGCGGTGCTCCTGGAGCTTCGCCTCGATGAGGGCGAGCGTGAGCTTGGAGCCGATCAGGGGGATGTCCGGCTTCTCACGCAGGAGGAAGGGGACGCCGCCGATGTGGTCCTCGTGGCCGTGGGTGAGGACGATGCCCTCGATGTCGTCGAGGCGGTCCCGGATGGACGAGAAGTCCGGCAGGATCAGGTCGATTCCCGGCTGCTCCTCCTCGGGGAAGAGCACTCCACAGTCGACGATCAGCAGGCGGCCTCCGTACTCGAAGACCGTCATGTTCCGGCCGATCTCGCCGAGACCGCCGAGCGGTGTGACGCGCAGGCCGCCCGCGGGGAGCTGTGGGGGCGCGCCGAGTTCAGGATGCGGATGACTCAAAAGACTCTCCTCAAACACACGCGCCACGTACCGGTGGGGCACGTGGCGCGCATGACGTTCGTGCAGAAGCAGTTGTCGTATGGAGTGCGGGCACCGGTGGCCCGCTTATTCAGTTGTGAAGTACGTCTGCGCGACCGGCGCGCGAAGTCTGATTACTGGAGCTGTACCCCGCCGGCGGCAAGATCGATCTTGAGCTGCTCGATCTCTTCCGGCGTGCACTCGGCCATGGGGGCGCGCAGGGGTCCGGCGGGGAGGCCCTTGAGGGCGAGCGCCGCCTTGGTGGTCATCACGCCCTGGGTGCGGAACATGCCCGTGTAGACGGGGAGCAGCTTCTGGTGGATCTCGGTGGCCTTCTGGACGTCTCCGGAGGTGTACGCCTCGACCAGGGCGCGCAGCTCGGGGGTGACGAGGTGACCGACGACCGAGACGAAGCCGACGGCTCCGATGGAGAGCAGGGGCAGGTTCAGCATGTCGTCGCCGGAGTACCAGGCCAGGCCGGAGCGGGCGATGGCCCAGCCGGCGCGGCCGAGGTCGCCCTTGGCGTCCTTGTTGGCGACGATGCGCGGGTGCTCGGCGAGGCGGACGATCGTCTCCGTGCCGATCGGGACGCCACTGCGGCCGGGGATGTCGTAGAGCATCACCGGCAGTTCGGTGGCGTCGGCGACGGCCGTGAAGTGCCGGTAGAGGCCCTCCTGCGGGGGCTTGTTGTAGTACGGGGTGACCACCAGGAGGCCGTGCGCGCCGGCGCGCTCCGCGGCGCGGGCCAGTTCGATGCTGTGGTGGGTGTCGTTGGTGCCGACCCCGGCCACGACCTGGGCGCGGTCGCCGACCGCCGCCACGATGGCCCGTACGAGATCCGATTTCTCCGCGTCGCTGGTGGTGGGGGACTCGCCGGTGGTGCCGTTGATGATCAGGCCGTCGTTGCCTGCGTCCACCAGGTGGGTGGCGAGCCGCTGTGCGCCGTCGAGGTCGAGTGCGCCGTCCGCCGTGAAGGGCGTGACCATGGCGGTGAGGACCCGCCCGAAGGGGGTCTGCGGAGTGGAGGTCGGAGCCATGGGTTACACGCTACTCGTTGCTCAGGTCGGGGTCTTCCCTCGGGGGAGTCGACAAGGTGGGGCAAAGGAGGGACCCGGTACTGCCTGCTCGGGGGTTCAGGCAGTACCGGGCCCGTTTGATCAGGCTAGATGAACTTCACGAAATGCCGCAATACGGACACCTCGCACGGCCGACCCGTACATCTGTGCTCGCCTGTGTGAGCTGCGGTTCTAAGGAGCCACACGCCCGTTGGCGTTGAAGGCGGCGTACGTGAGCGGCATGAGACGGGCCCATTCGGCCTCCATCTTCTCGCCGACCATCTCGATCTCCCGCTGCGGGAAGGACGGGACCTTCGCCAGCTCGTGCTGGGTGCGCAGGCCGAGGAAGTGCATCAGCGAGCGCGCGTTGCAGGTGGCGTACATCGAGGAGTACAGGCCGACGGGGAGCACCGCGCGGGCGACCTCGCGGGCGACGCCGGCGGCGAGCATCTCCTGGTACGCCTCGTACGCCTGCCGGTAGGAGTCCTCCATGGCGCGGCCGACGAGCCCCTGCTGGGCCGGGGTGCCCTCGACGAAGCGGTACTTGCCGGGGCGGCCCTCCTGGACCAGCTTGCGGGACTCGTCCGGGACGTAGAAGACCGGCTGGAGCTCCCGGTAGCGACCCGACTCCTCGTTGTACGACCAGCCCACGCGGTGTCGCATGAACTCGCGGAAGACGAAGATCGGGGCACTGATGAAGAAGGTCATCGAGTTGTGCTCGAAGGGGCTGCCGTGCCGGTCCCGCATCAGGTAGTTGATCAGGCCCTTGGAGCGCTCGGGGTCCTTGTTCAGCTCGTCCAGGGACTGCTCGCCGAGGGTCGAGACACGAGCGGCGAACAGCACGTCGGCGTCGGACGCGGTGTGCTTGACCAGTTCGACGGTCACATCGCTGCGGAAGCCGGGCTTGAGGTCGTCGGCGGGGGTGTCGGTCACGGCGCGGGGGGTCCTTCCATCACGTCTCTCGGGCGGCGCCCACTCTACGGCGCGGCACCGACAACCGGGCCTTCGGCGCCGGGGGCGACATACGGCGGTGAACGGCGGCGAACTTCTGCGAATTCGGTGAAAGCGGGCACCTCTCGGGGCCGTCGTTCGTCTGTGTTGGTGACAGCGATTCGTTCGACCCCGAAGGAGACGTACCCCTGATGTTCGGTCGGCGTGAACCCGTACCGTTCGCCTTTGTCGCCGAGGCCGACAGGTTCCGCAGCAATGTCACCCCGCCGCCCCGTGAGCGGGCCTCCGTCGGTCAGATGGCCGGGCGCTGGCTGCTGGGGCTCACCCTCGTGGCCGGGCTGGTGGGCTCCCTGGTCATCGGGATGCCGGCGTTGTCCTCCGATCCCTCGGGGCCGGAGACACAGCAGTCACAGGCGGCCGAGGGGCGCTGAGCCGCACCCGGCCGTGGCACCGGCTCCATCCGGCCCCCCGAGGGTGGTGACCGGCAGCACGGATCGATAACCTCACCGGGCACTACTGACGCATGGATCGAGTGAGGACCCGTCGTGCCCCTGCCCTTCCTGACGGCCGACCGCGCTTTCGACACGGCGGACGATGTCGCCCTGCCGTACGACGACCGGGACAACTGGCGGCGCCCGTACCGTCCCGGACCGTGGCGGGTGGGGGCTTCGGCGCTCCTGCTGCTGCTCGCGTCGTTCGTGCTGTTCGCGGCGGTGATCATCGCGGCGACGGCGACGCCGGCGTCCGCCGGGGCGGTCTTCGCCATCGCACTGGCCGTCGTGGCCGGCGCGCTGCGGCTGCTGCGCATGGGCGTGTGGGTGAGCTCCCGGGGGCTGCGTCATGTGGCCTTCGTGGCCACGCGTACGACGTCCTGGGAGCAGGTCGTCTCCGTGCGCACGGTGCAGCAGCCGGTGCGCTGGCTGGGGCTGCCCCGGACGGTGCAGGGGCAGGCGCTGGTCCTCGCCCGGCGGGGGCGTTCGGCGGAGTCGCCGGCGCCGCTGCTGACCTCGCACAACGCGGACTTCCTGGGGCGGGACCAGCTGGCCTTCGACCGGGCGGCCGACACCGTGGAGGCGTGGGCCGCCGAGTACCGGCGCGACTGAGCGGTCCCGGGCCCGGCGTTCCTCCGCGCACTCAGTGAGAGGTCTTGTGCAGGGCGATCGCCCGCTGCATCGCCTTGCGGGCGCGGGGGGTGTCGCGGGCGTCGTGGTAGGCGACGGCGAGCCGGAACCAGCTGCGCCAGTCGTCGGGGGCGTCCTCCGTCTCCGCCTTGCGGCGGGCGAAGACCTCGTCGGCCGAGTCGCGGTCGACCCGGCCGCTGGGCAGGCGCTTCAGCTCGTCGACGGGCAGGCCGCCCTCGGCGTCGAGCAGGGCGGCGAGCCGGTTGGCGTCGCGGACGAACTCGGTGTTCTTCCACAGGAACCAGACACCGATGACCGGCAGGATCAGCACCGCGACGCCGAAGGTGACGGTGAGGGGCGTGCCGGCCTCGATGAGCAGCACGCCACGGCTGCCGACCAGGACGAAGTAGACGACCAGGACGGCGGCCGTGATGGCGTAGGAGATCTTCGCGCGCATGGGGTCGGCTCGGGCTCAGTTCAGGTCGAGGAAGTGTTCCAGGCCGAAGGTCAGGCCGGGAGTGGTCACCACGCGGCGGGCGCCGAGCAGGATGCCCGGCATGAAGCTGCTGTGGTGCAGGGAGTCGTGGCGGACGGTGAGGGTCTCGCCCTCGCCGCCGAGCAGGACCTCCTGGTGGGCGAGGAGTCCGCGCAGCCGGATCGCGTGCACCGGGACCCCGTCGACGTCGGCGCCGCGGGCGCCGTCGAGGGCGGTGGTCGTGGCGTCCGGGGCGGGTGCGCTGCCGGCCCGGCGGCGGGCCTCGGCGATGAGCTGGGCGGTGCGCGTGGCGGTGCCGCTGGGGGCGTCCACCTTGTTCGGATGGTGCAGCTCGACGACCTCGACGGACTCGAAGTACGGGGCGGCGATCTGCGCGAACTTCATGGTGAGCACGGCGCCGATGGAGAAGTTCGGTGCGATGAGCACGCCCGTCTCCGGGGACTGGTCGAGCCAGCCCTTCAGCTGCGCGAGGCGGTCGTCGGTCCAGCCGGTGGTGCCGACGACCGCGTGGACGCCGTGGCGCACGCAGAAGTCGAGGTTGCCCATGACCGAGGCGGGGGTGGTCAGCTCCACGGCGACCTGGGCGCCGTTCTCGGCGAGGGTCTCCAGCTTGTCGTCCCGGCCGAGGGCGGCCACCAGCTCCATGTCGTCGGCGGCCTCGACGGCCCGTACCGCCTCGGAGCCGATCCGGCCCCTGGCACCGAGGACCGCCACGCGCAGCTTGCTCATGTCTGTTGCTTCCTTACGGGGTGGGTCAGGCGACGGCGTCGTGCAGGCGGGACGCCTGCTTGTCCTTGAGTGGGCCGATGACCGACAAGGAGGGCCGCCGTCCCAGGACGTCGCGGGCGACCGAGCGGACGTCGTCCGGGGTCACCGAGGCTATCCGGGCCAGCATGTCGTCGACCGACATCTGCTCGCCCCAGCACAGTTCGCTCTTGCCGATACGGTTCATCAGCGCGCCGGTGTCCTCGAGGCCGAGGACGGTGGAGCCCCGGAGCTGGCCGATGGCGCGCTCGATCTCGTCGTCGGGGAGTCCGTGCTCGGCGACATGGTCGAGTTCGTCGCGGCAGATCTTCAGCACGTCGTGCACCTGGGAGGGCCTGCAGCCCGCGTACACGCCGAACAGGCCGCAGTCGGCGAAGCCGGACGTGTACGAGTACACGCTGTAGGCCAGTCCCCGCTTCTCCCGGACCTCCTGGAAGAGGCGGGACGACATGCCGCCGCCGAGGGCGGTGTTCAGCACGCCGAGGGCCCAGCGCCGCTCGTCGGTGCGGGACAGGCCCGGCATGCCGAGGACGATGTGCGCCTGCTCCGTCTTGCGGCCGATGAGTTCGACCCGGCCCGCGGTGCGCAGCGCACGGCTGCCGCCGCGCGGGGCGATCGGCTCGGCGTCGAGGTCCTTGAAGGCACCGGCCTTCTCGAAGGCGGCGCGGACCTGACGCACGACCTTGTTGTGATCGACGTTGCCGGCGCAGGCGACCACGAGGTGGGTCGGGTCGTAGTGCTTCCTGTAGAAGCGCCGGATGCGGTCGGCGGTGAGGGCGTTGACCGTGTCGACCGTGCCGAGGACCGGGCGGCCGAGGGGGTTGTCGCCGAACATGGTGTGCGCGAACAGGTCGTGCACGCAGTCGCCCGGGTCGTCCTCGGTCATCGCGATCTCTTCGAGGATGGCGCCGCGCTCGACGTCGACGTCCTCCTCCTGGATCAGCGAGCCGGTCAGCATGTCGCACACCACGTCGATGGCCAGCGGCAGGTCGGTGTCGAGCACGCGCGCGTAGTAACACGTGTACTCCTTGGCCGTGAACGCGTTCATCTCGCCGCCGACGGCGTCGAGGGCGGAGGAGATGTCCAGGGCGGACCGGCGGGAGGTGCCCTTGAAGAGCAGGTGCTCCAGGTAGTGGGTGGCGCCGTTCAGGGCCGGGGTCTCGTCGCGGGAGCCGACGTGGGCCCAGATGCCGAAGGTCGCCGAGCGGACCGAGGGCAGCGTCTCGGTGACGATGCGCAGGCCCCCGGGGAGGGTGGTCCTGCGGACCGTACCGATGCCGTTCTCGCCCTTGATCAGGGTTTGGGTACGGGCGACGGCCCGCGCCTCCGAGGAGG
>NZ_JBHYVC010000117.1:0-7555 GCF_042749965.1 Streptomyces sp. NPDC059454 | reverse complement strand
CGTGTCGACTTCCCCGATGATGAGTCCATGCGCATCAGCCACGAAGCGATCTACCAGGCGCTGTTCATCGAGGGCCGTGGCGCGCTCAAGCGGGAACTGGTCACGTGTCTGCGTACCGGCCGGGCACTACGGACTCCGCGGGCACGGTCGCAGAACAAGCCGCAGGGGCATGTCACCACGGACGTCGTCATCAGCGAACGCCCCGCCGAAGCCGGGGACCGCGCGGTCCCTGGACACTGGGAAGGCGATTTGATCATCGGGACGGGCCGCTCCGCGATCGGCACGCTTGTCGAGCGCAGCAGCCGCTCCACGCTCCTGGTGCACCTGCCCCGGCTCGAAGGCTGGGGCGAGAGTCCGCCGGTGAAGAACGGCACCTCGCTCGGGGGCTATGGCGCGATCGCGATGAACGCGGCGCTCACCACATCGATGACGCATCTGCCCGAGCAGCTGCGCAAGACTCTCACCTGGGACCGGGGGAAGGAGCTCTCCGGCCATGCCCAGTTCGCTCTCGATACCGGGACGAAGGTGTTCTTCGCCGATCCGCACTCGCCCTGGCAACGGCCGACGAACGAAAACACGAACGGGCTGCTTCGTCAGTACTTCCCGAAGGGCACCGACCTGTCCCGATGGTCCGCCGAGGACCTCGAAGCCGTCGCCCTGGCGATCAACAACCGGCCCCGAAAAGTCCTCGGTTGGCAGACACCGGCCGAGGTCTTCGAGGAACAGCTACGCTCGCTACAACAGCCCGGTGTTGCAACGACCGGTTGAACTCACCCAGTACACGTCCATCAAACTCACAACACGTCTGATGCGGGCGGGAATCGAGGCATCCATGGGATCGGTGGGTGACTCGTTCGACAACGCCCTGGCGGAGAACCTGTGGATGCTGGTCAAAACCGAGTGCATCCGCGGCCGGGTGTTCGCCACCAGAGCCGAGGCCAACCTCGCGCTCTTCGAGTATCTCGACGGACCCTGTTGCCCAATTGGGTGACTCTGACGTAATCATCAGTCGCGTGACATGCCCCTCCTGAAGTGTGTGGTGCAGAGCGGTTCGAGGGTGTGAAGCCGGGGCGCCCGGCCGCGAGGACTGGGGGTGGTGCGGTGTCTATGCGGCCGGACTCAAGGGCGGAGGTGCCCGCGGTGACGCGGGACGTGGCGCGTGCTGCCTTCCCCAAGGGCTGTCTGGCGATGAGGATCCGTGAACGCCTCGGCCCGCTGTTCGCGGACGAGGAGTTCAAGGAGGCATTCGGGGTTCGAGGGCGCCCTGGCGTCTCGCCTGGCCAGCTGGCGCTGGTCAGCATCCTGCAGTTCGCCGAGAACCTGACCGATCGCCAGGCAGCACACGCGGTACGGGCCAGGATCGACGTGAAGTACCTGCTGGGCCTGGAGTTGACCGATCCCGGCTTCGACCACACCGTGCCGACCGGATTCCGGGACCGGCTACTCGCGCACGGTCTTGAGGAGAAGATCCTGGACCTGCTGCTGGAGCGGCTCACCGGGATGGGACTGGTCGCCTCCGGCGGACGGCAGCGCACCGACTCGACACACGTCCTGGCCGCAGTTCGGTCCCTCAACCGCCTGGAGTTCGTCGGGGAGACACTGCGATCCGCGCTGGAAGCACTCGCCGCCGCGGCGCCGGACTGGATGCGCACGTCGATGGACCCCGCCTGGCAGGAACGGTACGGAGCCAGGGTCGATGCCTACCGGTTGCCGACGGAGGAGCGGGAGCGGCGCGAACTCGCCCGGCAGATCGCCGCCGACGGTTACCGCCTGCTCGAAGCCGTCTTCACGCCGAAGGCGCCGACATGGCTGCGTCAGGTGCCCGCCGTGACAGTCCTGCGCACCGTGTGGGTGCAGCAGTTCACCCGCACGGTCGCCGACGGTGAAGAGGAGGTGGTCTGGCGGGGGAAGAACGATCTCCCGCCGAGCAGAGTGCTGATCACCTCGCCCTATGACCCCGATGCCCGGTACGCGAAAAAACGCGGATCCGCCTGGGTCGGCTACAAGATCCACGTCAGCGAGAGCTGTGACGACCCCAAACAGTCACAGCGCCCGCACCTGATCACCCACGTCGTCACGACCGACGCCACGGTCAACGACGCGATGGTCGTCGATGAAGTCCACGACCGTCTCACCAGTAGAGGTCTCCTGCCGGCGGAGCACCTGCTGGATGCCGGGTACACCTCCGCCGAGCTGCTGACCGCACCGGTCTCCCGTGGTGTCACCGTTACTGGGCCGGTGCGGTCGAACAATACCCGGCAGGCGGCCCGGGGCGGCGGCTTCGGCAAGACCGCCTTCGCCATCAACTGGCAGGCCAAGCAAGCCGTCTGCCCGGCCGGTGCCACGAGCAGGTACTGGACAGAAGGCGTGGACAACAACGGCCGGGACCCGATTCGCATCCGCTTCGCGACCGCCACCTGCGCATCCTGCCCCGTACGTGATCAGTGCACCCGCTCCACCCAGTACGGACGGCAGCTGACCGTCCGCCCACAGGACCAGGACGCGGTGCTCGAACGCGTTCGCGCCGAGCAGTCCACGGCCGAGTGGAAGCAACGCTACGCAGCCCGAGCAGGGGTGGAAGGCACCATCCACCAGGCCGTCGCGACTGCCGGAGTCCGCCGGACCCGCTACGTGGGCTTGGCCAAGACTCACCTCGCGCACGTGCTCACAGCTACCGCTGTCAACCTGATCCGCCTCGATGCCTGGTGGAACGAAATCCCACTCGCTTGCACCCGTACTTCGCGACTGGCCGCCCTCGACCTCGCAGCATGAGATCAATTGGGCAACAGGGTCCGTCGATGTACTCGAAGAGCGCGAGGTTGGCCTCGGCCCGGGTGGCGAAGGTGCGGCCGCGGAGACCCTCAGTCTTGATGAGCATCCAGAGGTTCTTCGCGAGAGCATTGTCGTACGAGTCTCCGACAGATCCCATGGATGCCTCAACTCCTGCCCGCGCCGGACGTGTTGTCAGCTTCACGGACGTGTACTGACAGCCGTGGTCCGCATGGTGAATCAGCTGGCCGGGTTCGGCCTCCCGGGAGGCGAGGGCGTACTCGCGGGTGGTCAGTACGAGGTCGGCGTCCGCGTGGGCGGCGGTCTCCCAGGACACCACCCGGCGGGAGAGCGCGTCTCTGATCGCCGACAGCCACAAGGGTCCCTCACCTGTGGGGATCATGGTGAGGTCGGTGACCCACAGCCGGTTCGATCTGTCGGCGGTGAAGTCGCGTTGCACGAGGTCGGGGGCGAGTTCGGCGTCCCGGTCGCGGCGGGTGAAGCCCTTGCCCGTTCGGCGAGGGCTGATCCCGGCGAGGCCGGCTTCGCGCATGAGTCGTTCGACTCGTTTGCGGCCTTTGATGCGCTTTCCGCGCAGGCCGCAACGATCCGGGCCCGCTCCGCCACACGAGCTGGGACGTGCCACACAGGGCCGCCGTACCTCATGTGTGATGAACTGTGGCCCGGTTTCGAGACGTTGATCTCGTCTCGAACAAGAGAGTGGGAGGGACCGTGGACCTTGGTGGGGGGACGTGGCAGCGACTGACCGCCGTGGTGCTCGTCATGGCGGTGGCGGCCGGGTGTACGGGGCAGGGCGAAGGCGCGGGCGGCGGAAACGACGAAGACCTGCTGCGGAATTACGACTGGACGCAGATGCCGGGCACCACCGTGCGGAACGACATCCTGCGGGTCAGCGCATCGGATCGGCACATCGTGGAGCAGGACTCCTCCGGCGGCCAGCCCAACCCCCCGCTGAACCTGGCCGGCCCGCATCTTAGGTCCGATGGCGACTTCACCGTCACCGCGCGCATGTCCGGTGTGGGTGACGATGCCGGCGGCTCATGGCTGCGGCTGTACGGACGGGTACCGGTCATCTACGACGAGTGGCGGCAGGAGCGGCCCTCACTCCGCGTCGGCGTGAGGGCCGACGGACGAGTGGAGGTACAGATATGGGACGGCGAGGGCGATGAGCCGGCCACCTCCAAGGACTTCGACTGCGGCTGCTCCGGGACGGTGACGCTCGCCGTGTCGAGCATCGGTGACACCTTCCGCGTGAAAGCCGACGGGCGGCGGCTGGGAACCGTGCAGGACCCGGGGGTGTTCGCCGAGGGCACTGTCTGGTTCGGTCTGGAGGCGGACGCGGCCGAAGACGAGCGCCGCGAGGGATGGCGTCTGACGCAGCTGATCGCGCGGGCAGAGAGCGGTGACTCGCTTCGCGTGATCAAGGCGCCGCAGCTACGCCAGGAGCAGTCCGACGACTCGCTGCGTGCGCGGGCCGCAGACGTGGGGCGGCCGTTCGACGTCGGCGCCGCTCTGGCCGAGAACCCGCTGCTCACCGACTCACGGTACCGGGCGCTCGCGGGGAGCCAGTTCTCCATGCTCACTCCGGAGAACGCGTTCAAGCCACAGTTCCTCCACCCACGCCGGGGCGTCTACGACTTCCGCGACGCGGACCTACTCGTACGCTTCGCCCGCGCGAACGACATGAAGGTGCACGCGCACACCCTCGTCTGGCACGAGGCTCTGCCCAACTGGATGCGGGAGAACGACGACCCCGAGGAGGTGCGCCGGACCATGCTCCGGCACATCGCCATGGTCGCCGGGCACTTCAAGGGAAAGGTCGCGGAATGGGATGTGGTCAACGAGCCCATGTCCGACGACGAGAAGAGCTACACCAACGGGGATCTCGGTCTGCGCTCCGAGCAGAGCCCGTGGTTCGAGGCCATGGGCGAGGAGTACATCGACGAGGCCTTCAGGGCCGCCCACCGGGCCGATCCGAAGGCACGGCTGTTCCTCAACGAGTACGGGGTCGAGGAGGAGGGCGAGCGGTGGGACGCCCTTTACGATCTGGTCAAGCGGCTCAAGGAACGCGGCGTACCGATCGACGGCGTGGGTTTCCAGAACCATGAGTACGCACCCGGCGACCGCATCGACCCGGAGACCTTCCGCAGCCATGTGCGGGATCTGGCGGAGCTCGGGGTTCAGGCGCGGGTGTCGGAGATGGACGTCCCCATAGGTGAGGACGAGGAGGACGGGCGGCAGATCCAGGCTGACGAGATGGCGGGCAAGCTGCGGGTCTGCCTGGAGGAGCCGAACTGCACATCGTTCTCCACATGGGGATTCACCGACCGGTACGGTTCCACCGCCGACACCAAGATCTATCCTCCGCGCACGGCCGATTCCCTGCCGTGGGACGCGGCTCTGCGGCCGAAGTTGGCGTACGAGCGCCTGCTCGAGGCCTTTGACGAGGCGTGAGGAATCAAGGTGCGATCTCTCGGTCTGGTGTCGGTGGTAGTGAGAGTCAGTAGTGCTGGTTTGGGCCTGTGGTCTTTCAGCGCTGGGGGTGATGCTGTCTCAGGTTCGAGAGTTTCTGATGCAGCACTGGACCCCGGGCCTCAAGAGACCCGGGTCCAGAACGACAAGAGCTGCATGACGGGCGGCTGTCACGTACGGATCTGTGAGAGCCGAGGGGTGAGAGCGTCACCTGACGCTCAGCCTCGCGCTTTCACGAGGTGGGCTGTCCGAGGGCACTGTCACGTTGGCTGACCGGGTGGGATGATCTTCGGGTTGATCACGTCGGGAAGGGTCGTCCGTGGGGGAGTGCGTCGCCGTCGTGCAAGGGGCATCGCTACCCGGTCGAGGTCATCTCCCACTGCGTGTGGCTGTACTTCCGCTTTCCGTTGTCGTTCCGCGAGGTGGAGGAGCTGATGCTCCAGCGCGGCGTCATCGTCTCGTACGAGACCGTGCGCCTCTGGTGCGCCAAGTTTGGTCAGGCGTATGCGAACGGACTGCGCAGCCGCCGGCCCCGGCCCGGGGACAGGTGGCATGTGGACGAGGTGTTCGTCAAAATCAACGGCGAGCCGAAGTATTTGTGGCGAGCCGTCGACTCCGACGGCAACGTCCTGGACGTCCTCGTGCAGAACCGGCGGGACAAGGCCGCCGCCCGGCGTTTCTTCCACCGTCTGATGAAGAAGACGCGTGCGGTGCCGCGGGTGGTGGTCACAGACAAGCTGCGCTCTTACGGCGCCGCCCACCGCGAGGTCATGCCCTCGGCCGAGCACCGCGCCCACAGGGGATTGAACAACCGGGCCGCGAACAGCCACCAGCCCACGCGGCAGCGCGAACGCGCGACGAAGGGCTTCCGCTCCGTCGGCGGGGCGCAGCGGTTCCTGTCCGCGTTCAGCGGCATCTCGCCCCACTTCCGGCCCCGCCGCCACCTGATGACAGCCTCCGACCACCGAGCCGAGACGACCGTCCGCTTCACCGTCTGGGACCAGATCACCGGCGCTGCCAGCCGGTCCACCACGGCCTGAAGACCCGCCCGGCCCCAGGGCCCATCACGCCCCGACGCGCCGCCAGACAATCACGCACCCAACAACGTGACAGTGCCGTCACCGTGGTTTGGTCCCGAAGGTGACCAGAGCGGCGAGTCCGGCGATGAGTGCCAGGAGTCCGAACAGCTGCGGGTAGCCGCCCAGTGGCGCGGCCAGTGCGGCGCCAGCGAAGGGGGCGAGGGCGGAGGCTGCCGTGGTGGGCGCGGCGAGCAGGCCGGACAGGTGGCCGTAGTGGGTGGTGCCCCAGCGGTCGGTGATGGCGGTGGCCTGGAGGAGGGTGAGGTTGCCGCGGACCATGCCAGCCACGACGGACAGCGCTACCAGCAGGCCGTATGGGCCGGGCACGAGCGCGAGGGCCGCTGTGGTCAGCGCGCCGAGCGCGATCAGTGCGGTCGTGCGGGCCGTTGTCCCGGTGTGGCGGACGAGGGTGGCGTACAGGGTGCGGCCGAGGGTCTGGCCGGCGCCGCCGAGGCCCAGTGCCCAGGCGGCCTCGGTGGTGGTGAAGCCACGTTCGAGCAGGAGCGGGACCAGAGCGACGACGACGGCGGAGACGGCGAACGCGGAAAGGGTCAGGGCGGCAGCCAGCATCCAGAACGGGCGGCTGCGTGCCACCGTGTCCGCGCCGCCGGTGGCGTGGGCGGGGGCCGGTGGTGCCTTCGGCCATGGTGCGTCGAGTGCGAGAGCGTGGGCGGGGATGGTGACGACAGCGAGGACCAGGGCGAGGACGGCGTAGGTCGCGCGCCAGGACAAGTGGTTGGCGAGCGCCGCGGTCACCGGGGCGAAGATCGTGGAAGCCAGGCCGCCGGCCAGGGTGACGACGGTGAGGGCGCGGATGTGGTCGGGGGCCCACCAGCGGGTGAGCGCGGCGAAGGCGGGCTGGTAGAAGGTCGCGGCCATCGAGAGTCCGGCGAGCAGCCAGCTGGCCACGAAGACCGGCAGGTTGGGGGCTGCGGCCACAGTGAGGATGCTCAGCACGCCGAGAACCGAGCCGACGGTCATCACGGTGCGCGGGCCGCGGTGGTCGATGATGCGGCCGACGCGTATGCCTGCGAGCGCGGAGACGAGCAGCGCGGCGGAGAACGCTGCCGTGGTCGCCCCGGTGGGCCAGCCTGTGTCGGCGGTGATCTGCGGGTTCAGTACGGGGAATGCGTAGTAGACGATGCCCCAGCCGGTGATCTGGGTGGCGCACAGCGCCAGGAGGGCGGCGCGGGGCCGCGACCGGTCCCCGGTTC
>NZ_JBHYVC010000116.1:0-7731 GCF_042749965.1 Streptomyces sp. NPDC059454 | reverse complement strand
CTCCACCCCCGTGGGTCCGGCCGCTCGGCTTCTTCCGTCCCGTCCGCCCTTGCCTTGACGCCGACGTCAAGGCTTACGTTCGTCCCCATGCGAATCGGCGAGCTGGCCGCACGCGCCGGAACCACCACGCGGACGCTGCGGTACTACGAGTCGCGCGGACTGCTGTCCGCGCGGCGCACCGGCAACGGATACCGGACCTACGACGAGAGCGATCTGAGGCTGCTGCGGCAGATCCGCACGCTCCAGGACTTCGGGTTCGACCTGGAGGAGACCCGGCCCTTCGTGGAGTGCCTGCGGGCCGGGCACCCCGAGGGCGACTCCTGCCCCGCCTCGCTCCAGGTCTACCGGCGCAAGCTGGACGAGCTCGACGCGCTCATCGGTGAGCTGCGGGCGGTGCGGGAGAAGGTCGGGCGGCAGCTGACGCGCGCGGAGCAGGCGCGGGACGGGCTGGCCGCCGACGCGGCGGTTCCGGGTGGTCCGGAACCGGTGTGCGAACTGGCAGGGGAGTTGCGGTGAGAGGTGTGCCCGAGGTGAGTGACGCGGACTTCGCCACGGAGGTGATCGGGTCGGAGCTGCCGGTACTGGTGGAGTTCACGGCCGACTGGTGTCCGCCGTGCCGGCAGATGGCGCCGGTGCTGAGCGCGCTGGCGGCCGAGGAGGAGGGCCGGCTGAAGGTCGTCCAGCTGAACGTGGACGCCAATCCGGATACGACCAACGCCTACAAGGTGCTGTCGATGCCGACCTTCATGGTGTTCCGCGACGGGGAGCCGCTGCGGTCGATGGTGGGGGCCAGGCCCAAGCGACGGCTCCTGGAGGAGCTGGCGGACGTGCTCTGACCTGGTGCGCTGCACAAGAAAACCCCCGGGCAATTGCGCCCGGGGGTTTTCTTTGCGTATATTTATTGATTCGCGACTTCATTCTCGAAAGAAGTCGTAGTGAAGTTCAATGACCACAGTATATCCGGGCGGGAGCGGAATTGTCAAACACCGAATTTCCGGACGACGAATTGCGGCAGGAGCAGCAATTCGTCGACGGACTGTACGCACGCGTGGACGCCCTGCGCGGCGACGCCGAGGTGTCCGTCACGGAGGCGCTCGCCCAGGGCCACACCCCCCGGCAGGCCAGGCTGGAGCGGGACATCCTCGTCGCCGAGCGCTCCGGGCTGCTCGCCGCGCTGAACGCCGTGGACGGCTCCCTCTGCTTCGGCCGGATCGACCTCGCCTCCGGCGCCACCCACCACATCGGCCGGATCGGCCTGCGTGCCGACGACACCGAACGCACGCCCGTCCTCATCGACTGGCGCGCCGACGTCGCCCGCCCGTTCTACCTGGCCACCGGCCACACCACGATGGGGCTGAGGCGCCGTCGGCACATCTCCACCGAGGGCCGCCGGGTCACCGCCCTGCACGACGAGATCCTCGACCTCGGCGACGAGACCCGCACCGGCCACGAGGACCCCACCGGCGACGCCGTGCTGCTCGCCGCGCTGAACTCCGCGCGCACCGGCCGCATGGGCGACATCGTGCGCACCATCCAGGCCGACCAGGACCGCATCATCCGCGCCCCGCACCGCGGGGTCATGGTCGTCGAGGGCGGCCCCGGCACCGGCAAGACCGCCGTCGCCCTGCACCGCGCCGCCTACCTCCTCTACGAGCACCGCGAGCTGCTGGCCCGCCGCGCCGTCCTGATCGTCGGCCCCAACCCGGCGTTCCTCGGCTACATCGGCGAGGTGCTGCCCAGCCTCGGCGAGACCGGCGTGCTCCTCGCGACCGTCGGCGAGCTGTACCCCGGTGTGAGGACCACCCGGACCGACACCCCCGAAGCCGCGGCCGTCAAGGGCCGCGCCGCGATGGCCGACGTCCTCGCCGACGTCGTACGCGACCGGCAGGCGCTGCCCGACCCGGTGATCGCGATCGAGCACGACCGCGAGGTCCTCATGCTCGACGACGGCCTGGTGAACGTCGCCCGCGAACGCACCCGCGCCGCGAACCTGCCCCACAACGTGGCCAGGGAGCACTTCGAGGGCCACATCCTCAACGCGCTCACCGACATGGTCGCCGAACGCATCGGCACCGACCCCTACGACGGCTCCAACCTGCTCGACCCCAGCGACATCACCCAGATCCGCGACGAACTCGCCGACAACCCCGGGGTCTGGTCGGCCATCGACCGGCTGTGGCCGAGGATCACCCCGCAGCGCCTGGTCGCCGACTTCCTCGCCGCCCCCGAGGGGTACCTCCCCGACGAGGACGCCGCCGCGGTCCGCCGCCCGGTCACCCGGCACTGGACCGTCTCCGACGTGCCCCTGCTCGACGAGGCCGCCGAACTCCTCGGCGAGGACGACCGGCTCGCCCGCGAACGGGCCGAACGCGAGCGGCAGACGCAGATCGCCTTCGCCCAGGGCGTCCTGGACGTCTCGTACGCCTCCCGCACCTTCGAGTTCGAGGACAAGGAGGACGACGACCCGGAATCCTCCGAGGTGCTGTCCGCGCACGACATCATCGACGCCGAGCGCTTCGCCGAACGGCATGAGGAGGACGACCACCGCAGCGCCGCCGAGCGTGCCGCCGCCGACCGCACCTGGGCGTTCGGGCACATCATCGTCGACGAGGCGCAGGAGCTCTCCCCGATGGCGTGGCGGTTGCTGATGCGGCGCAGCCCGACCCGCTCGATGACCCTGGTCGGCGACCCGGCCCAGACCTCGGAGGCGGGCGGCGTCGGCTCCTGGGCGGACATCCTCACCCCCTACGTCGAGGACCGCTGGGAGCACACCCGGCTCGGCGTCAACTACCGCACCCCCGCCGAGATCATGGACGTCGCCGCGGCCGTGGTCCGCGCGGAGCACCCCGGCTTCGAGCCGCCCGGCTCGGTGCGCTCCACGGGCGTACGGCCCTGGGCCCGCGCCACCGACGACCTGCCCGGCACCGTCGCCGAGGCCGTCGCGGAACTCACCCCCCACGAGGGCCGCCTCGCCGTCATCGCCCCGCGCGGCCTGCACCGCGCCCTGGCCGCCCGCCTCGACGGGGTGACGGCGGGCGCCGAACCCGATCTGGCGCACGACGTCGTGCTGCTCGACCCGCGCCAGGCCAAGGGGCTGGAGTTCGACTCGGTCCTCGTGGTCGAACCGGACCGCTACGGCACCAGCGACCTGTACGTGGCGCTCACCCGCGCCACCCAGCGGCTCGGCGTCCTGCACACCGAGCCGCTGCCGAAGCCGCTGGCCGACGCCCTGGCGTAGTCAGTAGTCACCCACCCGGTGCTCAGGCCGGGCGCAGCCACACCGTCGCCAGGGGCGGCAGGGTCAGCCGGACGCTCGCCGGGAACCCGTGCCGTCCCTGCGGCTCCGGCTTGACCGGGTCGGGGTGGGTGACGTCACCGCCGCCGTAGCGGCCGGCGTCGGTGTTCACCACCTCGTGCCAGGCGGGCACGTCGTCGGGGACGCCGATCCGGTAGTCCTGCCGGACCACCGGGGCCAGGTGCGACACCGCGAGCAGCGGGGATCCGTCGGAGTCGTACCGCAGGAACGCGAACACGTTGTCCTCGGCCGCGTCCCCGGTCACCCACCGGAAACCGGACGGCTCGGTGTCGCACCGCCACAACGCCGGGGTGTTCCGGTAGACGGTGTTGAGGTCGCGCACCAGATCGCGCACCCCGCGGTGGTCGGCCTCCGCGCCGTAGTGCGGGTCAAGGAGCCACCAGTCCGGGCCGTGCGCCTCCGACCACTCGGCGCCCTGCGCGAACTCCTGTCCCATGAAGAGGAGTTGCTTGCCCGGATGGGCCCACATGAAGCCCAGGTAGGCCCGGAGGTTGGCGCGCTGCTGCCACCAGTCGCCGGGCATCTTCGACACCAGGGACCGCTTGCCGTGCACCACCTCGTCGTGGGAGATCGGCAGCACGTAGTTCTCGCTGTAGGCGTACACCATCGAGAAGGTCATCTCGCCGTGGTGGTAGCGGCGGTGGACCGGTTCGTGGCTCATGTACTGGAGCGAGTCGTGCATCCAGCCCATGTTCCACTTCAGCCCGAACCCGAGCCCGCCGAAACCGCTGGGGCCCTTGTGGTGGGTGGCCCGGGTGACGCCGTCCCAGGCCGTGGACTCCTCCGCGATCGTCACGACCCCCGGCACCCTGCGGTACAGGGTCGCGTTCATCTCCTGCAGGAACGCCACCGCGTCCAGGTTCTCCCGGCCGCCGTGCTCGTTCGGCGTCCACTGGCCCGGCTCGCGCGAGTAGTCGAGGTAGAGCATCGAGGCCACCGCGTCCACGCGCAGCCCGTCGATGTGGAACTCCTCGCACCAGTACAGGGCGTTGGCGACGAGGAAGTTGCGCACCTCGCGCCGCCCGAAGTCGAACTCCAGGGTCCCCCAGTCGGGGTGTGCGGCTCGCAGCGGATCCTCGTGCTCGTACAGCGGCCGGCCGTCGAACTCGGCCAGCGCCCACTCGTCGCGCGGGAAGTGCGCCGGCACCCAGTCCATCAGTACGCCGATCCCGGCCCGGTGCAGGGTGTCGACCAGGTACCGGAAGTCGTCCGGGGTGCCGAGGCGGGCCGTGGGCGCGTAGAACCCGGTGACCTGGTAGCCCCAGGAGCCGCCGAAGGGGTGCTCGGCGACCGGCATCAGCTCCACGTGGGTGAAGCCGAGGTCCTTGACGTACGCGGGGAGCTGCTCGGCGAGCTGACGGTAGCTCAGTCCCGGTCGCCAGGACGGCAGATGCACCTCGTACACGGAGAACGGCGCCCGGTGCGCGGGCGCCTCGGCCCGCCGCTCCAGCCACGCCGCGTCCCCCCACTCGTACGCGGAGGACGTGACGATCGACGACGTGGCCGGCGGCACCTCCGTACGGCGGGCCAGCGGGTCGGCGCGCAGGGTCTTGGAGCCGTCGGGGCGGGTGATCTCGAACTTGTACAGCTCGCCCTCGCCGATCCCCGGCACGAACAGCTCCCACACCCCCGTCGAGCCCAGCGACCGCATGGGGAAGCCGGCGCCGTCCCAGAAGTTGAAGGTGCCGGCCACCCGCACCCCGCGCGCGTTCGGCGCCCACACCGAGAACCGGGTGCCGGTGACGCCCTGGTGGGTCGTCGGGTGCGCGCCCAGGACCGTCCACAGCTCCTCGTGCCGGCCCTCGCCGATCAGATGCAGGTCGAGCTCGCCGAGTGTGGGCAGGAAACGGTACGCGTCCTCGGTCTCCTGCACCGTGCCCTCGTACGTGACGAGCAGCCGGTACGCCGGGACCTCGCCCAGCGGCAGCAGTCCCGAGAAGAAGCCGTCGCCGTCGTCGTGCAGCTCGACGGTGAGGCCTCCGGAGACGACGGTCACCGCGAGGGCGTACGGCCGGAACGTCCGGAAGACGACTCCGCCCGGTACCGGGTGCGCGCCGAGCACGGAGTGCGGGGCGTGGTGCGTCCCGTTCAGCAGCCGCTCCCGGTCGGCGGCGTCCACGGCGGGGGAGACGGCGATCTCCATCTCGGGCGGGGCGGACTGCGCGGCGGCGGCCTCCTTCACGACCGCCTTCTTCGCCCCCGCCTTCTTGACCGGGGTCTTCTTGGCCGTGGCCTTCTTCACCGCCGTCCCCGGGGACACCGCCTTCTTGGCTGCCGCCTTCTTCAGCGCTGTTTCCTTCACCGCGGTCTTCTTGGCCGCGGCTTTCCTGGCCAGGGGCTTCTTCGCCGGGGTCTTCTCGGCCGTGGCCTTCTTCGGCGCCGCGGTCGCCTTCGTCTCCGTCGCTTTCCTGGTCACGGCCTTCGCCGCCGCGGCCGTCTTCTTCGCGGCCTTCTTCGTCGGCTCGGCTGCCGCGGGCTGTCGCTCGGCCGGCTGCTCCGGATGCGAACCGCTGGACTCGGGGCGGGGGGTCACGGGCGAGGCCTCCTGGACGCGGGTCGGATGGGTCAGATCAGGTCGGTCGAGGCGAGCCGGTGCACGGCGGCCAGCGGTACGGGCAGCCACTCGGGGCGGTGCCGGGCCTCGTAGACCACTTCGTAGACCGCCTTGTCGGTCTCGTACGCGCGCAGCAGTACCGGATCGGTGCGCGGGTCCCGGTCGGCCGCCTCCGCGTAACCGGAGCAGTACGCCGCACGGCACCGCGCGGCCCAGTCCGGCTGCGGCGGGTTCGACGAACGCGCCGCGTAGTCGAAGGACCGCAGCATGCCGGCCACGTCCCGCACCGCCGGCTGCGGCATCCGGCGTTCGGCCAGCGGACGGGCCGGTTCGCCCTCGAAGTCGATCAGCGACCACTGACCGGCGGGGGAGCGCAGACACTGCCCGAGGTGCAGATCGCCGTGCACTCGCTGGGCGGTCCAGACGCGGCCCTCGGCGGCCAGATCGTCCAGCGCCGTGAACGCCGAGCGCAGCCCGTCCGCGTACGGCCGCAGCGCGGGCACCGCGTGCACCGCCGCCTCGAGCCGCTCGGTCATGCCGGAGACCAGGGAACGGAGCTGGGCGTGCCCCAGCGTGACCGTGGGCAGCGCGCGGGCCAGCGCGGTGTGCACCTCGGCGGTGGCCCGTCCGATGGCCCGTGCCTCGGCGACGAAGTCCTCCCCCTTGGCCAGCTCCCGCAGCGCCAGCTCCCAGCCGTCCGTCGCGCCCTGCACGAACGGCTGGAGCACCCCCAGGACGTACGGCTCGGCCGGGGGCGGCGGGCCGGGCGCCTCGTCGGGGTCCGCCACCAGCCAGGCCGTCGGCGGGGGCACCCGGGGGCAGCCCTCGCGGGCCAGCGCCAGCGGCAGTTCCAGGTCGGGGTTGACCCCGGGCAGCACCCGGCGCAGCAACTTCAGAATGAACGTATCTCCGTAGACGACCGACGAGTTCGACTGCTCGGCGGTCATCAGGCGCGGCACCAGACCGGACCGGATCTCCTGGCGCGGGTCCCGCTCGAAGCGGAGCCCGCCGATCCGGGCCCGGGTGCGCAGGGCCTCCAGGAGCAGTTCGGCGGGCCGGGTGTCGTGCAGGGCCTCGTAGACCGTCCGTCCGGCCAGCGGGCCCCGCGTCACATGACCGATCAGCGCGGGCGCGAGCCGGGGCGGCAGCGCCTCGCGCACGCCTATGAGCAGCTGGTAGCAGTCGCCGGGCTGCTCGGGGCCGCCGTGACCCGGCTGGAGTGGCTGGTGCGCGCGTACGAGCAGGTGGTACAGGCCCAGCTTGGCCGTGGGCGGCAGCAGCTCGGTGGCCGCGACCAGGGCGAACCCGGTGACCGGGCGGCCCTTGCCCGCGAACCAGCGCTGCCGCGGCAGCCACTCCCTCAGCAGTGGGTCCAGTGAGGCAAGGAGGCCCGGCGGTGTCGTGACGGTGCGTGTGACGGCTTCCGACATGGCGTCGCGTCCTTTCCGCGTCGGTTGCGGAGGAGCGTCGGGTTGGGTGAAGGGTGCCCAGGGCGGGACGGGGGAAACCGTCCCGCCCTGATGGTGGCCGGAGGCCTCACCGGCGGATGCGGAGCCGGAACCATGGGCGTTCACGCTGCCCGAAGCGGGAGCGTGTCCTTGCCGATCACTCGGAAAGGTCTCACGCGACAAGCGCGTGCGGTTGACGACCGAGCCACCCTCCCCCAGTGCCTGAAGGGCCTGGGAGGTGCCCCCATGGCGGGCTCGAGCCCTGTTCATCAGGACGGAGCGACCATGTCGCTGCTCACCGTGCTCTCGTGTCGCAAGCGGAACCAGTAGAAGCCGTGGCCCCCGAGGGTCAGCAGGTACGGCAGTTCGCCGATGGCCGGGAAGCGCACCCCGCCGAACAGCTCGACCGGATG
>NZ_JBHYVC010000115.1:0-7995 GCF_042749965.1 Streptomyces sp. NPDC059454 | reverse complement strand
GGCGAACGCTTGGGTCATGGTCAGGTAAGCCAGTCGCAGCAGCACGACCGACCATCATGTCGGTACAACCACCAGGTACGCGAGAGCACCCCCTCAAGCACCCGCGCACCCCCGCGCACCGCCTTTCACCAGGGCGGATGAGGTTTTCGGCAGGGGCACGGTCACCGACCGCACGGGCAGCGTGACGGCAACCGGCCGGCACGAGAGGCGCCCACCTCAAAAGGGCGTAGCCATCCGCGCCGTGAACCCCACCGCAGTGGCCGTGACCTGCGCAATAAGCTCGACGCTGTCGTCGAACCGTGACGGGGGAGAAAAGACATGACGAGCACCAATGCCCACTGGCACGAGGATGCGGCCTGCCGCAGCGCCGACCCGGAAGAGCTGTTCGCGGACAGCACCCGGCAGAAACGGGCCAAGACGGTCTGCACGGGCTGCCCGGTGCAGACCGAATGCCTGATAGAGGCGCTCGACAACCGCCTCGAGTGGGGCGTGTGGGGCGGTATGACCGAGCGGGAGCGCAGAACTTTGCTACGCCGCAGGCCGAACGTCGGTTCCTGGCGGCAGGTTCTGCAAAACGCTCGTTGTGAGCAGCAGACGCCACGCGCCAGTTGACCGGTCAGGCGATGCCGCGGGCACCTGATGACTCATCTGTCCGTCAGGGCCGACGAACGACTCCCACAAGCTGCCCCCCACCGTCCTTCGCAGCGGGATGCCGCCGCACGCCTGCGCGCGCCCACCGCATGGACGGTCACGCACAGGCACCCGGCGGCGTGTCTTCAACACCTCACCAGCAGAAGCGCTGTTGCCCGGCCATGCGCGGCACCCTGCAACGGGCGCTCGGCCCGGCCGGCGTCACTGTGCCGGGAGAGGGGGTTAGGCCTGCGCCGGCACCTTCTCGGTGTTTTCGGCCTCCTCGGCATCGGCTGTCTCGGTGGCTGGCGACGCCTTCACGGCTGCGCCGTCTGTGGCGGGCGCGGACTCAGCCAGGGTGTACAGCACGGTGTTCTTCTGCTTGCTCCGCTCGATACGGCTCTTGGCGACCAGCCGCTCCAGGGTGTTGCGCACGGTGTTGATGTCCCGGGCCCGCTCGGGGTACTCCCGCTCCAGATCGCTGACGACCTCGCTCGCGGTGCACGGCTGCCCGGCGTACTTGCCCAGGACGGTCAACAGCAGCTCACCCAGAGTCGGCTCCCCGCTCCTGGCCGTGGCCTCCTTCGCCGCCGGCGCCTTCTTCGCCGTCGTCTTTTTGGCCGTCGGGGCCTGCTGCGCCGTGGTCGGCTTCTTGGCTGCGGACTTCTTGACCGTGGCCTTCTTGGCAGCCGTGGTCTTCTTCGCGGGTGCCTCGGTCTGCTTGTCCTGCCGCTGCTGCGGGACGGCCACGGATGCTTCAACGGCCGACTCGGTCGCTTCAGTCGCTTCGGCCGGCTCGACGGGCCCAGACGTGCTGTCGTGCGCCTGTCCCGACTCGTCCTGGGGCGCCTGAGCGCCGGCGTCAGCCTCGTTCTCGTCCGGGGCAGACACCGTCTCCAGTGCCCTGACCAGCCAGGCTTCGTCCGTCACGAGTTGCTCAAGACGCTGGCGCAGACGGGCCTGTTCCTCCCGGTTGGCCGTGAGGTGGTGGGCGAACTGTTCCGCGTACTGACTCTGCAGGCTCTGGCTGGTGAGTTCTTCCGACGCTGTGGCCACTACGGCACGCTCCTTGAAACGGGGGGTATTGCTGCCGGATGTTACTCACCCCACCGGGACCAACGCCGCTGTCCTGGGCAAACACCACCCCTGAGAGCAGCCACGCCCGGCCCGCTTCACCTTCCCAGCACCGGTCTGCTGAAAGGCAGACCGGACCAGAAACCACCACACCCGTTCCCGCCCCACAGCCGCGCCCCGCCATATGCCCTGCCCGCGGCAGTGACACTGCCGCGACGCCGCGATACACAGCGAGGGAAGGAACCGCCGTGAACGACTTCACCACCGACGACATCACGGCCGTGCGACGCATCGGAGAACCGTCCGCCTTCCTGCGCTCGCGCATCAGCCGCCCGTGCCGCTCGCGGTCCCGGCACAGCACGTCGTAGGCCACCAGCTCGGCGCCTGGCCGTCCCCCACCGCCGTCCCCGCCACCCATCACCCTGCCGCCACTGAACCGCCCCGGGTTCGATGGAGGCTCCCGGAGCGGTTCAGTCTGTTGTGGCCGGGTAACCGGGAGACCGGCCACCAGGCCCTTGCCGATTTCATGATGCCCGCGTTCGTCACCGGGAGTTCAGGTACGTGTCGTAGCGTTCGGCCGCCAGGCGGATGTTGATCGGGAAGGCGCGGGTCGTGATGGCTTCCACGTTGTTCGATGTGCTGGGGAACGAGTGGTTCTGCGTGACCGCGGTTCGGGGTCTGGGAGAGGCGGACGTACTATCCCGGCTGGGTGCCGCCGGCCCGGATCCGCTGCCCCGGTATCCCATCGACGGTGTGGCTGAGCACTACAGCCTGGACAGCTGGGCGGTGCGAGTCTACTGCCCGGCAGGGTCGGGTTGGGCGTATGTGTTCGATGCGCTCCCGCAGGTGGGTGTCCCGTTCAGGGAGCCGGTGCTCAAGAAGCTGTCCAGGGGCACGGAAGCGGTGTCCGTGTGGAAGTTCCTCGACGGCACCACTCGGGTGGCGCACGCCCGTAATGGGGAGATTCTCGCCCTGTTTGACTCGTGGAAGTTTGACCCGGCGTCCGGGACGGATCCGGACCGGCTCAACCAGGCCCTGGACCGGGTCGGCTTCTTCCTGGACGAGCCGGGTGACGACTTCTCTGATCCGGCTGCTGCTCTGGAGGCGGTGGAGAGCGAGTTCGGCCTGGTGGTGGACCCGCGGGAAGTGGCGGGGCCGCTGCCGACGGTCGTCGTTCCCGTACGGGCCGATTGACAGTCGGCAGCGGCCGCCGGTCAGAAGGTCACCTTCAGCCAGAAGCCGTCATTGTCAGCCAGACGCGCGCTCTTGATGAAAACTCCGTAGGTACCGCCCAGGTCGGAGTTGAGATTGCCGGGGATGTGGCCGCGCACGCACTTCTCCTCCCCGGTGAACGGGCCGACAGGAGTGATCGTGGGCCAGTCGGTGGCGTTGTCACCTGTGGTGTCGGCGCGGACAGCGGTCACCTGGGCGCAGTCCTTACCGTGAGTGACGCCGTTGAGGGCACCGCTCTCGTAGGTGCCGGCGAAGGGGAACTCGTCACAGGTGTCGTCCGTGATCGCCGGGTCCTTGGTGAACTTGCTCTTGTCGCAGATCGCCCGGCGGTTGGCCTTCTGGTCCGAGTCATTCTGAAGTCGGTGCAGCGGCGCGCCGGTGCCCTTGAGCCCCCAGTGCCCGGAAAGATTCTGCTGTGCCCACTCGATCATGTCGGCGGATGATCCGTACTCGGCGCGGGAGACGAACAGGGTGGGGGTGGTCCAGGGCACGACGCAGCCGGAGGTGTTGATGATGGAGAGCTTGTCGTCGCAGCGTACTTCGGAGCCCCAGCTGATCGGCGGTGTGAGCTGATCGGCGTTGGGAGCGTCGATGTCGAGCTCGTAGGTCACGTCGAGGTAGTCGTACGTCGTCGTGGGTGTGTCAGAGATCGTGTACGTCTTCTCCAGCCGCTGTCCCACGCTGATCGGCTGCTTGGTCCACAACGTGGTGCTGCCGGGACTGCAGGTGGGGGCGCACTTGGTGGTCCAGGTGATGGTCAGCGGCGGGAGGGCACCCGTCGACTTCAGCATCACGAGCTGGTCGGTTTCACTCCACTGCAGGCTGGTGGTGGACAGGTCCATCTGCTGGGCGGTGGCGAACAGCGCGGTACCGGCGATCTTGCCATCGCTGTCGAAGTAGGTGTACTTCACGTTGGGATCAATCTGGCACTGCATGGTCCGGGTGGCGTACCAGGATCCGTCCTCGTCACCGGTGCACTCGTTCGCCGGTAACGGGACATCGGCGGTCTGCGCACGCATGCTTTCCGCAGCCTGCTTGCCCTGGGGCGGTGACATCAGGGTGATACAGCCGTAGGAGCCGTTTCCGCCTTTGGTCTTGCTTCTGTCTCTGGCTTCCTCGCAGTTGTCTTTGTCTGTCATCGTCCGGACGTTGGCAGGCATCTGCTCCTTCTGTTCGGCGGACGCTGCGGTGGAGGAAGCAGCAGGTGAGCTCGGGGAAACCGGGGAAACCGGAGAGGCCGAGGATGCCAGGGGGGCGCCGAGAGCAAGAACGCTCAGAGTGACGGAGCAGACGAGCATGCGTCGTATCACGTGAAGCCTTTCGCACAGGGACTGTTGAGCCTGGGGAGGTGCTTCTTTCGTGCCGTACTCGAGCAGCCTCGCGAGCGTGGGAGAACGGGTGCTGTCCTCGGGATGAAAACTTTCGCGTACACAGCTATCGGCCGGCCCCAGTTTGCTCTGAGCCGATGAGGAGGATCAGGTCGTGTCCCAGGCGTGGTGTAGCCGATCACGGTTCGTCGTTTCCGCCTTGGAGCCGTCCGGTACGTGCCGCAGCCAGCCGTCGTGCTATCACCGCTGGCCCCGGCCCGGCGAGCCTCAACAGGGCCTCCAGCGAGGGCGATTCGGGCCGTGACTTGGGGATTCCGTCAGCTTGATCGGCTACACCCCACCCCTACACCTGACCAGCGGAAACGAACCCGTCACTCTCGGAAAGACAACAGCTTTTGAGGGGGTGCGTGCTTCGCCCGCCGCATCGCACCGACCTCTCGGTCTCGCGGGAGGCGGAGGTTGTCTGATGCCTCATTGTGATTCGCGGGTGTACAACCCCGTGTGGGTGCCGGCTGTCTGTAAGGCGCTGGAGGGATGAGCCTCCGGTGTCTTTCCGTACAGATTGGGGACCAGGTGGGGAAGCAGGTCTGGAGAGTCGTCGTGGCCGGTGGTGCGGCGGCGGCGTTCACGGCCGTGGCCGCGGTGCCGGCCGGGGCGGCCGAGGGTGGGGTCTCGTTCAGCCGTGTCCAGGTGAACGGCGGCAAGCCGATTGTGATCGGGGTGTCGGGGGAGGTCGCGGTGCCCGCCTCCTTCCGGATGACGACCACGCACAAATGGAAGTGGCCGGCGGTGTTCCTGTACCGCAAGGGGGCCGACCGGCTGTGGCACGCCATCGAGACGAGCGACTGCATCAAGGTGAAGTCGGGCGTCTGCGACTTCAACGAGACGATGTATTTCGACCCGAGCGTGTGGGACATGCACAACAGCGAGGCCGGGGCCTGGAAGGTCGGGGCGGAGGTGTACTTCAAGGGCGGCGGCGGTGACACCGACGACAAGGGTCTGACGGTCCACGTCAAGCGCAACTCCCGCCTCACCGTCAACGCCTCGCCCGAACCAGTGGCCAAGGGCAAGACCATCACCGTGACCGGAAAGGTCACCCGAGCCAACTGGGAGACCAGAAAGTACGCCTCCTACGGAGGACGCCAGGTGAGCCTGCAGTTCAAGCCCGCCGGCACCACCTCCTACACCACGGTGAAGAAGGTGTACTCGAACGGCTCGGGCAACCTCAAAACGACCGTGAAGGCCTCCAAGACGGGTACGTGGCGCTGGCTGTACAACGGAAACACCACCACCGGACCGTCGAAGTCGTCCGGGGACCACGTCGTGGTGAAGTGATGTCCGCGGTGCCGACGGGCCGGTGGGGGCCGCGCCGGCGGTAACGGCTGCGACGGTCCAGGCGTCGGGTCCGCCGCGATCGGGCGGACCCGACACCCTTGTGTCCGGGCCGGCCGCAAGCGTATGTGCACGGGCCTCGGCGCAACGTGAGCCGGTGCGCCGTGCGGACCATGAGGCCGGCCACCGCTCCGGTGGACAGGCCCGGATCCCGATGAAGCGGCGGCGACCACGGTCTTCAAGGCCGTCCCCGCCGTACAGGGCCGGACGTGTTCGGCGTCGTGGGTCCCTCGGACGAACGCCCACTGCGAGAGGATCATTGGCAGCATCCGGCGCGAGATGCTCGACCATGTCCTGATCGTGAACGAGGCCCACGCCCGCCAGGTCCTGGCCGCCTACCGGCGGCACGACAACACCCACCGACCTCACCAAGCCCGACAGCAACTACCGCCTGATGCCAAGGAACGGCCCGATGCCACCGTGCACGACCTCAACGCCCGCCGAGTGCTGCGGACCCAGATCCTCGGCGGCGTGATCAGCGAGTACCGCTGTATCGCTTGACCGGCGACGATGACTTTTCGAGCGGCGCAGGTTCCTCCGCAGGCTGATGACGAAGACCCGGGCAGTGCCGAGGGTGATCGTCACCGACAAGCTCCGCTCCTGCAGCGCCGCCCACCACGAGGTCATGCCTTGCGTCGAGCACCGCTCGCACAAGGGACTGAACAACCGGGCCGAGAACAGCCACCAGCCGACGAGGCAACGCGAACGGGTGATGAAGGGCTTCCGCTCCGTGGGCGGGGCGCAGAGGTTCCTGTCCGCGTTCAGTGGCATCTCACCCCACTTCCGGCCTCGTCGCCACCTGATGCCCGCACCTCACTACCGAGCCGAAATGACCGTCCGCTTCACCATCTGGGAGCAGATCACCGGCGTCACGGACCGACCTGCCACGGCCTGAGCACCGGCCCGGAACCCGGCCCCACCACACCTCGACACACCGTCAGACGTCCACACACCCAACAATGTGACAACGCCTCTTCGGCCTCCTGAAGGCAGAGATCGGGACCACCGTCTGGGAGTCCCACGACCAGGCCCGTGCCGATGTCTTCCACTTCATCGAGGTCGAGTACAACCGCACCCGCCTGCGGAAACACCCCGTCTACGGATACGTCACCCCGGTCGAAACCCGGGCCCTGACGGCACAAGCTCTCACCCCCGCAGCGTAACCACCCGCTGTCCATGCTCAGGGGGGAACTTCAGGGTGAGGTTGGTGCGCCAGTACGCGGCCACCAGCAACACCGGGTCCTCCAAAGACAGCGACCACGGCCGGTCCCTGCGGAACGGATCGGCCCCCTTGCGGTCTCCGGCCGGTTCCGCGGGAGTGTCCAATAGACGGCGGATCCGATGATCAAGGAGACGCCTGAAATGAGCGAGACCATCACCGACCACGAGATCGTGGAGGAGTCGGCGCCGCAACGCTTGCTGGCCTGGCCGCCATGGAGTTGCGACTCTCGGCCGCTCTGGAGGGCGATCGCCAGCCTGCGGTCGGCTGCGTCTGCCCAGCCGCGGAGGGTTGTGATCCTCGGCCACCCCGGAGGGCGACCGCCAGCGGATGGTGTGGGCCCGTATCCGGCGCAGGCGTCGCTGTTGCGATCCTCGGTCGCCTCAGAGGGCGGTTCGTGAGTTGATGTCCGTTTCCGGGTGAGGCGGGGGCAGGACCGCTCACGTGGATGGGGAGAGCTGTGCGCGCACCCATTCGGGATCGGGATTGACGTGCGGTTGGCCCGCGACCACGATGGTCGGCACGGTCTCGTCACCGTCGTTGGCTGCCCTCACCGCCGTCGCCCCAGCCGGGTCGCGCCAGATATCGACCCAATGCAGCTGGTGGGCGCTGCCGCCCAACCGGATCCGCAGGCGCAGGCAGTACTTGCAGCCAGCCCTCCAGTAGACGATCGGTCGGCCGTCGACCGGGCTGCGTCGTTGTGCTTCCACCGCACTGATCGGCCGTGGGAACGCCAGCGGCGAGTTCAGCCCCGCGAGCAGGACAAACATCAGCAGTAGTGGAACGGCAGCGCCGGAAAACCCCCTGACCGCCAACGCAGTCGCAACGAGCGAGCCGCAGACCAGGAGCAACATCGGCAAGATCCATGCGCGCGTCATGATGACGCAGGCTATCGGTGGCGCAGATTCGGCGGATCGACGGCCCGCACCTCTGGGCCACGTCGCGCAGTCGTCATGGCAGTGAGAGGGAGAGCGTGATTGATGTCCATTTCCGGGTGGGTCAGGGGTAGGGCCGCTGGTCGCGATGAGCTGACCCCGGATTCGTGGAGTCCCTGAAGCCAGGCTTATGATCCTGGCCCGAAGGAGAACCACGAGCAGTGCCAGCACCACGCAAATACCC
>NZ_JBHYVC010000114.1:0-8127 GCF_042749965.1 Streptomyces sp. NPDC059454 | reverse complement strand
GTACCACATCGCTGCGCGTTGTGCAAGCGAACACCCGTGCTGCGCACGGGTGTTGCGCTCCCGCTCCGCGGGAGCGCTGGCTGACCGCTGCGCGGTCAGCTCACCCGGGTTGCTGCGCAACCCGGGTGACGCTCCGTCCGCTGCGCTACCGGAGCGGTGCGGCGTAGCCGCCGCACCGTGGTGCCCTGCGCTGCGCTCCGGTCACCGTGTGGCGCTTCGCGCCAGGAAGGCCGGCCCCGCTGCGCGGGGGCGGCCAACGGGCCTGCGGCCCAAGCGGCAGCAAAGGGTGGGGGGTGACTGTCTCTTCGGCTGGCCTCTGCGGACTTCTGGGGCTTGACGCCTGGTCAGCGTCTGCGGGACCAGGCGCTGCCGATTCCCGCAACGTGCAGGGCCAGTACGGTCAGCCCGAGGAGCATGACGTTGACTGACGAGAATGTGTGATTGGTGCTGATCTCGGTCGCGTTGATGAGGAACGCGATGAAGAACAGCACTGCCGCGACTATGCCGAGCATGACGAGCCCCTCTCATAGGAAGTGAAGCCCGTATGCCCGGCCAACGCCCCCACAGACGTGGGCGGCGCCTCCTAAAGTGGTCTGGCCGGCCCGTGCAGGCAGACTGGCGGGGTCCTCAGGCGTGGGCGTGGCGGGTACGTGCCGCCTTGTGCGAGGCGGCGTGATGCGCGGGCCGACCTGTCGGGGGGACTGCGAGACGCCGCAGGGACAGGCCGGCGGTGGCCAGGAGACCGGTGAAGACGGCCAGGAGGTAGAAAGAGCGGACGCGGTGCAGCTGCCGCACGGCCCGCAGGAACTGGATGCGTTCGGTGTTCGGTGCCATGCGGGGCCGTGTACCCCGATGTGCCCCGACCATCAGGGCGGAAGGAATCCTGTGTGGTGGCTTGCCGGGGCGTCGTGGACGTCTGCATCCCTATTGTGATGCAGCATGTAGCATTGGCGTAATTCAGGGACACCCGGTGGGGAGCTGTTTGCGTGTTGATCTACGAGTATCTTCCGCATGAGCTTGCCCGGCTCGGGGTGGTCGCGAAAGCTGCCGGGATCGATCGCCGTCGGATAGCCGCTCAGGTATGCCTGGCTCGGGAACGCGCCGGGAGGGCGAGCATGGCCCCGTCCGAACCGCATCACTTGAGCGAAGTGTTCATCGCGGAGCTGCGGCGCCTTCAGTGGGAGCGGATCGCCGGCCTCATGGAGAAGGAGCGGATCGCCGCGTATGCGCCCTCCCGTGACTCGCGTGCCATCCGCTACGAAGAGCGGCGTCTGCAGCGGTTGATGACAGACGTGGCCGAGGCCGAGCGGTCAGGTGTCGCGGCTGTGGAAATCCGGCGGCACCGCGTCTACCGGATCGATGCCCGGCCCACCGCCGGCAGCTCCGGCCCGGACATGCCTGCCCTCGTCGTCCATCTGATGGCGGCATCACCCGGTGAAGCGGCCGCGAGAGCCTGGGCCATCCACGGAAGAGACGGCGGCCTCTACCAACGCGGCGGATACCGCATCGCTTCCGTCACACAAATCCTTCCCGAGCCGGGAGAACTCTTTTGATCCAGCTCCGAGAACACCAAGTGGAACAGAAATCACGGTTCCGAAAATGGGTCGGATTCCCTGCAAGATCATCTGTGCCACCGGAGGGGGCGCGTGGCACGATCGTGTCCGCGACTGGATCGGGCAAGACCATCACCGCCGCCGCGTGCGCGCTGGAGTGCTTCCCCAGCGGCCGGATCCTCGTCACCGTGCCGACCCTGGACCTGCTCGTGCAAACCGCCCAGGCGTGGCGGGCAGTGGGGCACCGCTCCCCCATGGTGGCGGTGTGCTCGCTGGAGAGCGACCCGGTGCTCAACTCGCTGGCGGTGCGTACCACCACCAACGCGATCCAGCTGGCGCTGTGGGCCGGGAAGGGGCCGGTCGTCGTGTTCGCCACGTACGCCTCCCTCGTGGACCGCGAGGACCCGGAGGACCCTTCGGGCCAGCAGACGGTGCGCGGGCCGCTGGAGGCCGCTCTGGCGGGCGGAGAGCGGCTGTACGGACAGCAGATGGACGGTTTCGCGCTCGCGATTGTCGACGAAGCTCACTCAACCGCAGGTGATCTTGGCAGGCCCTGGGCCGCGATCCACGACAACCAGCGGATCCCCGCCGACTTCCGGCTATACCTCACCGCCACCCCCCGCATCCTCGCCTCACCCCCGCCGCAGAAGGGTGCAGAGGGCCAGGAGCTGGAGCTGGCATCGATGGGCCAGGACTCCGACACCTACGGACCCTGGCTGGCCGAACTCGGGCTCTCGGAGGCGATCGAACGGGGCATCCTCGCCGGATTCGAGATCGACGTACTGGAGATCCACGACCCCTCCCCCGTCACCGGTGAATCCGAGGAGGCGCAGCGGGGCCGGCGCCTGGCGCTCCTGCAGACCGCACTTTTGGAGCACGCGGCGGCGTACAACCTCCGTACGGTCATGACGTTCCACCAAAGGGTGGAGGAGGCGATGGCGTTCGCGGAGAAGATGCTGGAGACAGCCGCGGAGCTGTACCTCAACGACGCCTCGGCCAATGACCTGGCGGCCGCGGACCGGCTGCCGAAGTCATCGATCGACGCGCAGTTCTACGAGCTCGAGGCCGGCCGCCACGTACCCCCGGACCGCGTCTGGTCGGCATGGCTGTGCGGCGACCACCTCGTCACCGAACGGCGCGAAGTGCTACGCCAGTTCGCCAACGGCATCGACGCAGCCGGCCGCCGGGTCCACCGCGCCTTCCTCGCCAGCTGCCGCGTCCTCGGGGAAGGCGTGGACATCACCGGCGAGCGGGGAGTCGAGGCCGTCTGCTTCGCCGACACCCGCGGCTCACAGGTCGAGATCGTGCAGAACATCGGCCGCGCGCTCCGGCCCAACCGCGACGGCACCACCAAGGTCGCCCGCATCATCGTGCCCGTCTTCCTCCAGCCCGGCGAGGACCCGACCGACATGGTCGCCTCCGCCAGCTTCCGCCCCCTTGTAGCAGTGCTCCAAGGCCTGCGCTCCCATGATGAGCGCCTGGTCGAGCAGCTTGCCTCCCGCGCCCTCACCCACGGGCAGCGCAAGGTGCACCTCCGGCGTGACGAAGACGGGCGGATCGTCGGAGCCGGCGGCGAGGTGGGCGAGGACCAGGAGCACGACGACACCGATGGTGCGGTCGAGTCGGCGCTGCTGCACTTCTCCTCTCCCCGGGACGCAGCGACCATCGCCGCTTTCCTGCGCACACGGGTGTACAGGCCCGAAAGCCTCGTCTGGTTGGAGGGCTACCAGGCGCTCCTCCGCTGGCGAGCAGAGAACGAGATCACCGGCCTGCACGCCGTCTCCTACACCGTTGAGGCCGAGGTCGGCGTGACGAAGTCCTTTCCGCTGGGGAGGTGGGTGCACCAGCAGAGGAAGGCGTTGCGGGCCGGGGAGCTGAAGCCGCGCCGCAAGGAGCTGCTCGACTTGCCGGAGGCCGGGATGGTGTGGGAGCCGGGCGAAGAAGCCTGGGAGACCAAGCTCGCCGCGCTCCGGTCGTACCACCGGGCCACCGGCCACCTCGCCCCCAGGCAGGACGCTCTCTGGGGCGAGGGCGAGGCGATGGTGCCCATCGGGCAGCACATGGCCAACCTCCGGCGGAAGGGCGGCCTCGGGAAGGACCCGGAGCGGGCGGCGGAGCGCGCCAAGCAGCTGGAGGCGATCGACCCGGCCTGGAACTGCCCCTGGCCACTCAACTGGCAACGCCACTACCGCGTCCTCGCCGACCTCGCCGCCGACGAACCCCACGGCCACCTGCCCGACGTCCAACCCGGCGTGACGTTCGACGGCGATGATCTCGGGCAGTGGCTAAAGCGGCAGAAACAGCCGGGCACCTGGGCGCAGCTGTCCACCGAACAGCAGGAACGGCTGTCCAGGCTGGGCATCAAGCCCGCCCCGACGCCGCCTCCCGCTTCGACGACCAAGAGCAGTGGGAAGGGGCCGAGCAAGACGCAGCAGGCGTTCCAGCGGGGCCTGGCGGCCGTCACGCAGTGGGTGGAACGGGAAGGCGACCGGCCGGTGCCAAGGGGGCACAGCGAACAGATCACGGTCGACGGCGAGGCGGAGCCTGTGGCCGTCAAGCTGGGCGTATGGATCTCGAACACCAAGTCGAGGCGCGACAAGCTCAGTGCGGAGCAGCTGGCCGCACTGGCTGAGTTGGACGTCGACTGGATCTGACGGTTGTCGGCAAGGTCCATCCAACCGGGAACCGCCCCGGTGGCGGCACTCCCGGACCCCGAGTCCACGCCCCTCCCCACACCCCCGGACCACTCCACGCGAACGTCCCACACACCCAGGTGACGGTTGGTAAAGTCCGTCACCCTCACACGCCAGAACGCCCCTTCAGGTACCGCTTTGGCGGTAGACACCATCAGGGGCAGGCGTGGCCCAGAGCCCGGTGGTTCATCCATACCGCCACATCGCACACCCGCAGCGCGCTCACCGTCTCCGGCAGCCCCGCTGCCTGCCTCAGCTTGAGCAGTTGACGGTGCAAAGCGGCGTCGTCCTCGCGAAGCGCGGCGTGCAAGGACAGCCAGAACGGACGCGGGCGGCCCAGCGCACACCGCACCACACGGTCGTAGACCGGCAGCAGTCGGGGACGTTTGCGGGCCAGGACCTTCCCGGCGATGACCCAGTTGACCCCATGCTGCTCGCAGAGCAGTCTCCAGGCCTGATCCGCCGGCGAGCCGTCGGCCACGACGACCGCGTCGGCATCAGCCATGTCGACGTCCCTGGGAATGGCGTGAAGCAGACCGGACAGCCGCGCGCCCAGGCGGCCCTCCAGAATGTCCAGCGCGACGGGCACCGGAACGATCACCGACAGGGTCTGCACCGCGACCAGGTCCTCCGCCGTGATCCGGTCAGCGACCTCCGGCCGGTCTCCCCCACCCGCCAGATGCTCAAACCGACTGCCGGTGAACGGCACCGCGCCGGGCGGCAGACCGATGCCGAAGTAGCGCCGCAGATCCACGATGGCCTGAGGGTTCGTAATGAAGGTATGCAGTCGTTCTGCGAACACTAGTGGGGCACCGATCAAGAGAGCAACACTCCCTCCGTCTCAGCGATTTCTAGGGGATCATACCGATCTCTTGCGCGAGTAAGCCCGAAGGGCGGGGCTATGCAGTGCATAGCCCAAACGCCCTCCACACCGACGCCGATACAGCACACCCCGCATTTTCCACCTCGTCGACGAGACGTAGCGCTCGGTCGGCGATAACGAGGTCTTGTGAAACAGGTGCGATCTCATCACCCAACCCCCTAAGGAAGTTCGCGATCCTCGGCCATGAATAGAAGGCAGTCCCGCCCACTTTCTCCTCTGGCTGCGGAAATCCCCCCGGCCCTCGCTGACCTTTCGACAGTTGCACCAACGACTGTCGGCTTCGCCCAGCTCGCTGCGCAGCAATATCCAAGGTCACGATGTCATCGTGGATTACACGCGCGGCACGAAGCCCGTTTATCTTGCGGATTTCTCCGGACACCAATGCGACGGCCTCAAGCATCGTGTTGGCCACCACATCGCAATGCAGCTCCGAGACACCTGAACCACCAATTGTGTAGGAAACGGAACCGTCCGCAAAAAGCGGAAGATCCTCGCTGGCGCTGGTGTCAATAAAGTCAGCCTCGTCCCGCGTCAACTGCCGGTTGAGGGCTAGAGTGAATGTCCATTCTGCAGGCACGATATTCTCCTTCTTTTGGGTCCGATCCAGTTTCACGTCATCTCGGGCGCGGTTCGGACGGGCCCTCCAGAATGGCGCCATATTTCTGCCAGAAAGTGCGCCCCACTGGAGGGCCCGCCTCGGACTTACGCCCAAGGCCGGCCAGTCCTAGTGCTTTCGGTGCCGCCTCACGAACTCGTCTATGCGACGAGCAAACACACTCGGATTACGGGGAGAGTGGTGAATCGGGAGAGATTGACCACACCCCGAACAGGTAAGTTCCCCCCACCGATGTCCATTAATATTTTCTGATATTGACAAGCCCTCCGACTTGGCCGCGCTCAACGCCTTGCGAATGTCCGATTTTGGATGATTTCCCAAATCTAATCCCTTATACAGCCTTACGCGACCTAGGAGTGCCCATGGTCACGGCAACGCTATCTCGAGGTGTAGCAGATGTGCAACAGCAGGTCGCCGGGTTCGAGATCGACGTCCTGGAGATCCGCGACCCCTCCCCCGTCGTCGGGGAGTCCGAAGAGGCACGGCGCGGCCGGCGCCTGGCCCTCCTGCAGACCGCGCTCCTGGAGCACGCGGCGAAGTGGAACCTCAAGACCGTCATGACGTTCCACCAGAAGGTGGAGGAGGCCGCCGCGTTCGCGGAGAAGCTCCCGGAGACGGCTGCCGAGCTGTACGTCAACGACGCCACCGCCGACAAGCTGCCGAAGTCCTCCATCGACGCGGAGTTCTACGAACTCGAGGCCGGCCGCCACGTCCCGCCGGACCGCGTGTGGTCGGCGTGGCTCTGCGGCGACCACCTCGTGACGGAGCGGCGCGAGGTGCTGCGCCAGTTCGCCAACGGCATCGACGCAGCCGGGCGCCGGGTCCACCGCGCCTTCCTCGCCAGCGTTCGCGTGCTCGGGGAGGGCGTGGACATCACCGGCGAGCGGGGAGTCGAGGCCGTCTGCTTCGCGGACACCCGCGGCTCCCAGGTAGAGATCGTGCAGAACATCGGCCGCGCGCTCCGGCTCAACAAAGACGGCAGCACGAAGGGCGCCAGGATCATCGTGCCGGTGTTCCTGAAGCCCGGTGAGGACCCGACCGACATGGTCGCCTCCGCAAGCTTCAAGCCGCTCGTGGCGGTGCTCCAGGGCCTGCGCAGCCACGATGAACGCCTGGTCGAGCAGCTCGCCTCCCGCGCCCTCACCCACGGCAAGCGCACAGTCCACCTCCAGCGCGATGAGGACGGGCAGATCGTCGGGGCCGGCGGAGAGGGCGACGGCGCGGACCAGGAGCAGGACGACACCGACGCCGCTGCCGAGTCCGCCCTGCTTCACTTCTCCAGCCCGCGCGACGCGGCGACGATCGCCGCGTTCCTGCGCACCCGGGTCTACCGGCCGGAATCGCTGGTGTGGCTGGAGGGCTACCAGGCCCTGATCCGCTGGCGGGCGGAGAACGAGATCACCGGCGTCTACGCCGTGCCCTACGACATGGAGGTCGAGGTCGGGGCGACGAAGGCGTTTCCGCTTGGGCGGTGGGTGCACCAGCAGAGGAAGACGCTGCGGGCCGGGGAGCTGGAGGACCGGCGCAAGGTCCTCCTGGACGCGCCGGAGGCCGGGATGGTCTGGGAGCCCGGCGAGGAAGCGTGGGAGGCCAAGCTCGCCGCGCTCCGGTCGTACCGGCGGGCCACAGGGCACCTCGCGCCGCGTCAGGACGCGGTGTGGGGCGAGGGCGAGGCGATGGTGCCCATCGGGCAGCACATGGCCAACCTCCGGCGCAAGGGCGCGAAAAACGGCCTGGGCAAGGACCCGGAGCGGGCCGCCGTACGCGCCGCGCAGCTGACGGAGATCGACCCGGACTGGGACTGCCCATGGCCGCTGGACTGGCAACGCCACTACCGGGTGCTCGCCGACCTGGTCGACGCCGACGGCCAACTGCCCGACATCGCACCCGGCGTGCTGATGGACAGCGACGACATCGGCAAGTGGCTCCAGCAGAAGCAGCCAGCCACCTGGGCACAGCTCCTGCCCGAACAGCAGGAGCGGCTGTCCCACCTGGGCATCACGCCCGCTGAGATGCCGTCTCCCGCCCCGGCCGCCAAGGATGCGACGAAGGGGCCGAGCAAGGCACAGCAGGCGTTCCAGCGGGGCATGGCGGCCCTCGCCCAGTGGGTGGAGCGGGAAGGTCACCGGCCGGTGCCGAGGGGCCACAGCGAAGAGATCGCGGTCGACGGCGAGGCGGAGCCGGTGACTGTGAAACTGGGGGTGTGGCTCTCGAACACCAAATCGAGGCGGGACAAGCTCACCTAGGACCAGCTGGCCGCACTGCGGGAGCTGGGCGTCAAATGGGCGTAAGTAGCTGTTGTCGTTCCGGTCTTGAGAGGCGGGCGTCGAACGGGAGTCTCGATCGGGTGATCGCGGCGGACTGCGGGCATGAAGGCAGGGC
>NZ_JBHYVC010000113.1:0-8942 GCF_042749965.1 Streptomyces sp. NPDC059454 | reverse complement strand
CGCCGGAGAGGCTGAATTTCAGCCTCTCCGGCGTTTGAGGAGCGGGGCCTGGGGCGGAGCCCCAGGTCGGGACGGGAAGGGGCGGCGGGGGCGAAGAGACTCTCAGGCCGAAGCAGCCGCACAAGGCTCAGGCACGTGGCCACCACACCACCCGCCGAGCCCGCACTTCGCCACCCGCCGCCGGGTGCTCACAGCTTCGGCTGCGCGCCCGGGGCCAGGGAGCCGCACAGGGCCGGGGTGCTGCCCGTGGCGTACGGGTCGGTGCCGGCGGGGCCGGTCCCCTTCGCCGTCTGCCCCGCCAGCAGCGGGCGCAGCCGGGCGGCGGAGTCCTCGGCGCAGGACAGCGGGCCGGCCTGGACGTGGGCGACGACGAGTTCCGTCTGGTGCAGGCGCAGGTCGTCGCGGTCGAAGCGGAAGTGCAGCTCGCGCCGGACGGTGAACAGCGACGCCTCGGCCTCCCGGTCCGCACCGGCCGGGCGCAGCGCGTAGACGAACGTGTGGTCCGTGGTGACCTCGAGGGTGGAGGAGTCGGTCTCGGCGGCCCGCATGGCGCCCTGGACACGGATCTCGCGGTCGGCCAGCCGCACGCGAGCGGGGTCGAAGCGGACCAGCCATCCGGTGGGCGCGTGCCGTCCGTCGGCGGTGGGCCGGTCGAAGCTCCGGTCGAACTGGTCCAGCTGACCGGAGTCGAGCAGCGCCCGCACGGAACGGGTCTCGCCGCCGGTGAGCACGCCCGGGTCGAGGGCGGACCGCACGATGTAGTCCTTCGCGGTGAACAGCGCGCTCACCACCTGGCTGTCGGAGAAGTGCGCGGTGCGCCGGGACGCCGGGAGCGGCACTCCTTCGGCGCCGGGCCGGAACTGCGCCGCCGGACTGCGCGCGTACAGCTGTTCGACATCGGCGGTGCCGGGGACCTCGCCCCGCGGGGCGAGCGGGACGACGGTCATCCGCAGCGGCTCGGCGGGTTCGTCGGCGGCGGGGTTCCGGTAGGGGTGGCGCAGGCCCATGTAGACGGCGGTGCCGAAGGCCACGGCGATCAGCAGGACCAGGATCAGCGCCTGCCGGGACAGGCCCCTGCGGCTCCGCGGCGGGCGGCGTCGCACGGCGGGCGCGTGGTCGGTGATGCGCTGCTCGGCGGAGTACTCCTGGAGCCGGGCAGCGCGGACGAAGGACTCGTCGAAGACGACGGACCTGTACTCGTCCTCGCCACCACCGGGGGCTCCCTCGGGCGTCCCCTCGGGTGGGTCCGAAGGCCCTCCCATATCTTCAGGGTAGGTCCGGGAAGCTCCCGGTAAACGCCCGGCCGACGCACAAGTTCTGACAGGTTCTCACCAAGTCGGCGGTCGGTCTCAGGGGCTGCTGCGCGGGATCACCGGGACGGTCGGCCGGGAGTAGTCGGCCGACGCGGAGGGCGTCGCCGCGCCGCCCTGCTCCACACCGGTGGTGGCGGGCGGCGGGGCCGGGTCCTGGCGGTGGGAGGAGGCGCCCCGGTAGACGGCCGAGAAGGCGAGCGCGACCATGCCGACGCCCATCACCAGGGCGAGCATCCAGGCGACGGGACGGTGCCAGCGCACCTGCCTGCCGTACGGGCCCGGGGAGCCGTAGTCGTCCTCCAGGGCGTCCTCGTCGTCGTCCGGGTCGTCGTAGCCGGAGTCGCCCCGGTAGCCGCCGTACCCGTCGTCGTACCGCTCGCCGCGCGCACGGGCCCGGTGGGCCTCGGCCTCGGATGCCTCGGCTCTGGCCTGCGCGGCGGCCAGGAGGCGTTCGACGGCGGTCGGCTCGTGCACCTCGGCCGCCCGTACGAAGGCCTCGTCGAAGACCACGGAGGCGAACTCTTCGTCCGACACCCCGCGGTCGTGGTCGTCGTCGGGCTCCCAGCCGTCAGGGAACGGCGTGCCCCCCACGTCCTCCGGCACGGATCCAGAGTAGACCTGGGGGGTCAATTTGGGCAGACCGTATGGAAATTCATCCGTCTGCCGAGACGGCCGTACCGCCGCTTCCCTGCGGTGAGCGGCTCAGCGCCGTACGTGACCGTCGCCGGTGACGATGTACTTCGTGCTGGTCAGCTCGGGCAGGCCCATCGGCCCCCGGGCGTGCAGTTTCTGCGTCGAGATGCCGATCTCCGCGCCGAAACCGAACTGGCCCCCGTCGGTGAACCGGGTGGAGGCGTTCACCGCGACCGTGGTGGAGTCCACCAGCTGGGTGAAGCGTCGGGCGGCCTGCTGCGAGGTGGTGACGATGGCCTCGGTGTGGCCGGAGGTCCACAGCCGGATGTGCTCGACGGCCCGGTCGAGGGAGTCGACGACGGCGGCGGCGATGTCGTGGGAGAGGTACTCGGTCTCCCAGTCCTCCGTGGTGGCCTCCACGACGGTGGCACGGGAGTCCTTGGCGTACGCCATCACGCGTTCGTCGGCGTGCACGGTCACCCCGGCGTCGGCGAGGGCGTCCAGGGCGCGCGGCAGGAACTCGGCGGCGATGTCCTGGTGGACCAGGAGGGTCTCGGCGGCGTTGCAGACGCCGACCCGCTGGGCCTTGGAGTTGACCAGGATCTCGACGGCCGTGCCGAGGTCGGCCTGCGCGTCGACGTAGACGTGGCAGTTGCCGGTGCCGGTCTCGATGACCGGGACGACCGACTCCTGGACGACCGTGTTGATCAGCGAGGCGCCGCCCCGCGGGATGAGCACGTCGACCAGACCCCGGGCGCGCATCAGCTCGCGCACGCTGTCCCGGCTCTCGCCCGGCACCAGCTGGACGGCGTCGGCGGGCAGCCCGGCGCCGTGCACGGCGTCGCGCAGCACCCGCACCAGGGCGGTGTTCGACCGGTACGCGGAGGACGAGCCACGCAGCAGGACCGCGTTGCCGGACTTCAGGCAGAGGGCGGCGGCGTCGACCGTCACGTTCGGGCGGCCCTCGTAGATGATCCCGACGACGCCGAGCGGCACCCGGACCTGGCGCAGGTCGATGCCGTTGGGCAGCGTGGAGCCGCGGACCACCTCGCCGACCGGGTCGGGCAGCGCGGCCACGTCCCGCACGTCGGCGGCGATCGCGCGCACCCGCTCGGGGGTGAGGGTGAGCCGGTCGATCATGCCCTCGCCGATGCCGGTCTCGCGGGCCCTGGCCACGTCCTGGGCGTTGGCCTCGACGATTTCACTCGTACGGACCTCCAGCGCGTCCGCGATGGCGAGCAGCGCGTCGTCCTTGGCGGCCCGCGGCAGCGGCGCGAGGACGGCGGCGGCGCCCTTGGCCCGGTAGGCGGCCTGGCTGACCGGGGACATCGAGTCGTACGGCGAGAGCGTGGTCATGAGAAAAGGGTAGTGCGGGCGGCGGGCCCGGTCGGCGGTCGTCCCGAACGCCGAGACACGGGCTCAGAACGGATGGACTCCGACGGGTGTCGCCAGGACCGGCCCGTACCCCGCCGCGACGCGCTGGTGGTAAGTGGTCCGGTCGATGACCTCCAGGCCGACGATCTCCCAGGGCGGCAGGCCGGCGGTCTGCCGGTGTTCGCCCCACAGGCGCAGCGCCACGGCGGCCGCGTCGTGCAGGTCGCGGGCCTCCTCCCAGTAGCGGATCTCCGCGTGGTCGTCGGCGTAGCGGCTGGTCAGCAGGAACGGGTGGTCGTGGGCGAGCTGCTCCAGGGCCCGCCGGACCTCCGTGACCGGGGCCGGTTCGCCGGAGACGCTGAGGGTGACGTGCCACAGGCGCGGCAGATCCCGGGGTTCGCCGCCGCCCTGGAACCGGTCACCGGCCGCGACGCTGCTCAGGGCGCGCTCGTCGCCGGCCGCACGGGAGCCGGCACCGCGGGACGGTGTCGTCCCCGGGCGCACTCGTCTCACGACGGCCTCCTTCACGCGCGGACCCACCCGGTGGTCGGGCGGATGTGTCCTCGCAACAAAGTTGAGCAGGCCGCCGGGGATCGCGGGGCACTTTCGCGGAACGTCCACCACCGAGGGCGGATGTTTCGGCCCATTACGGATGCAGGATCACCAGATCGTCCCTGTGTACGACCTCACGTTCGTACTCCGGCCCGAGGTCCCGGGCGAGTTCATGGGTCGAGCGGCCGATCAGGAGGGGGATCTCCTTGGCGTCGAAGTTGACCAGACCCCGGGCCACCGCCCGCCCCTCGCGGTCCCGCAGCTCCACCGGGTCGCCCGCGCTGAACTCGCCCTCGACACCCGCGATGCCGGCCGGCAGCAGCGACTTGCGGCCCTGGACGACCGCGCGCACCGCCCCGTCGTCCAGGGTGATCGAGCCCTGCGGGGCGGAGGCGTGCTGGAGCCAGAGCAGCCGGTCGGCGGAGCGGCGCCCTGTGGGGTGGAAGTAGGTGCCGGTGTCGCCGCCGGTGAGGGCGTCGGCGGCGTGCACCGCGCTGGTCAGCACCACCCTGATGCCGGCGGCGGCGGCGATCGAGGCGGCCTCGACCTTGGTGACCATGCCGCCGGTGCCGACGCCCGCCTTGCCGGCGCTGCCGATCTCGACGTGGGCGAGGTCGGCGGGGCCCCTGACCTCGGCGATCCGGGAAGTACCGGGACGGGCGGGGTCACCGTCGTAGACGCCGTCCACGTCGGACAGCAGCACCAGCAGGTCGGCGCGGACCAGGTGGGCGACGAGGGCGGCGAGCCGGTCGTTGTCGCCGAAGCGGATCTCGTCGGTGGCGACGGTGTCGTTCTCGTTGACGATCGGGAACGCGCCCATCGCCAGCAGCTCGTCGAAGGTGCGGGAGGCGTTGCGGTGGTGGGCGCGGCGGCTCATGTCGTCACTGGTCAGCAGCACCTGGCCGACCCGGACGCCGTAGCGCGCGAAGGAGGCGGTGTAGCGGGCGACCAGCAGTCCCTGGCCGACGCTGGCTGCGGCCTGCTGCCGGGGCAGGTCCCTGGGCCGGCGGCGCAGGCCCAGCGGGGCGAGTCCGGCGGCGATGGCGCCGGAGGAGACGAGGACGATCTCCCGTTCTCCCCCGCTCCGGGTCTTCGCCAGCACGTCGACGAGCGCGTCCACGCGGTCCGCGTCCAGACCGCCCGCGGCGGTGGTCAGCGACGAGGAGCCGACCTTGACGACGATCCTGCGCGCCTCGCCCACGGCCTGCCTCGCCCCTGCCACCTTGCCGCCCGTCCTCTCACGTCGATCGATCGCCCGCCAGGCAATCTACGCGAAGCGGATCGGACGGCGCCCGGACATTCCAGCCTCCGGACACGCGCACCGTGAGCGTTCACTCACGCATCGCATCCGGTGAAAAGGTTGCGCCGGTTGCCCATGGAAATCAAACATTCCGAAAACGTATTCTGAACGGTGTGTCACACAACGTTCGCCGCACAAAGCGCATCCTCCTCAGATCCGGCAAGAGTCCCTACGACGTGGTGTCCCTGGAGGAGGCTCTCCACCGCGACGTCATCGCCACCAACTCCGGGAACCTGATCTTCAGTGACGCGGCGCACAAGATCCTGGAGACACCGCACACCGAGGTGGTCTCCAACGGGATCCGGACGGACGTGAACGCGGCGAGCCGGATCAACGAGGAGTACGACGCCTTCGTCATCCCCCTCGCCAACGCCTTCCGGCCCTCCTTCGAGCCGCAGCTGAAGCGGCTGACGCGGCTGATCGGCAAGCTGAGGATCCCGGTGGTCGTACTGGGCATCGGCGCGCAGACCGGGCTGAACTACGACCCCGCGCGCCTGAAGCCGATGGAGCCGTCCGTGCGCGACTTCGTCTCCGCGGTCCTGGAGCGCAGCGCCTCGATCGGTGTGCGCGGCGAGTTCACCGAGAAGTACCTGAAGGACCTGGGCTTCCGGGACGTCGAGGTCATCGGGTGCCCGTCGCTGTTCATGTACGGCAAGGAGCTCCCCGTACGGAAGCGGGCGCGGGAACTGACGGCCGCCTCCCGGATCGCGGTCAACGGCTCGCACGACGCCGTGCGGAAGCTGGGCATGGACCGGATCATCAGGCGGACGCACGAGCGGTACCCGAACCTGCGGTTCATAGGCCAGAACCTCAGTGACGCACAGCAGTTGCACTGGCGGGACCTGTCCCACCCGAACGGGAAGGTCAAGGAGATGCCGACGCATCCCGACCACCCGATGTACCAAGAGGGCAAGGCCCGCGTCTACATCGACCCGGTGACCTGGATCGACGACCTGCGGGACTTCGACTTCTCCTTCGGTTCCCGCATCCACGGCAACATCGCGGCGCTGCTGGCCGGCACGCCCGCGACCGTGCTGTGCTCGGACTCGCGCACGCTGGAACTCTGCCGCTACTTCGAGATCCCGTACCGGACGCTCGACAAGCTGTCCGAGGACGTCGACCCGGCGCGGCTGTACGAGGAGGCCGACTTCGGCGCCCTGACCGGCAACCACCACGAGCGGTACCAGCGGTTCACGGCGTTCCTGGACAAGAACGGGCTGGAGAACACCTTCACGCACGGCGACGGCGGCGCGGCCTACGAGAAGCGGCTGGGTTCGCTGGACTTCCCCGAGGGCGTCCGCCCCTGGATCGACGCCGATCCCGCCTCCCTCGCCTCCCGCATGGGCTGGCTGCACGCCCGGGTGGGCGAACTCACCGAGGAGAACACCCGGTTGCGGCGGGACCTGGCCCGGACGAAGGCCGGTGCGCGCAAGTCCGGGGCCGCGCCGACGACCACGTCGGTGTACCGCCGGGCCCGCCGCGTGGTGGGCGCTCCCCTGCGCCGGGCACTGCAGGGAGGCCGGAACTAGGGTTTCGGGGGCCGTAGCACCCCTGGTCACTCCATACGGCGAGGACACCCGCGTGTCGTCCGGAGGTCGGCGCGCGTTAACCCGGGCGCCCGTTCCGCGTCGACCCTGGAGTGACCGCAGTGCCCGAACCCTCGTCCCCCCGGCGGCGGACCGCCGCCCAGTTGCTCGTCCTCGCCGCCGCGTCGGCCGCTTTCGCCGCGCAGGCCTTCGCCGCGCTGCGCCCCGATGTGCCGCTGCTGCTCGTCTCGACCGCCGTGTCCCTGGCGGTCGAGGGCGTGCTGTACCGGTGGCAGCCCGGCATGGTGTCGCTGTTCGCCAAGTCGCACGCGGACGTCACCGTCCGCCATGTGCTGCGCGATCTGCTGCTGGTGGTGGGTCTGCTGCGGCTCGGCGAACAGCACCGGGAGACGCAGTACGCCCCGCTGGTCGCCGGGCTGCTCGCCTTCTACGCGCTGCACTGCACGGTCCAGGCGGTGTCCGTGCTGGTCCGCCGCACCCGCACGCTGCCGGTGCTGACCCGCAACATCGACGCCTCGGCGCTGCGCCTGTCCCCCGCCCCGGCCGCGCTGCTGCGCCGCCCCGGCCACCGTCTGCTGGTGTTCGGCCTGCCCGCCACGGCCGGGCTGACGGCGACGGCGGTCACCGACGACGCCCGGTACGCGGCGGCCGGTGTCGCGCTGGCACTGCTGCTCACGTCCGCGGGCCTCGGCGCGCTGCTGCTGCGGCTGCTGCCGGGGCGGCGGCCGGCGGGCGAGCAGGAGGTGCTCGACTGGTTCGACGCGTGGCTGGCCGAGTACCGGCCGACGGTCGGCCTGTACTTCTCCGGCGGCCCCTCCTCCGCCTACCAGGCCAACATGTGGCTGGAGCCGCTGGCCGAGCTCGGCGGGCGGCCGGTGATCGTCCTGCGGGAGCGGTTCATGGTGCCGAGGATCGCGGCGACCGACATCCCGGTCGTGTGCCTGCCGAAGGTGTCCACGCTGATGCGTCTCGAACAGTCCACGCTCCAGGTGCTGATCCACCCGTCGAACTCCGGCAAGACCTCCCAGGTGCTGCGGATCCCCACGATCCTGCACGCCTTCGTCAACCACGGCGAGAGCGACAAGCTGTCGTCCTGCAACCCGTACGCGAAGGCGTACGACGAGGTGTGGGTGGCCGGTCCGGCGGCGCGCGAGCGGTACGCGCTGGCCGAGGTGGGGGTCGAGGACAAGGACGTGGTGGAGATCGGCCGCCCGCAGCTGGACGCGGTACGCCCGTACGCGGGTCCGCCCGCGGGCCCGTACACGACCGTGCTGTACGCGCCGACCTGGGAGGGCTGGGACGGCAACCCGGGCAACACGTCGGTGGTCGCGGCCGGCGAGAACCTGGTGCGGGCGCTGCTCGCCGACCCGGGGGTGCGGCTGCTGTACAAGCCGCACCCGCTGACCGGCTCGGTGGATCCGCGGGCGGGCGCCGCCGACCGGCGCGTGCGGGAGCTGATCCGGGCGGCGAACCGGGAGCGGTCCGGGGCGCGTCCCGAGCCGTCGGGGGAACTGGCCCGGCGCACCGCGGAGCTGGACCGGCTCACCGCGGCCGCCTTCCGGGCGGAGGCCGATCAGGTCGAGCGGATGCTGGTGCAGTCCGCGCCGGAGCCGGGCCGGGCCCGGGCGGTGGCGCGGGCGACGGCGGCCTGGGAGGAGGCGTACTGGGCGTCGCTGCCGGAGTGGGAGCACCAGGTCGTCACGGACGCCCGGCCCGAGCTGTACGCCTGCTTCAACGTCGCCGACCTGCTGATCAGTGATGTGTCGAGCGTGATCAGCGACTTCCTGACGAGCGGGAAGCCGTACGCGGTGGCGAACACCGGCGGGCTGCCCGAGGAGGCGTTCCGTACGGCGTTCCCGACGGTGGCGGCGGCGACGGTGCTGACACCGGACGCTGCCGGGGTGCCGGCGCTGCTGGATGCGGTCCGTCATCCGGGCAAGGACGAGTTCGTGGACGCCCGTGCGGAACTGAAGCGGCGGCTGCTGGGGCCGGCCGTGCCGACGTCCCAGCAGCGGTTCGCGGCGGCGGTGGAGGCTCTGTGCGCGGTGGCGCGGGAACACAGGGCCCGTGCGGCCCGCCGCCTCACCGCGGAGGTTCCCGGCCAGCGCCGCGGCACGCTCATCCCGTAGGGGTTTTCACCCCCGCCACCCTTACCCGTCCCATCCCGGGGGCGCTGCCCCCGGTCCCCCGCTCCTCAAACGCCGGAGGGGCTGGAATCAGCCC
>NZ_JBHYVC010000112.1:0-9076 GCF_042749965.1 Streptomyces sp. NPDC059454 | reverse complement strand
ACGGGCCTTTACACCCAAACCCCCACACTCCGCAGCAGCGTTACGCCCCGGGCCTGGCCGACGAGCCGCCCGGCGGCCGGGGGGGCGGTCTCGTCCCCGTCCGGGACGACGACCAGCAGCCGCCGGGGAGCCGGCAGCCGGTCCCGGAGGCGGGCGCACACCCGCCGGTAGCGGATGCGCCGGCCGGCCTCGTCGCCGGACGTCCGCGGGGCGGGTACGTCCCACCGGACGTCGACGCCCAGGAGCCGGCGGATCCGGGCCCGCGGGCCATGGTCCTCCGGCCGGTGCGCGGGCCGTTCATCAGGCACGTCGACGGTCCCCAGCAGCGCCGAGCCCAGCGCCGCGGCGATCTCCGGCTCGGTGCGCAGCCGGCGGCTCATCCGTGCGGCGGCGAGATGGCCGACGACCGCGAGCAGGAAGAACAGCAGCGCCCCGCCGGCGACGAGCTGCGTCCTCGTCGGCGGTGTCTCACCGGCCGGACGGGCCGCCGGCCCCATGACGACCATGCCGGCCTTGCCGCGGGCCGGGTCGGCCTGGTCCAGCTTGGTGACGGCCTCCTGGAGCGCGGTGCGCAGCTTCACGAGCTCGGTGCGGGTCTGCACGCTCTCCACGGTCCGCCCGGGATCGGCGGCGTCGGCCAGCTCGGTGATGCGGCGGCTGGTCCGCACCACCAGCTGCCGCAGCTCCTCGGGCCGCGCCGCCGCTTCGGAGCCGGTGCCGTCGCCCGCGATCCGCGCGGCGAAGGTGACGAACTGCTGGACCACCTGGTCGGAGAGTCGCTGGGCGCGCTCCGGGGTGTCGGACGTGCCCGAGATCTCGATGATGTTCCCGTCGGCGGCCCTGGCGCTCACCCGGTCCTGCAGCTCGCTGCCGCTGACGCCGGTCCAGCCCAGCGCGGCGGCCGCCCGGTCGAGCACCACCGAACTGGTCGCGATCTCCGTCTGGGTCAGCAGCTCGCGCTCCTCCCACGCTCCCGGCAGCAGTACCGATGCCGACGTCGTGTACCGCGGCGGAAACAGCAAGGAGGTGCCGTAGCCGACGAGCGCGCCCACCACGGCGAGAACGGTGAGGAACCGCCGGCGCCGACGGATCATCCGCCCGATCGTGACCAGGCGTATCGTGTCGTCGCTCAACGGCGCGGCCTTCTCCCTGCCCGGTACGGAGCGCTTGCCGACACCGGAGCGTGGTCACGGCAGGCGGCGGCATAGGCGGCGAGCAACGACGCCTGCGAGTTCCGCCAGGAGAGCGGTCCGCCGATCCGCTCCTGGCCGATCTCGCCCATCCGGGCCCGCTGCTCCGGATCGTCCAGCAGCAGCGCGATGAGCTTCGCGAACTCGGCCTCGTCGTTGGCGGGCGCGTACACGGCGGCGTCACCGGCGGAGACCCGCGCCTCCTTCAGGTCGAACGAGACGACCGGCCGGCCCATCACCATGTACTCCAGGACCTTGTTCATGGTCGACACGTCGTTGAGCGGATTGTGCGGGTCGGGGGAGAGGCACACGTCCGCGGTGGACAGGTAGCGCACCAGGTCGGCGTCCGGAACGCGCCCGGTGAACTGCACCTGCTCCGCGAGCCCGAGCCGCCGGGACAGCTCCACCATCGCGTCGAAGGTGTCGCCGGCGCCGACGAACACCGCGTGCCAGTCGGTCCGCCCGAGCTCGTCGCGCAGCTTCGCCAGGGACCGCAAGGCGTAGTCGACGCCGTCCTGCGGGCCCATGACACCGAGGTAACAGAGCAGATGGGGCTTGCCGCGCTTCAGCTCCGGCTCGGGCGGTACGGGGTGGAACCGCTCGGTGTCGGGCGCGCTGCGCACCACGAAGACGTCCGCGGGCCGCCGGCCGCCACGGCGCACCGCGACGTCCCGGTAGCTCTCGTTCGTGGCGAGCACGACGTCCGCGGCCCGGTAGGTCATCCGTTCCAGCGCGCACACGCCGCGGTAGAGCAGGTCCTTGCCGCGGCCGAACCGGGAGAGGTACAGCTCGGGTACCAGGTCGTGCTGGTCGAACACGAACCGCGCGCCGCGCCGCTTCAGCCACAGGGCGGGCAGGAACAGCAGGTCGGGCGGGTTGCAGGCGTGGACCACGTCGACCGGGCCGACCTTCCGGGCCAGCCGGACCGTGTGCCACAACGCCGATCCGTACTCCCGCAGATAGCCGGCCGGCCCTCCGGTGGCGGCGCGCAACGGGTAGCGGTGGATCCGCACCCCGTCGATCTCCGCCTCCGGCTCGGTGTCCCGCTTGCTCCCCTGCGGACAGATGACGTGCACCGTCCAGCCCGCGTCGCGCAGCGTCGTGCACTCCTGCCACACCCGCCGGTCGAACGGCACCGACAGGTTCTCCACCAGGATCAGCGCGCGCCGGTCCGGCCGGTCGCCACCGGCTCCGTCACCGAACGATGTGTCACCAAGCAAGGCCCACGTACCCCGGTTCGGCCCGGCGCGCCTCGGCGTCGGGAAGGCGGACGAGATCGACGATCAGCGGGCCCCCGCCATGGGGGAGCGCCGACAGCACGGCCGGGTCCCTGGTCCCCACCAGGCACACCTCGGCGTGCTCGAGCACCTCCTCGACGGAGTCCGCGAGCAGCTGCGCGAGGTGCGGCAGCCGGGTCTCGACGTACTCGCGGTTCGCGCCGAGCAGCCGGGACAGGCTCACGTTGGCGTCGTGGATCCGCAGGTCGTAGCCCTTGCCGAAGAGCCGCTCCGCCAGCTCGACGAGCGGGCTCTCGCGGAGGTCGTCGGTGCCGGGTTTGAAGGACAGCCCGAACATTCCCACCCGGCGCTTGCCGGTGCGCTCGACCAGCTCCACGGCGCGCTGCAGATGGTCGGAGTTGGAGGGCAGTACGTGGGAGAGGATGGGCACCGAGACGTCGGCCCGCTGCGCCGCGTGGACCAGGCTGCGCAGGTCCTTGGGCAGGCAGGAGCCGCCGAAGGCGAAGCCGGGCCGCAGGTAGGCGGGGCTGATGTTCAGCTTGCGGTCGGCCAGGAACACGTCCATCACCTGGTGCGAGTCCACGCCGAGCGCCTGGCACACCGCGCCCAGCTCGTTCGCGAAGCCGATCTTGAGGCCGTGGAACGCGTTGTCCGCGTACTTGATCGCCTCGGCCGTCGGGACCGGCACCCGGAACACCTCGCCGGGCAGGCCTTCGTACAGCGACGCCACCACATCGCCGCTCGACGGGTCGAGTTCGCCGATGACGGTCTTGGGCGGATCGAAGAAGTCCCGCACGCTGGTGCCCTCGCGCAGGAACTCCGGGTTGACCGCGACCCCGACGTCCACCCCGGCCGTGCCGCCGACGTACTTCTCCAGGATCGGCACCAGCAGGTTCAGGCAGGTGCCCGGGAGCATGGTGCTGCGGAACACCACGGTGTGCCGCCCGCCCCGCTCGGCCAGCGCGGCGCCGATCTGCTCGGTGACCCGCTCCAAGTACGTGGTGCACAGGCTGCCGTTGGGCTCCGACGGCGTGCCCACGCAGACCAGCGACACCTCGCTGCCCATGATCGCCTCGCGGACGTCACGGGTGGCGCGTAACGCCCCGGTCCCCACGACCTCGGCGATGAGCTCGCCGATCCGCTCCTCGACCACCGGGGCCTTGCCGTCGTTGACCAGGTCGACCTTCACCTGGTTCACGTCCACCCCGATGACCTCGTGACCCATGTCGGCCAGGCACGCGGCCGACACGCAGCCCACGTAGCCGAGCCCGAAAACGCTGACTCTCATGACCCGTTCCTCCCCCCAGGCAGGCCCTCGCGGCCTGCGGTCCGCGCGTCTGCGGGACCGTTGGATCGCGGTCCCCGGCGCATCAGTAGGCCCCCTGCCCGTGGAGCACCGCACGCAGCGTCTTCCACAGGATCACCGTGTCCAGGGCGAGCGACCAGTCCTCCACGTACCGCAGGTCCAGCCGGACCGCCTCCTCCCACGACAGGTCGCTGCGTCCGCTGATCTGCCACAGTCCGGTGAGTCCGGGCTTGACCAGCAGCCGCCGCCGGATGTCCGGGCCGTACGCGGCGCACTCCTCCGGCAACGGAGGCCGCGGACCGACGAGCGACATCGATCCGGTGAGCACGTTGAAGAGCTGCGGGAGCTCGTCGATCGAGTACCGGCGCAGCACCGCTCCCACCCGGGTCACCCGCGGATCCCGGCGGAGCTTGAACAGCAGGCCGGCGCCCTCGTTGCGGTCGGCCAGCCCGGCACGGGCCCGGTCGGCCCCGACGACCATGGTGCGGAACTTGAGGATGGTGAACTCGCGGCCGTCCTTGCCGACCCTGCGCTGGCGGTAGAACGCCCCACCCCGGCTGGTCGCCGGCACGAGCAGCCCGACGCACACCATCAGCGGCGCGAACAGCAGCAGCAGGATCGCGGCGCCCGTCCGGTCGACGATCCCCTTGACCACCCGGCGGCCCCCGGTGAAGGCCGGCATGCTGACCCGCAGCAGCGGGATCCCGAGCACCGCGTCGATGTGCAGCCGCGGGCCGGCCACCTCCATCAGCACGGGGGCCACGACCATGTCGGCGTCGCTGCCTTCGAGGTTCCAGGCCAGCCGTTGCAGCCGCTCCGGTGACCAGTGCGGATCCGGTGTGACCGCGACGACACGGTAGCCGTCGCGGCGGACGTGGCTCGCGACGTCCGTCAGTGGGCCGACGACCGGCACTCCGTCCAGTTGGTCACCGTCGGGCCCGCGACCGTCCGTCGTGCACACCGCGTCCACCCGCCAGCCGAGGTGCGGGAACTTGCGGGTCCGGGTGATCAGGTCGCGCACGGTGTCCGGGCTCCCGGCGGCGAGCACCGGTCTCAGGCACTGTCCTTCCTTCCGCCGTCTGTGCAGCCCGAGGCGCAGCAGATACCGAGCGGTCATGGTGACGATCGCGATCGCGGGGACCGCGACGAAGATCCAGAGCTTGATGTTGCGCGAGGTGAGGGCGATTCCGCCGAGCGCCAGTACGACGGTCGCCGCGAACAACGAGCGGCCGAGCCGGCGGAATTCCTCGGCGCCCTGGCCGAGCACGGCCGGAGCCCACGACCGGCTCACCGCGAGCGCCCCCAGCACCAGCAGCCAGGTGCCGAATGCGAGAATTCCCCATTTCTCGTGCCAGTTGGCCGCGTCCCGGGCACCGAAGAAGTTGCCGATCGCCGCCACCACGAAGGCCGTGGTCACGGTATCGCTGGTGATCACGGAGCGGCGGTACCGCTGCTCCCAGTCGATCGCGGGCCGGCCGATCGCCCCGTTCGCCAGACGCCCGCGCGCCGACGGAAACGGGCTGAGTAATCCCCCTTGCCGCACAGAACCCCCCAGGTCCCCAGTGGTTCGACGTGTTCGCCTAGCACTGTTCCTCCCCCCGGGAGGCCCCCGCCCCCCGTGCCGCGCTGTTCCTCCCCCGGGAGGTCCCCGCCCTCCCGGTCATGACATTCCGGCTGTTTCAGAACTGGTCGAACAACCCACCCCGGCGGCAGCTCATGAGCATGTCCTGCCGGACTCCCCAGGTGCGCGGGAACCCGTCGAAACCCCGGGCGCTCCCCGCGCCCAAGGTCTTTCCCGGGCTCCGGTAATCGATCACCCTCACGTCCGGCGCGGGGGACGTGAACACTGGCTTTCCATAGCGCCGGACCTAAAGATCATTATTGGTCGCCTCGTGTCCGAACGGCTGAAGCAAGGTCAATCTAGACCATCGGAGCGATTATGGAGAGGGGTTGTGTGGAATTTGTGTTCAGCTTTGGGACTGGATCCGCCGATCGGTGACCGATCATGGGCGCCCTGACGCCACCGCGCGTTCCGGCGGGTCTTCTGCGGCGCCCGGTTCGGTGACGACTTCTCGCCGTTCGTGCACTACGGCGGTGCATGCCGTGATGTCGGTCCAGGCGCTGATGGAGGGGGCGCGGACAGGAGCGGCCGGTACTCGAAGCGCGGGGCGAGCATGATCGAAGTTTTTACGCCCACGTGACGTTCGCCGACGCGCGGAGCCCGGCAGGAAGATCCGAAAACAGGGCCCGACTTGGGGTTCACCCCGCAGGGGCCCGGTTGCGCGCCTTCCCGATGACGCGTCATGTGAAGCGTGCGGCGTTCCTGGAACCCGGTCCCGAGGAAACGGTTCATGATTTTTTTTGCGCGCTCTGTCGTCACCTGATGGCGTGGATGCGGGCTGAATCCGCAGGCCCACGTGGGTAGGCTGCGCCGGTGCGCACAGTCGAGCTTTTGTTGGACGAGGCGGCGGACCTCGCGGTCCGGGAGGCCTGGCGGCGGCTCGCGGATGCGGGGCTGCCCAGTCAGGCGCGTCATCGCTCACCGACCAACAGCCCGCACCTGACCCTGGCCGCCTGCCCGGAACTGACCGCTCCGATCCGCTGGGAGCTTGCCGAGGTGGCCGCCGCCCTGCCGCTGCCGGCGCGGGTCACCGGCGCGGTCCGCTTCGAGCGGCCGACCTCGGTGCTGGCCTGGGCGCTGCACCTCGACTCCGCTCTGGCGGCCCTGCACGGCCGGGTGTGGGACGCGGTGGCCTCGGACAGTCCGCCCGGGACCCTCAACCCCCTCCACGCCCCCGCGTGCTGGAGCCCGCACATCACCCTCGGTCGTTCCCGGCGGGCCGGTGCCTTCGCCGGCCCGCGGGTCTTCGAGCTGCTGCCGGTACCGCCGTTGTCGGTCCGGCTCACCACCCTGCGCAGCTATGACACGGAAACGGGCGCCTTGGAGATGCTGGAACCCATGTAGGGTGCCCCTCTCCCCGCGCATGGCCCCTGAACAGGCACTTTGCTGCTTCAGGTGGTCACGGAAAGCCCGGACCGCGTGGCGTGGCGCATGCTCCACCTGGTCTTCCCCCGGCTCTCCGCACCGCTCGTGCTGCTCTCCCGCTCGGCGGAGGCCGGGAACATCGGCCTGCTCGCGCCGCGGGACGAGAACGCGGTGCCGCGCCGCCGGCTCGGCGTTCGGCCGCGCGGTACCTGGCCGGGCAGCGGGGTACCTGCCGCCCTTGCCCGGCGCCTGCCGAGCAGGCTGCGCCGAAACCGCCCGGGCATCCGGCTCGCCCGAAACCCCATGGCCGGCCTCGGCGGCCGCGCCACCGGCTTTCGCTCCCTGCCGCGTGACCCGGCAGCCGCTGCACCCAGGCGTTCGACGCCGTCTTCCCCGGGCGGCGGATCCAGCGCCACGACGTCCTCGGCGGGCTCATCCACCAGTACCGCAACGCCGCCTGACGAAGATCACGAGAGCTGGTGAGTGCCCGGGCCGGCCCGTATACGTGTCTGGGAACCTCATAGGCGGCAGTGTGCACACCAGGAACTGTGGGGAGTCATGAAAAAGGATGTCATCCACAGACTTGACCGATTCAAGAAAAGGCGTACGGTCGTAAGGGAGATCGAAACCGTCCTCGAAAGCGCGCTTTTATGGATCGCACAGCTCCCCGGAAAACCCTCCCGGGTGGAACGATCGCCGATACGGCCATCCCCTGCCCTCAGCGACCGGCTGCCGCCCTGCCGTCCGGTGGGGTGGCCGGGACCCGCGTGGAATCGTTCGTGGGCGGGCCCTGGTCCCTGCCGTGGTCGCCGACCGCGTGCTCCTCGGCGAGGAGCGTCATACGCGACGTGCTGCGGCAGTGGGGGCTGGACGACCTCGTACCGACCGCCGAACTGCTGGTCAGCGAACTGGTGAGCAACGCACTGCGTCATGGCTCCGGCCCGCTGCACCTCACCCTCGAGCGGGTGTCCGGCCTTCGCTGTCTGGTCAGCGACGGTACCGCGGACCTTCCCCGTCCGGTCGAGGCGGGCCCGGAGGACGAGTGCGGTCGCGGACTCACCCTCGTGGACATGCTGGCCGCACGCTGGGGCTGTGAGGGCGGGCCCGAGGGCAAGAGCGTGTGGTTCGAACTCTCCGGCGACCCCTGCGCCCCCGGTCTCGACGGTGACGCGAAGGGCGAGGCGGCATGACGACCTCCGGCACGGTTGACGAACCGATGGCGCTGGCCGCCGAACGGCTGCGTACGGCGGGTATGCGAGTGACCGCTCCGCGTATGGCGGTGCTGATGGCCGTCTCGGACTCGGGCGGTCACCTCGACGCCGACACCCTGCGTGAGCGCGCTCGGCGGATCACCGGCCGCCTGTCTCTGCAGGCCACCTACAACGTGTTGCGCGCCCTCACGGACGCCGGTCTGATCCGATCCACCCAGATCGCGGGTCACCCCACCCGCTACGAGACCGAGCGCCACGACAACCACCACCACTTCGTGTGCCGCGCCTGCGGTTCCATCCGCGACGTGGAGTGCACGGTGGGCGCGGCACCCTGCATGGAGCCGCGACTGCCGGAGGAGTACGACACCCAGGAGGCCGCCGTCACGTTCTGGGGCCTGTGCCCCGGCTGCCGGGCCGCGGCGCCGCTTTCCTGACGGAACCCGCCCTCGTGGCCCCATGGCGTGCGAGCAAGGCCCGTGCGCCGCGCGCCGCCGTCCGACTGTGCCGGAAAACCGTACGAGTGGCTGATCACCGGACACGAGTACCTGCACTGTCACGAATCGATGCCCGTGTCGTCCCGATATGATCAATTCTGTGATCAGCTCAGGAAGGCTCCGGCGCCGCCCTCGTCCGAACGGTGGCCAGTGGGAGGCCGTGCTGTTGTCACCGGTGATCGTCACCCTCCTCATCGCCGGTCTGGCGGTCTCCACGCCGAGGGAGATCGCCTTCAGTCGCCTGCTGCCCGCGGCACCCGCCCTCGCCGCCGCACTGTGGCCCGTGCTCCCGACGGTCCTGCTGGGAACGTTCTGCCTGCTGGTCATGGTCGGCCTCAGCTTCATCCACTCCGATCTGGGAACCCCGTACACGGCAGCCGCGATCACCGCCGTCACCTTGGCGGCCGCCTACGCGAGCCATCTGCGACTCCAGCGGGAGGAGACGCTCTTCCAGGTCCGGCTCGTCGCCGACGCGGCGCAGAAGGTGCTGCTGCGGCCGCTGCCGCACCGAGTCCAGGATGTCGAGATCGAGTCGCTGTATCTGGCGGCCCAGGATCAGGCCCGGATCGGGGGCGACTTCTACGAGGCCGCCGGCACGCCGTACGGAGTCCGGCTGCTCATCGGCGACGTGCGCGGCAAGGGCCTGTCGGC
>NZ_JBHYVC010000111.1:0-9100 GCF_042749965.1 Streptomyces sp. NPDC059454 | reverse complement strand
CAACGGCATCAAGTGGCGTGCGATGCCGGCCGACTTCCCGCCGTGGGACCGGGTCTACGCGTTCTTCCGCCGATGGCGCGAGAACGCCCTGGTCAAGGAGTTCCACGACCGCCTCCGCCGCAAGGTCCGCGAGCAGGCAGGGCGGGCCCCGGAGCCGAGCGCGGGGGTCATCGACTCACAGTCGGTCAAGGCGGACGCCGTCGTCGGCGCTGGCAGCCGCGGCTTCGACGGCGGCAAGCTCATCAACGGCCGCAAGCGGCACGCCGTGGTCGACACCCTCGGCCTCCTGCTGACGGTGATGGTCACCAGCGCGGATGTCGGGGACCGTGCGGCGGCCCAGGTCCTGCTGGCCCAGGTCGCCGCCCCGGATCACCTGCTGGCCCTGGTCTGGGCCGACGGCGGTTACACCGGCAGCCTCGTCGAGCACTGCCTGGCCGCGCTCGCTCTGGTCCTGGCGATCGTCAAGCGCAGCGACGACACGCGCGGTTTCGTGGTGCTGCCCAAGCGGTGGATCGTCGAGCGGCTCTTCGCCCACCTGATGCGAAGCCGCCGCCTGGCGCGCGACTTCGAACGCCGCACGACCAGCGCCGAGGCGATGATCTACTGGTCGATGACCATGGTCATGACCCGCCGTCTGGCCCGCTCACGCTCCGCGCGAGCGTGAACCGGCCCGGTGCCGGCTCGGCCAGCCAGCCCCGCGAGACCAGGCGTTTCGCCTTCGACCGCAACGCCTCCACCTTGGCCGGCACCGGGTCCAGGCCGAAGCAGGCGGCCATCTCCTGGCAGGTCAACGGGCCCTGGCCGAGACGGACCCGATCCGCGAGCGCGGCCAGGATGCGCTGGTAGTCCGCCGACAGTGCCGACCAGACCAGTCCCGCACGCCACATCGGCACCACCGATTTCGGCTTCGCGGCCCTCGAGGTCCCAGGCGCTGCCGGCAGATCACCGCGATCCGACCGCTCCTCGCAGGCGCCGGAGCCGGCATCGCCATCGCCCGGGGCCAGGACCTCGCCGACACGCGAGCGGGCGATGACCCACTCGTTCCACTCCCGCTCGACCACGACCAGCTCAGCCTGGATGCGGTCGGCCTCCTCCCGCAGCTCGTCCATACGACGGCGAGCGGTCAGCTCACGCTGTTCCAGCAGCCCCACGACCGACGGCATCCCCGACCTCCACCTGAGCGACGACTCGACACGTCACCACTCCCCGAGACCCCCGACCCCACGCCCGACCAGCGGAAACGCAACCCTCAACGCCGGAACGACAACAACCACTTAGAGCCGTATCAGGAGCTCTGATCCGGGTAGTGCTGCGGTTCTCATTTCATTGCAGCAGAAAGTTCGTTCTGGACCGCCCGCGCTGCGGTGAGACGTCCCGTTCCCCGCTCGGCCTGACATCACCTGACCCCGACCTCTGCCGGAGTAGCCGGCGTGCCGCCGGTGCCTTCCACCAGCCCCAAAGGCGTGCGCTGGCCGTCTGCATGCCGGGAGTCGATGGCCGATGGGACCGAAGGGACTGGGCTGGGATCGGCTTCCAATCGACTGAAGTCCCGCCGCGGCCGATGCCTTGCAACGACAATGAGTTGAGCGGCGACTAGGACGGGGCAAGTGGCCAGTGAGCAACCAGGACTTCGAGGGCTACTCCGATGCGAACGAGCTGACCCTGGCCATTGCCCGATTGCGGACACGAGAGCGGATCAGCTTCGAGGGGGGAGACATCCAGGCCGCCAACGATGCAAAAGTCGCTCTTGGCCGTGCCCAAGCCCGGCTCGTTCAGCTGTACCGTGAGCGCGGCCTGCTCGACGGCGCAGTCCCCGCAGGTGCCACAGCCACCCCGGCTGAGCGCGCTGCCAAGGGATGGAAGAACGTTCTCGCCAACCCGCTTCCAGAGGTCGCGCCGAAGCCGCGTAAGCGTGACAGGGGCAGAAAGCCGAGACTGAAAAGTGGTGAGGCAGTGCCAGCTCCGCAGCCGGATCACCTGGAGCGGACGCTGACCTACAGCACGAAGCTCCTGGCAGGCGTGATCCGAGCCCAAAAGTTCACAAAGCGGCATGAAAAGGACCTGGCTCGTCTGCCGATCAGTGCTCTTGTGTTTCTCCCCAAAGCCGCGCAGCCGTTGTGCACCGCAGCCGACCTGGAGGCCCTAGGCTGGAGCCGACACTTGATCACCGAGCTGGGTCCCCTTCCTCGGGGGAGGAAATATCGCCGGGCCCATATCCTCCAGCGCGTCAGCGGCGCCCGCTTCCAGCGCGAACTCGTGCGGCTCTACCAGATTCGGCTGGAGCAGGCGCGGCGCGAGCCGGGGCGGCATGAGCGGGACATGGAGCGCTTCGTCAATGGGCGAGGCGAGAGCGAGGCCGCCCGCAGGCGGAAGGAGGACAACGCCCGATACCAAGAGATCCTCCAGACCAGGAGGACTTTGGAAGCAGGTGACCAAGGCGTAACTCCCATAAGCAAGAAGCCGGACCTGACCGTGACGCCCATGCGGTCGATTCCCGCGCAAGCGTCGAGCGTCTCTGGCCGGACAGGGAAAGCCGTCAAGGGTGTGTGCCCGGTGTGCAAGAAGGGCGACCTCCCGCGCGGCTGGCTCCGGCACCAGCGATGCGAGGCGAGGAGCCGGTCGCATGAGAACGAGACTACGGATCCCGCCTTGTCGGAGGCTGCCCTGGTGTCGGAGCCGCGTGGATCAGGGGAGTACCGACGGCTGGTTGCGTTGGTCGAGCGGAAAGAGGAGGCGGCGCGAGGGAAACGGGCCGCTGGAGCAGCTCGGCCTGTGCGAATTCCGGAGGCCCGCAAAGCGGTGCTGGAGCGGTGCGAAGGTCGGTGCGAGAACCCGGCGTGCACCGGCCAGCCAGACGATGTCACGGATGCCGGCCAAGCACTACTGGAAGTCGATCACATAGACGAGATTGCCGGGGGCGGCCGCGACCACCCACGAGTGATGGTCGCACTCTGCCCGAATTGTCACGCGGTCAAGACGCGCGGGCGGACCCGGAAGCAGCTCACCAAGATATTGCGCGGCGTCGCAGAGCGAGCACATGCGGCCGCGAACACCCTCTGACCGAGACCGAGAAGTAGCTCCCCTCGGACGCCGATAGAGCGCGATTCGTACGGTCTACGTACGTACTTCGTACGGTTATTGAAGGTAGGGTGGTGCTCTGGAGGTGCTGCATGTCCGAGTTGTTTGATGCGGTGGATGCGCTGGTCGCATCTCGCTCGCCGTTGCCGCCTGCGGTGGAGCGTAAGCGGCTGCGTACCGCGCACGGTCTGACGTTGGATGAGGTTGCTGCGGCGTTGCAGGTGCGTCGGGCCACGGTGTCGGGCTGGGAGTCGTTGACGAAGCCGGTCGAGCCGCGGGGCCGGGAGCGTGAGGCGTATGCGCGGCTGCTGCGGCAACTCGCGGAGCTCTACCCCGCCCCGGAAGAGCCGGCAGCCCCGGCGCCCACCGCGGTCGCCGGCACGCCCGCCCCGGCAGCACCCGCGCCCGCCTCGGAGCAGGCGCGCCCCGTGCCCCCCAGTCCGGGACCCGAGGCTGCGGCCGGGACCGTAACTGAGCACCCCCAGCCACCTGTTGCCCCCGTCGCCCCGGCTTCGGAGGGTGCACCGCGTCCCTCGCGTGCTACCGGGCCGTCGTCGACGTCGCGTCGTCCGCCCGCGCGGAAGGCGGCCCCGGCCGGGACCCCGACCGAGGGTGCCGACCCGCGGTTCGAGAACGGGCCGCTGGCGGTCGTCGACGTCGAGGACGGGCAGGTGATGGCGTACTGCGCCGGCGGCCTGATCCTGGACGTGCCCGCCAAGTCCCTGCCGACCCTGGTGGACTGGACCCTGAAGGAAGCGAAGCTCGGCCAGCCGAGACTGTCCGGCCCCGGTAAGGACGGCGACCCGCTGCTCGTGCTCACAGAGGCCGCGCTGGAGCGCTACGGACTGCCCGTCACCCTCGCCGACGACGAGCGCCTCGCCGGTCGGATCCCGGAGGGCCACAAGGTCGTCAAGCAGCTGGTCCGTGCGGAGTGGAAGCTCACGAAGCGCGGGTTCGGGCCGTGGGCGCGGATCTACCGCCCGGCCACCGGTTCGGAGCGGTCCTGCGTGCAGTTGTGCATTCCGTCGTGGAACGCGCTGGGCGCCCGGCACTGGGGCCACGCCGCGCAGCTCCCGCCGGCCGAACTCGCCCGCGTCCTGGGTGTGTACGCGTCCCGGGTGATGACCCCCTGCGGCTCGACCGCGGTGACCGGCCTGGAGCTGATGACCGCGCTGCACCCTCCGACCAGGGCCTCCGAGCCGGACGCCGACGGCAAGCGCCACTCCGAGCACAACCCCGGATCCCTGGGCAGGGATCCGGTCGACCCGGCGCCGTGCGAGGCCCCCGACGGACACCCGCTCCTCAAGGACCTGCCGCGCTTCCACGTCCGGGGTTCGGCGGAGAAGCTGTTCGAGGAGGCCTACGACTGGGCGCGGCCGATGACCGACGCCGAATGCATGCAGCGGCACCTGGTCGGCATCGACGTCAACCTGGCCTTCGCCGCCGGCGCCAATGGCCTGATCGTCGGCCTGGGCGCACCGACGCACGTGACAGCGCCGGAGTTCGATGCGAAGCTGCCCGGATCGTGGCTGGTGGACCTCTCGCACGTCGCCCTGTCCCGGGTGAAGGTCGGCAAGGACAAGTGGGCAGACCTGGACGCGAGTCTGCTGCCCAGCCCGTTCACGCCGAAGGGAGACCGGCCCGAGGGCCCGGCCTGGTACACGACACCGACTGTCGCCTACGCGCAGGAGCTCGGCTACGACGTCACGCCGGTCGAGGCCTGGTTGCGGTATGACAACGGCCGCTATCTGGATGGCTGGTACCAGCGGCTGCGCGACGCGTACCTCGCCACGATGGCCGACCTCGGCGTCCACGCCGACCTCTCCCCGGCCGACTTCCTCACCGCGATGGACGGCTACAAGGACCGCGACCCGGAACTGGCGATCGTCGTCTCGGCCATAAAGGCCACGGTCAAGGGCGGCCTGGGCAAGCTGCGCGAGCGCCCGCGTGGGGAGGGCTGGAAGCCGGGCGAGCCGTGGCGAGCGCTGTCGCGTCCGACGTGGCGCCCGGACATCCGCGCGGCAGTCATCTCCCGCACCCGGATCAACCTGCACCGCAAGATCATCAAGCACGCCGCGTTCACCGGCCAGTACCCGGTCGCGGTCCTGTCCGACTGCGTCGTCTACGCCGCCGATGGGCCCTCCCCGCTGGACTTCCTGCCCTACCGCGACGGCAAGCCGCTGCCGGGCGGCTTCAAGCTCGGCGTCAACCCCGGCCTGGTCAAGCACGAAGGTACTCAGTCTGTGCTGTGGGGCGAGGAGGTTCGCGAGCGGTTCAACGCCCCGGAGCTCAACCTCGCCCGGTACATCAAGGACGGCACCGTCACCGACATCGACAACGGCGAGTAGGGGAGCAGGCAAGCGATGAGCATGTTCGGGGACGGCCTGGACAAGGCGGTGCAAAAGGCGTTCACCCGCCCCGCACCCAAGTCCGCGGGCCCGCAGATGCGGTACATGGTCAAGCAGCTCGGCGGCACGAAAGCGGTCGCCGAACTGCTCGGCATGTCCCAGCGGCAGGTGGAGCGGTACGTAGCGGGCACAGCCAAGAAGCCGCGCCCCGACCTCGCCGCCCGCCTGGAGCGCGAGGTAATCAAGCGCTGGCAGCCGCAGATCCGGGCTAAGGCCCGCAAGAAGGCCACGACGACCGGCGGCATCGTCATCGACGCCCGCGCCCGCATGGGCTACACCGCGCCGATCGGCTCGACCGACCAGGACCGCATCCGGCACCTGACCGTCGCCCTGCCGCCCCGCTACGCTGCCCGCCTCTTCGACGCCCAAGCGGCCGGCGCAAGCGACACCGAACTCCAGGAGATCGCGGCCGAAGCCCTCAAGGAGGTCTACTTCCAGGACGGCGGCCGCCGCGCCGGCAGCCTGGAAGAGGTCCGGTTCACCGACGTCGAACACCTCGAGTTCGACCTGTAGCAGCCCGCCCCGAACAGGCCGCGAGCCCGGCCCAGTTGGTCCGGGCTCGCTTGCGTATCCGTGGGGGCTCGGATGTTCATGCACACGTGCCGTGTCCAACGACCGCGGCCTCCACCAGCCAACACCCGAGGTGAGTACCTAATCCTGATCCATGCATGACCAAACGCCTTCCAGGGGCGCGTATAGAGATCGGGGATGCAGGTTGCACACGAACGTCCCGAGCTTCGTCGCCGACAAGCGCCTGCGGGACTACGGACAGTTGATCAGCCCATAATCGGAGTCAGTGCCGAGCGACCCGGCACATCGCACCCGCCCCGGGTGCGCTCACCGCGATCGGAGAGCATCGTGAAGAACAGCGCGTTGTGGCGAGTGGTTGACAACGAGAGTGGTAGCCAGTCCATCGTCAGCACGCCCTCCGAGGCGGTCGCGTTCGTCAACAGCCGGTTCGACACCGATGACGACGACGAGCCGTTCAGCATCACCGAGGTCGGTCCTCTCCTTCCGAAGCCGCTCGGGGTCATCACTGCATGGGCCGCCGAGAAGGACGGCGAGCGAACCGACGGACGTACTGCGCCGATCACCATCAGGCCGGTTGTGACGGACAACGCCAGCGAGTGCGAAGACGTCGTGCTCTGGGGCGACGTATATGTCTCCTGGGACCACGACATGTACACCGTCGAGGAGCCGGAGAGCTCCGAGTACAGCGAGGCTTACAGCGCAGCCGAGTTGAGCGCGATCCTCGACGAGTACGCCGACGACTACGAGTACGCGCCTGAAGGGCCTGAAGGGCCCGACAGCCACAGGTGGCCGAAACCGGAAGAGTTGATCACCTACGGCGCCCAGGAGTGTGCCAAGCGGTTCGGGCACCTCGACGACGACGCCCTGCTGTGGCTGGCCGCCACCCGCATCACGCTCGCGGTGTGGCGCAACACACCCGTCGAGAACTGGCATGCCGGGAAGAGTCCGCTGCACGACGGCACAATGATGCGGATCAACACGGCAACCACCCGACTCGTGCGCTCGATGCTGTCGTTCGACCATGTCGACTGGATCGCTGTCGGTCTCGCGATCGTCAACCCGTCTCGGGTTCTACCGACCGCGCAGTCTGTGCTCGAGCTTGGGCTGTCCTGCCACAACCCTGACGACCCGGCGCACGAGGTTGATCCGCGAGAAGAACTCGCGGAGATGGCACAGGTCGCGATCTCATGGGGGCGAAGGTACTGCCTTCACGAGAAGGAGTTCGGCCTGCGAACCCTGATCGAATCCTTCTGCGCGTCCGACAGCGGCTGGTTCGGAGCTCCGAGTTGGGGGCGCATCGTCGATCGGTTCCTTACGGCTGTCGACGACCGGAAGAATGCGCACTGGCGCATGCACCGGGACAAGCCTTGGTTCGACGAGTGGTTCACTAACCGCCCGGCCGACATTGCGGACACCACGGAATTTCGTCGGCTGCTCCATGCCGGGCCCGACCTGCTGTCCGAGGAGGCCGCCGAATGGTGCGTGGACGGTGCCATCGGCTACGTCTGCCCGGACGACCACGCAAACGGCTGCCCGCGGTGCGGTATCCCGCTGGCAACGGAGTCCTCAAACGAGTGACGGCAGTGGCCAGCGATTCTCAATCCCGTGCCAGTTCGGCCAGTCACATGACACCGCGACTGAGAAAATGACACGGGATCTGAGAACAGGAGAGCTTTTACCCGTCCCGCGCCGAAATCCGCAACAGCCCCGATGAAATTCCTCCTCACGCGGGCGCAGGGCTCGACCAAAGTCCTGACGGAGCGCCTGGGCATCTCACGCCGCACCATCGAGCGCTACCGCTCCGGAACGCTGAAGACCCCGCAAAAGCGTCTGCAGGCCGCCCTGGTCGAGGAGACTCAATGCAAGGGGAAACCGCAGGTCAGGGATCAGACTCGGAAAAAGGTGTCGACCTCCAGCAGGATGATGGTGGAGGTGACGGCCTACTTCGGGTTCATCGCCTCGGGCAGCTCCGACAACGGCCGTACACGCACCATCACCACCCCGATCTCGCCCACCTCCGTGCAGCAGATCCTGGACCTCCAGGAGGCCGGAGCGACGGAGGAAGACCTGCATCCCCTCGTCGTGGAGGCCATCACCGAGTCGTATTTCACTGAGTGGGGCACTCGCGCCCATGGTCTGCGTGCGGATTTTTACGCACGTTCAAGCTGTGGATTTCCTGTTCTGACGCAGTCGAATTCCAGCCTGCTATAAAGAAATCCGGCGGGTAGCCTCAGAAGCGTTCTGGCGGCGGTCCGCTCTGATTTCTCACCACGAATGCGAGGTCGAAGACGACCAGGATATGACTGCCCGACGGCGGTACCCGCCGACCGCTCACCCTGCCCCGCCGTCACCGGGCCATGGACGCCGGCGCTGTTGCAGCGGCCCTCGAGGAAGCGCGGCTCGATGCCCGGCAGGCGTCCCGGCACGAGGACCCGGCCGACGACGTCCGGGGCCCGGCGGAGCTCGCGGACTGGGAGTTGTGTCCACCAGCTGCTCGCCGACGCCGTCCCGGGCACCGTCTACGACTCGACGACGTGTTCGGCGCGGCCCGCGCCCACTCATCGCCCAGGCTGCTCAGGCGTTGCCCCAGGCTTCGAGGAAGCGTGTGCGGTCGTCCGTCCGCCGGCTGGCGAGTAGAACGTGCCAGGCACTGGTCTCAGCGTCGCGCAGCCACAGCCGCCCCAGGTACCGACTTCCGCCGGTGAACGTGTCACGCGCCAATGCGTCACCGAGCACGTCGGCTACAGCGTCGCGCTGTTGGTCGGAGAGTTCTCCCAGAAAGCTGAGTACGCGGTCTGCGATGCCTCCCTCGTTGCTTTCAAGAATGCGCTCGAAGAACGGACCACCCGCGTTGCCGGGATCGATGTAGAGAGCGGCGTCACCTCCCGCCTGCCCCAAGGAACGCCAGAACTCAGCACCATCGGGCGTGCCTGGCAAGGGAAGCGCGGCAAAGAGGTCGGCCAGATGTCCGTTGGCCGCTTGATCGTAAGAGGCTGTTGTCTTTCCGAGTCTGACGACTGCGTTTTCGCTGGTCAGGGATAGGTGCGGCGTCGGTGTGGGAGTGATGGACCATCGTTTCGTCG
>NZ_JBHYVC010000110.1:0-9780 GCF_042749965.1 Streptomyces sp. NPDC059454 | reverse complement strand
TGCTGGAGGGTGGCGCCGATGTCGGACGTACGCGTGGTCGTCATCGACTGCACGGACACAGGGGCGTCCCCGCCCACCGCCACGGATCCGACCTGAATCCGCCGCGCGGCGCGCCGCTCGGCGAGCGGCGGCAGCGGCGCCTCGGGCATCCCGAGCGGGACAGCGGTCACGGCCTCACTCCCGGTTCCCGGAGACCGTCTCGCGCAGGGCGCGCAGCGACTCCTTCAGGGACCCCATGGTGGCGAGGACCGCGGTGGGCTCGTATCCGCAGTGCGCCATGCAGTTGGCGCAGCGCGGGTCCTTGCCGCGGCCGTACCGGTCCCAGTCGGTGTCCTCGATCAGCTCCCGGTACGTCGGCACATAGCCGTCGCTCATCAGGTAGCAGGGGCGCTGCCAGCCGAAGAGGGAGTAGTTCGGGATCGCCCACGCGGTGCACGGGAAGTCGACCTTGCCCTCGAGGAAGTCCAGGAACAGCGGGGAGTGGTTCAGCCGCCAGCGGCGCCGGTTGCCGCCCGCGAAGGCCTTCCTGAACAGTTCCCGGGTCTGCTCCACGCCCAGGAAGTGCTCCTGGTCGGGGGCCTTCTCGTAGGCGTAGGCGGGCGAGATCATCATCTCGTCGACCTCGAGGTCGTCGTTGAGGTAGTCGAGCACCTCGACGATGGTCTGCGGGGTGTCGGTGTTGAAGAAGGTCGAGTTGGTGGTGACCCGGAAGCCGCGCCGTTTGGCCTCCTTGATGGCCGCCACGGCCTCGTCGAACACGCCCTCCTTCGCCACCGACTCGTCGTGGCGCTCGCGCAGCCCGTCGATGTGCACGGCGAACGCGAAATAGGGCGACGGGGTGAACCTGTCCATCTTCTTGCGCAGCAGCATGGCGTTGGTGCACAGGAAGACGTACTTGCGCCTGGCCACCAGCTGGCGCACGATCTCGTCGATCTGCGGGTGCATCAGGGGCTCGCCGCCGGCGATCGACACCATGGGGGCCCCGGACTCCAGGACCGCGCCGACGGCCTGGGCGACGGGCATCCGCTGCTTGAGCACCCCGGCCGGGTGCTGGATCTTGCCGCACCCCTCGCACTTGAGATTGCAGGCGAAGAGCGGTTCCAGTTCGACGATGAGCGGGAACTTGTCCCGCCTGCGGAGCTTCTGTTCGGCCAAGTATGTAGCGACCTTGATGGACTGACGCAGCGGCATGGCCATCTGGCTCACCTCCTGGGGAGCAGCAAGGAACGGTGCCATTCTTGGAAAGCCGGGAGTACGGAACGAAGGACACGGAAAGCCGATATTCCACCGCGCACCGTGCCGATCCGGACCAGTTCGTGTTCAGGAGCGTCCACGACCACCCGGACGGCCGCAACCGGGCGCTCGCCCGTCCGGACGGCGCTCAGAAGCGTGGCGGCGGATTCCATGTCGGCCGCGATCGCGCCGGTCGCGAGCAGCTCGGACCGCTCGTGACCGCGGACGACGTGGTCGGAGCCGGTGAGCGGGCCGGTGTGGACGGTGCGCCCTGGCGCCGCGCGCCCCAGCTCCTTCACCAGCAGTTCGGTCCCCACGCACGGGACGCTGCCGCGCGGGTCCCGGGTCTCCTCGGCGACGACCAGGTCGCCGGGATGCATCCCGGGAGCGAGCCCGGCGCAGAAGCCCGTGGCGAGGACGGCCGCCCGCTGCAGGTCCGGGCCGGCAAGCATCCGGGTGACGGACCGTTCGGCCGCCGCCGGCCCCATGCCCGTACGCAGGACAGTGACCGGCCCGCCCGCGTCCCCGTCCCCCCGCCCGCCGCGCTCCCGCCTGCGCAGGGCGAACTGCTCGATGCCGAGCGCGCAGGCGATCAGCAACGGGACCGGGGCGGGCTCAGGGGCCATCAGCTTCCCTTCACCTCGGCGAGCGGCTGCCCGGGGTCGCGCTTCGCCACGACCGGTTTCTTGCTGAACGGCTCCCCGTGCACGTACCGGCCGAGCGCGGTGAGCGGGAAGACCTGCCGGTAGAGGTGGTAGTTGATGGAGAAGTCCCAGGGGAAGCCGGTGCCGGTGAAGTACGGCTCGTCCCAGGAGCCGTCCTCGCGCTGGGTGGCCGCCAGCCACTCGATGCCGCGTTCGACGGCCTTGGAGCCCCGCTCACCCGCCGCCAGCAGGGCCATGAGCGCCCAGGCCGTCTGCGAGGCGGTGGAGACTCCACGACCGGCCCATTCCCGGGCGTGGCGGTAGGAACGCAGGTCCTCGCCCCAGCCGCCGTCGTCGTTCTGCACCGACTCCAGCCAGGTCACCGCCCGCCGGATCGCCGGGTGCGAGCCGGGGAACCCGGCCGCGGTGAGCGCGGGGACGACGGAGCCGGTGCCGTAGAGGTAGTTGACGCCCCAGCGTCCGAACCAGGAGCCGTCCGGCTCCTGTTCGGCGAGCAGCCACTGGATGCCGCGCCGGGTGCGCGGATCGTGAGCGAGGCCCTCGACGGCGAGCATCTCCACGACGTGCGCGGTGACGTCGGCCGACGGCGGGTCGATGACCTCGCCGAAGTCGCAGAACGGCAGCCGGTTGGGGAACGGGCTGGTGTTGTCGACGTCGAACGCGCCCCAGGCGCCGTTCCTCGACTGCATGCCGAGGTTCCAGCGCACCCCGCGCCCGACGGCGTTGTCCAGCCGCTCGGGGTCGTGGTGCTTGACCCGGCGCAGCGCGAGGACCACCTCGGCGGTGTCGTCGATGTCGGGGTAGTTGTCGTTGTGGAACTCGAACGCCCAGCCCCCGGGCGGCAGATGGGGCCGACGCACGGACCAGTCGCCGGGTCGCACGATCTGCTCGCCGAGCATCCAGTCGGCGGCCTTGACCAGTTGCGGATGGTCGGCGGGCAGGCCCGCGTCGGCCAGCGCGATGACGGCGAGGCAGGTGTCCCACACCGGGGACTGGCAGGCCTCGATCATCCGTGCCCCGTCCTCGCGCCACACGGCGAACCGGTCCAGCGACTTCAGCCCCGCGCGCATCACCGGATGGTTCAGGTCGTAGCCGAGCAGGTGCAGCGCGATGATCGAGTACACCGCCGGGGGCTGGATGCCGCCCCAGCAGCCGTCGTTCTCCTGCCGTTCGATGATCCAGCGGGCGGCGGTGTTCATGGCCGCCCTGCGCAGCCGGCGCGGAACGGCTCCGCGCAGCGTGTGCAGGGCCTTGTCCAGCCGCTGGAAGGCGCCGTCCCAGCTGGCCGGCGGTGCGAGCGGCCGGGGAGGGCTGGGGCGGTGCGGGTCGGTGTGCAGTTCGTCCAGCGGGAACGGGGCGGGGCGCACCGGCCGCTTGGCGGAGACGATGGTCAGCGGCACGATGGTCTGCCGGGCCCAGCAACCGAAGTCGTAGATGTTGAGCGGTACCCAGGACGGGAACCAGATCAGCTCGGGCGGGAGTTCGGGCAGGTCCTCCCACTTCCACCAGCCGAACAGCGCCAGCCAGATCCGGGTGAAGACACGGGAGGCGGCGATGCCGCCGCGCTCGCGGATCCAGGCGGAGGCCTTCGCCATGTGCGGGGCGTCGGGCGGATCACCGGCCAGCCGCAGGGCGACGTACGCCTCGATGGTGGCGGAGAGGTCGCCGGGTCCGCCGTGGAAGGTGGCCCAGGTGCCGTCCTCGCGCTGCTCGTCGCGGACGAACAGGGCGGCGGCGCGGGTGGTGTCCTCGTCGCGGATGCCGAGGAACTGACGCAGCAGCAGGTCCTCGGCGTCCATCGTGACGTTGGTCTCGAGGTCGCCCTTCCACCAGCCCTGGTCGTCCTGCCGGGACAGCAGGAAGTCGGTGGCGCGCCGCATGGCGCGGGCGGCGATGTCGGGAACCCCGGCCGCCCCGGGGATGTCGGTGTCGTTTTCGCTGGCCGCGGTCACTACGGGCGGCCACGCCGCCCCGGTGCTTCCGTCGGTCGTCGCTGTCATGGCTTCCCCTTCGTGCAGTCCTGCGAGTGGTGTCTGCTGTGGGTCCGCCGTCGGCCGGTGCCGTTCTCCCCTGGGCACCGGCCGGCGACTACGCGAGGGCTATTCGACCGATAGTGATCATCTCTTTCGTACGACGACGAAGTCCGCGAGCGCCGTGAACCCTTCCCGCACCGGGTCGGGCATGTCCACGGCGCCGAGGGCCTCGATGGCGACGGTGTGCTGACGGCGTGCCTCTCCGGCGGTCCAGTCACGGCCGCCGGCCTCCTCGATGAGGGCGGCACGGGCCGCGAACTCCTCCTCGGAGAAGTTCGCGAAGTCGCTGCTCTTGGCGTCGGCGGCGAGGATCTCGCCGAGCCGCTCGGAGGCGGGGCCGCCCGCCGCGAGCGCGGCCACGACCGGGAGGGACTTCTTGCGCTGGCGCAGGTCGCTCCAGGTCTGCTTGCCGGTGGCCTCCGGGTCGCCCCAGATGCCGAGGAGGTCGTCGACGGCCTGGAAGGCGAGGCCGAGGTGGTAGCCGTACGTCTCCAGCGCGTCGGCGGTGCGGTCGTCCGCGCCGCCGAGCACCGCGCCGATGGAGCTGGCGCAGGCGAGCAGGGCACCGGTCTTGTTGCCCTCCATCTCCAGGCACTCCTCGACGCTGACGCGGTCGCGGTGCTCGTAGGAGATGTCCTGTGCCTGGCCGTCGATGAGCGCACGGCTCGCCGCGGTCAGCCGGCGGGTGGCGCGGCCCGCCTCGACGGTGCCGAGCTCCAGCAGCACCTCGTTGGCCAGGGCGAACAGGGCGTCGCCGACCAGGATGGCCTGGGCGGGGCCGTGCACCTTCCAGACGGTGTCGCGGTGCCGGCGCTGTTCGTCGCCGTCCATCAGGTCGTCGTGCAGGAGCGAGAAGTTGTGGACCAGTTCGACGGCGACCGCGCCGGGGACGCCGGTCTGCGGGGCAGCCCCGGCGACCTCGGCGGACAGTACGGCGAGGGCGGGGCGCACGGCCTTGCCGCCGTCGCCGTCCGCGGGCCGGCCGTGGGCGTCGATCCAGCCGAAGTGGTAGGCGGCGACCGTGTCCATGGGAGGTGCCAGGCGGTCGACGGCCGCCCGCAGTACCGGCGTGGCCAGGGTCCGGCCGCGCTCCAGGAGCGCGGACACGTCCACCGCGGTCCTTCGAGCGGCCTGCGAGGCCGGGGGCACAGTGGGCACAGTCTCTCCTCTTGTTGCGGTACCGGGGGTGCGGGAACCTGCCGCGCCGCTCTGGTGCGGCATCAGGCCGCCTCCTCGATCGCGAAGAGGTGGCGGGGGCGGGGCCGGCCGAGGGCGCTCAGCGCGGCGTCCGCCGCGCCGACGCCGCTGCGGACCGCACTCTCCATGGTCGCGGGCCACCCGGTGGCGGTCCACGCTCCGGCCAGGTACAGGCCGGGTGCCTTGGTGCGGGCGCCGGGCCTGAGGCGTCCGACGCCGGGGGCGGGAGCGAACGTGGCGGTGCGCTCCCGGGTGACGAAGAAGTCCTCGACCCGCGCCTCGCGGGTGCGCGGCAGCAGCCGTTCCAGCTCGGGCAGGTACCGCTCGCGCAGCGCGGCGACCGGCTCGTCGATGTCGTCCTGGGCGACGGACTGGGAGAGGGCCAGGTACTGGCCGCGCTCCAGTCCGGACGCGTCGGTGCGGTCGAAGACCCACTGCACGGGGGTGCCGAGGGCGGCGAAGAAGGGGCGCCCGAGCACCTTGCGGTCGTAGACGACGTGCACGTTGAGGATCGGGGCGGTGCCGAGGGCGAGCAGCCGCTCGGGGGCGTCGAGCGCCCCCGCGGGCAGCAGGTCGTGGGCCTCGCGCTGCGGTACGGCGAGGACGACCGCGTCGGCGTGGATCGTCTCGCCGGGAACCTGAACGCTCCATCCCCCGTTCCCCTTTGCAGAGACGGAGGTGACCCGTGTACGGACCTCGGTACGCACGCCCGCGGAGTCGAGCGCCTTGCGGGCGAGCCGGTCGTGCAGTTCACCCAGCGGCACTCGGGCCCAGCCGATGTCGGCCGCCGAAGGGTCGGACAGCAGACCGGTCTTGAACACCATCGCGGCGAGCGACAGGGACGTGTCGCCCGCGACCGCGTTGAGGGTGGCGACCCCGACCAGGTCCCACAGGGCCTCGACGGCGCGCGCCGACTGGCCGTGCGCGGTCAGCCAGCTGCCGAAGTCCTGGGAGTCCAGGGCCGGATCGGCGAGGTCGAGCCCCTTCAGCGCGAGCGCGGCCCGGATCGTCCTGGCCCGGTCGGCGAGCGACAGGTGCGGATACGTGGCGAGGCTGCGCCCCAGATGCAGGGGTACGGGCAGCGCGTCGCGCCGCAGTCTGCCGAGCCGCCGCCCCTCGGGGCGCGTGACGTCGAGGACGGGCACGTCGAGACGGTCCTGCAGTGGTGCCAGCGCCGCTGCGCCGATCCGGTCGAGGAACCAGCGGTAGGCGGTGCAACAGCGCAGGTACACGTGCTGGCCGTTGTCGACGGTCAGGTCGCCGCGCCGGAAGGAGAAGGCGAGCCCGCCCAGGCGCGGCCGGCCTTCGAGCAGGGTGACGCCCACCCCGGCGTCGGCGAGCGCCAGCGCGGCGGTGACGCCGGCCAGCCCGCCGCCGACGACCACGGCGTGCCGTCCTGCCGGAACGGGGTCGTTCGTGTGCGGCCCCGCGGAGCGTGTGCCGTGGCTCATGCGCCCTCCCCTGTCCGGCCGGTGCGCTGCTCGAACGGTGCGGAGCCGGCCGTCTCAGTCTGGGACGCGGCGTCGCGGCGGAGGGTTGCCCGCCGCTTCCCGCCGGGGTGCGGGGCGTCCATCAGGCGCGCCTCCTGACGGTGCGCCGGGTCACGTGCCGGGTGTCCAGACCGGACAGGCCGCGCACCGCGACGTACGCCTTCTCGCGTCCGGGCAGGGATACCCGGCCGCGCAGTACCGCCCCGGGGTCGCGCTCGATGCGGTCCAGGAGCCGGCGGTAGATGCCGGCCATGGCGGCGACGCAGGCGCCGCTGCGCCGGTCGAGCAGGGGGAGCAGCCGGTAGCCCTCGGCGAACAGGGCGCGGGCCCTGCGCACTTCGAAGTGCACCAGGCCCGCGAAATCGGAGCCCTCCGATGGTGTCGGCCCGCCGAACCCGTCCGAGCAGCCGAACTTGGCGAGGTCGTCGGCGGGCAGGTAGGTGCGCCCGCCCTCGGCGTCCTCGCGGACGTCGCGGAGGATGTTGGTGAGCTGGAGTGCGAGGCCGAGGATGTCGGCGTACTCGGGCGCGCGCTCGGCGCCGCGCGCCCCCCGTTCCGTACCGAACACCCCGAGCGAGAGCCGCCCGATGGCACCCGCGACACAGCGGCAGTAGACCTTGAGGTCGTCCCAGGTCTCGTAGGTCTCGCCGCGTACGTCCATCTGGACGCCGTCGATGAGTTCGTCCAGGCCGCCGAGCGGGATCGGGAAGTGCTCGGCTGCGTGGGCGAGGGCGACCGCGACCGGGTCGGTGTCGTCCTCGTCGACCGCTCCGTCACGGATCCGGGTGAGCAGCGCCCTCGTGTCCTCCAGCCGGGTCACCTTGACGTCGTTCGCCAGCGGGCCGTCGCCGATGTCGTCGACGCGCCGGGAGAACGCGTACAGCGCCGACATCGCGCGCCGCTTGGGCGTCGGCAGCAGCCGGATGCCGTAGGCGAAGTTGCGTGCCTGCTGTCCGGTGACGGCCTCGCAGTAGCTGTAGGCGGCGAGTACCGGTGCGGACGCGGGTGGTTGCGGCTCCACGGTCCGGATCACCCCTTTCCTCGCAGAGTCGCGCCCGCCTCGCGCAGCAACTGGACCTTGCCGGGCTTGGGCGGGCCGGGAAGTACGTCGTATTCGGCGGCGGCGATCGCGTGGAGGGCCGCCCTTCCTCCCGCCACGAACCCCGCGAGCAGCAGCCTGAGCCTGCCGTGGACGCTACCCACGAGGGGGGCGCCCTCATCCAGCAGGTCCCGGGCGCGTTGCGCCTGGTACGCGACCAGGGCGCGCACCGACGCGCCCGCGGTGGGCGCGGCGAGGTCCGCCTCCTGGACGTGGAAGCGCTTCATGTCCGTGGCGGGCAGGTAGACGCGGTCGCGGCCGAGGTCCTCGGCGATGTCCTGGAGGTGCTCGACGATCTGGAGGGCGGTGCAGACCGCGTCGGAGCGGCGGACGCGCTCGGGCGTCGAGGTGCCGGTGACGGCGAGGACGAGGCGGCCGACGGGGTTGGCCGACAGTTCGCAGTAGGCGAGCAGGTCGTCGTAGGTCTCGTACCGTTTGACGAGCTGGTCCTGGCGGTTGGCGGCGATCAGGCCGAGGAAGGGCCCGGGGTCCAGCGCGTGGCGGCGTACCGTCGGCCGGAGCCGGCGCAGCAGCGGATGGCCCGGCTCGGGGCCGGCCGGATCGAACACCCGGCGCAGGTCCGCCTCGAAGGCGGCCAGCAGTGCCGGCCGGTCCTCGGCCGCCTCCTCGGGGACCCCGAGGAGACGGGCGTCGGCGCCGCCGGGGGCCAGGTCACCGTCGCCGATGTCGTCGACCAGACGGGCGAACCCGTACACCGCCATGAGGTCGTCGCGCCAGGGCCGGGGCAGGAAGAAGGGGGCCACGGGGAAGTTCTCGGCGGCGGCCTTGCCGAGGGTGGCGCGCTCGGGGTCGGCGGCACGCGCCGCGGCCACGGGCGTCATCGCGGACTGCCATGGGCGGGGACGGCACACGCTGCGCTCAGCAGGGGAGTTTCCGTAGCCATTGCCGTCACATCTCCCGTTCTACACTGTTGACCCAATACGCACTATTTCGGACACGCCGCCCAGGCTTTCGCCGGGCGGCATCGTTGGATGATGTCGGGCATTATGGCCCTGATTGCCGCCTTTCGGGACCGGTACAGCTTACGTTGTACAACGCGGCGCGTGACGGCGGGGTCTCCGCGCAACACGACAACACACCGATCGGCGTCAAGATTCCACCGGGCCGCCGGAGTTGACGTCTCCTTCGCAGACGCCGGGCCCCGCCGGACAGTTCCGGCGGGGCCCTCGTCGCACCGGGCTACTTGCCCGTGAACTTCTCGTACTCCCGGAGCACCTCGTCGGTGGGCCCGTCCATGCGCAGTTCGCCGCGCTCCAGCCAGAGCACGCGGTCGCAGGTGTCGCGGATCGACTTGTTGTTGTGGCTGACCAGGAACACCGTCCCGGCCTGCTTGCGCAGCTCCCGGATGCGGGCCTCGGAACGCTTCTGGAACTTGCGGTCGCCGGTGGCCAGGGCCTCGTCGATCATCAGGACGTCGTGGTCCTTGGCGGCGGCGATGGAGAAGCGCAGCCGGGCCGCCATGCCGGAGGAGTAGGTGCGCATCGGCAGGGTGATGAAGTCGCCCTTCTCGTTGATCCCGGAGAAGTCGACGATCTCCTGGTAGCGCTCCCGGATCTGCTCGCGGGACATGCCCATGGCGAGCCCGCCCAGTATGACGTTCCGTTCGCCGGTCAGGTCGTTCATCAGGGCGGCGTTGACGCCGAGCAGGGAGGGCTGGCCGTCGGTGTAGACCTTGCCCTGTTCGGCGGGCAGCAGTCCGGCGATGGCCCGCAGCAGGGTCGACTTGCCCGAGCCGTTGGAGCCGATCAGGCCGATGGCCTCGCCCCGGTAGGCGACGAAGGACACCCCGCGCACGGCGTGCACCTTGCGCACGCCCCGCGCCGCGTCGTCCTTGCCCCGCTTGACGATGCGGCTGAGCGCCGCCGTGGCGCTGCCCCTGCCGGTCCTCGCGCCGTTGACGCGGTAGACGATGTGCAGGTCGTCCGCGATGACCGTGGGGATCTTCTCGTCGGTGGTGTCAGCCACGGCCGTACCTCTCCTCAGCCTTCCAGAAGTAGACGAAGCCGATCACGCCGGCCAGCAGTGCCCAGCCCAGCGCGAAC
>NZ_JBHYVC010000109.1:0-10177 GCF_042749965.1 Streptomyces sp. NPDC059454 | reverse complement strand
GGTCGGGCGCCCCGGGTGCGGCCCTTCGTGGGGGGGGGCCCCGACGCCCGGGCCGCCCGTCGCGGGGGCGTTCGGCCCCGGCGACGGGCGGTCTACCCACGTCGTCGCCCCGCCGCGCGCGCCCGCTCCCGCCGTTACCCGCGTGTCGACGATCCGTGACGGACGTGACGGCGCCCGAACAGGGTATCGCGCACCCGTGACGACAGTCACCGATCGGTGATAACTTCATGGAGCAGAGCTCACTGAGCAGCGCAGTGCCCGCCCCAGGAGGCCGCCCTCATGAGTCCCTTCACCGGCTCCGCCGCCCGTACCGCCCGCTGGGATCATCTGCGCGTCGAGCTCGCCGACGGCGTCGCCACCGTCACCCTCGCCCGCCCCGACAGGCTCAACGCGCTCACCTTCGGCGCCTACGCCGACCTGCGCGACCTGCTCGCCGAGCTGTCCCGGGAGCGGGCCGTACGGGCCCTGGTGCTGGCCGGTGAGGGGCGCGGCTTCTGCTCCGGCGGCGACGTCGACGAGATCATCGGTGCGACCCTCTCCATGGACACCGCGCGGCTCCTCGACTTCAACCGGATGACCGGCCAGGTGGTGCGTGCGGTACGGGAGTGCCCGTTCCCGGTGGTCGCCGCGGTGCACGGAGTGGCGGCGGGCGCCGGCGCGGTCCTCGCCCTGGCCGCCGACTTCCGGGTCGCCGACCCCAGCGCCCGCTTCGCCTTCCTCTTCACCCGGGTGGGCCTGTCGGGCGGCGACATGGGCGCCGCCTACCTGCTGCCGAGGGTCGTGGGCCTCGGCCACGCCACCCGGCTGCTGATGCTGGGCGACACGGTGCGCGCACCGGAAGCCGAACGCATCGGCCTGATCAGCGCGCTCGCCGACGAGGGCGGCGCCGACGAGGCCGCCCGGGCTCTGGCCCGCCGCCTCGCCGACGGCCCCGCCCTGGCCCACGCCCAGACCAAGGCCCTCCTCACGGCCGAACTGGACATGCCCCTGTCGGCGGCGATCGAACTGGACGCCTCGACCCAGGCCCTGCTCATGAACGGCGAGGACTATGCCGAGTTCCACGCGGCCTTCACCGAGAAAAGGCCGCCCAAGTGGAGGGGGCGGTGACCATGCCGACCCAGGTGGGCGCGTCTGCCTCAGGGGCGCGGGACTCTTCTGAATGTGCGGCTACCGCCGCGTGGGCGCGACAGGCCACGACGGCGCCGCACCCGCCCGGAACGACAAGCCACCCCCGGCACATCGCGATCATCGGCGGCGGCCCCGGCGGCCTCTACACCGCCGCGTTGCTCAAACGCCTCGCCCCCGACCGCCGGATCACCCTCTGGGAACGCAACCCCCCCGACGAGACCTTCGGTTTCGGCGTCGTCCTCTCGGACGAAACCCTCGGCGGCATCGAACACGCCGACCCGGCGGTCCACGCCGCCCTGCGGAGGGACTTCATCCGCTGGGACGACATCGACATCGTCCACCGGGGCACCCGCCACACCTCCCGTGGACACGGTTTCGCCGCCCTCGGCAGGCACCGCCTCCTGGAGATCCTGCACCAGCGCTGCCGCTCCCTCGGAGTCGACCTGCGCTTCCACACCGAGGCACCCGACCCGGCCCGGCTGGCGGAGACGTACGACCTGGTGGTGGCCGCCGACGGGGTGCACAGCGGCACGCGCGAGGCCTTCGCCCACGTGTTCCGGCCCCGGATCACCGCGCACCGCTGCCGCTACATCTGGCTGGCCGCCGACTTCGCCTTCGACGCCTTCCGGTTCGAGATCGCCGAGACCGAGCACGGCGTGATGCAGCTGCACGGCTACCCCTACTCCACCGACGCCTCCACCGTGATCGTCGAGATGCGCGACGAGGTCTGGCACGCCGCCGGATTCGACGGGACGGACGGGGCGGAGTCCGTGCAGCGCTGCGCCAAGATCTTCTCCGACGCGCTCGGCGGACGCCCGCTGAAGTCCAACGACTCGGCGTGGACCACCTTCCGCACGGTCGTCAACGAGCGCTGGTCGCACGGCAACGTCGTGCTCCTCGGCGACGCCGCCCACACCGCGCACTTCTCCATCGGCTCCGGCACCAAGCTCGCCGTCGAGGACGCGCTGGCGCTCGCCGCGTGCCTGGACGAACAGCCCTCTCTGGAAACCGCTTTGACCGCCTACGAGACGGAACGCCGGCCCGTCGTCGCCTCCACCCAGCGCGCCGCCCGGGCCAGCCTGGAGTGGTTCGAGAACCTGCCCCTCTACGTGGCCCAGCCGTCCCGCCGGTTCGCCTTCAACCTGCTCACCCGCAGCCGCCGCGTCACCCACGACAACCTGCGGCTGCGCGACGCCCGCTTCACCGAGTCCGTGGAGCGGGAGTTCGGCTGCCCGCCCGGTACGCCCCCGATGTTCACCCCGTTCCGGATGCGCGGACTGACCCTGCGCAACCGGGTCGTCGTCTCGCCCATGGACATGTACTCGGCGGTCGACGGCGTCCCCGGCGACTTCCACCTCGTGCACCTCGGCGCCCGCGCGCTGGGCGGGGCCGGACTGGTGATGACCGAGATGGTGTGCGTCAGCCCCGAGGGGCGCATCACGCCCGGCTGCGCGGGCCTCTACACCGGCCGGCAGACCGAGGCGTGGCGGCGGATCACCGACTTCGTGCACGATCGGGCGCCCGGCACCGCGATCGGCGTGCAGCTCGGTCACAGCGGCCGCAAGGGCTCGACCAAGCTGATGTGGGAAGGCATGGACGAGCCGCTCGACGACGGCAACTGGCCCCTCGTCGCCGCCTCGCCCCTGCCGTACCGGCCGGGCGGCCAGGTGCCGCGCGAACTGTCCCGGGCCCAGCTCACCGACCTGAGGGAACAGTTCACGGCCGCCGCCGTGCGGGCCGCACGGGCCGGTTTCGACCTGCTGGAACTGCACTGCGCCCACGGCTACCTGCTCTCCGGTTTCCTCTCCCCGCTCACCAACCACCGCACCGACGCCTACGGCGGCTCACCGGAGAAACGGCTCCGCTTCCCGCTGGAGGTGTTCGACGCGGTGCGCGCGGTGTGGCCGGGGGACCGGCCGATGACCGTCCGCATCTCCGCCACCGACTGGGCGGAGGGCGGCACCACGGCCGACGACGCGGTCGCGATCGCCCGCGCCTTCGCCGCGCACGGCGCCGACGCGATCGACGTGTCGACCGGGCAGGTCGTGGCCGACGAGGCGCCGGAGTTCGGGCGCTCGTACCAGGCCCCCTTCGCCGACCGGGTGCGGCACGGGGCGGGCGTCCCGGTGATCGCGGTCGGCGCGATCTCCTCCTGGGACGACGTCAACTCCCTGATCCTGGCCGGGCGCACGGACCTGTGCGCACTGGGCCGCCCCCATCTCTACGACCCCCACTGGACGCTCCACGCGGCGGCCGAACAGGGCTACGAGGGCCCGGGCGCGGTTTGGCCGGCACCGTACCTGGCGGGCAGCAGACGGCCCCGGACCGGCCGCACGGACGCACCCAGACCCCGTCTCGGCCTCGGGGGTTGATCCCGGACGCGGTTCGGCCTCCGGAGTCGGTCCCGGACGCCACGAGCTCCGCCCGCCGGGCCGGCCCGTGCCCCGTCGGCACCGCGGTCTTCACCGGCGTGGCGGGCGGGAACCTCCCCCTCCGGGGGAGGGGACGTCAAAGGCCCACGAACACCGCCCCCGCGTCCCGCAACCGCTCGTGCAGGGAGCGGAAGACGGCCGCCGAGCGGGTGCCCGGCCAGTCGGCGGGGAGCAGGGCGGCGGGCAGGCCCGGGTCGGCGTAGGGGAGGTGGCGCCAGGAGTCCAGGGCGAGGAGGTAGTCGCGGTAGGCGTCCTCGGGAGGGGTGTCCGCGCGCCGCTCCCAGGCGCGCAGCACCCGCGCGTGCCGGTCCAGGAACGCCTCGTGCTGTTCGGCGATCCGGGCCAGGTCCCACCAGCGGGCGACCGCATCCGCGGTGGGCGCGAAGCCCAGATGCTCGCCGCGGAAGAAGTCGACGTAGGCCTCCAGGCGCAGGCGCTCCAGGGTGTGCCTGGTCTCCTCGTACAGCCGCGCGGGGGCGATCCACACGCCGGGGGCCGCCGTGCCGAAGCCGAGGCCGGACAGCCGGGAGCGCAGGACGTGCCGCTTCTGCCGTTCGGACTCCGGTACGGAGAACACCGCGAGCACCCAGCCCTCGTCCCCGGGCGGATCGGTGGCGTACACGCGCCGGTCGCCGTCGTCGAGCAACTGGCGTGCGTCGGGTGACAGTTCGTACCCGGCCGTGTCCTGTGCGGTACGCGCCGGGACGAGCAGGCCGCGCCGCTTGAGCCGGGACACCGAGGAGCGGACGGACGGGGCGTCCACGCCGACCGCGGCCAGCAGCCGGATCAGCTCGGCGACGGGCACCGGGCCCGGCACGAAGCGGCCGTACGCGCCGTAGAGCGTGACGATGAGGGATCTCGGAGTGTGGGGGGCTTGCTGGTCGAACACGTTGATCATCTTAAGTCGTATACGGACGGCGGGGTTCCCCGGCATCACGCACGGTCGTTCCCCGTCCCGGTGGGAGCGCGCAGCCGGAACCGCTGGAGCTTGCCGGTGGCCGTGCGGGGCAGGGCGTCCAGGAACACGATCTCCCGCGGGCACTTGTACGGCGCGAGCTCGGACTTCACGAAGGCGCGCAGCGCCTCGGCGTCGCGTTCCGCGCCCTCCTCGACGACCGTGTACGCCACCACGACCTGGCCGCGCGCCTCGTCCGGCCGCCCGACCACCGCCGCCTCGACCACGTCCGGGTGGCGCAGCAGGGCGTCCTCGACCTCGGGGCCCGCGATGTTGTACCCGGCCGAGATGATCATGTCGTCGGCGCGGGCGACGTACCGGAAGTAGCCGTCGGGGTCGCGGACGTAGGTGTCGCCGGTGATGTTCCAGCCGTCGCGCACGTACTCCCGCTGGCGCGGGTCGGCGAGGTAGCGGCAGCCGACCGGACCGCGCACCGCGAGCAGTCCGGGCTCCCCGTCGGGCACGGGCGTGCCGTCGGCGTCCTGCACGCGTGCCTGCCAGCCGGGGACCGGAACTCCCGTCGTTCCGGGGCGGATCGCCTCGTCGGCGGCGGAGACGAAGATGTGCAGCAGTTCGGTGGCGCCGATGCCGTTGATGATCCGCAGCCCGGTGCGCTCGTGCCAGGCCCGCCAGGTGGCGGCGGGCAGGTTCTCGCCCGCCGAGACGCAGCGGCGCAGCGACGAGACGTCGTGGCCGTCCAGTTCGGCGAGCATCGCGCGGTAGGCGGTGGGCGCGGTGAACAGCACCGACACCTTGTGCGCGGCGATCGCGGGCAACAACTGGGCGGGGTGCGCCTGTTCGAGGAGGAGTGCGCTCGCCCCGGCCCGCAGCGGGAACACCACCAGGCCGCCGAGGCCGAAGGTGAAGCCCAGCGGGGGACTGCCGGTGAACACGTCGTCCGCGACCGGCTTCAGCACGTGCCGGGAGAAGGTGTCCGCGATCGCCGGCACGTCCCGGTGGACGTGCATGCAGCCCTTGGGGCGCCCGGTGGTGCCGGAGGTGAAGGCGATCAGCGCCACGTCGTCGGCCGCGGTCGGCACGGCCTCGTACGGCGTGGTCGGCGCCGGGCGGTTCAGCAGGTCGCCGGGGGAGTCGCCGCCGTAGGTGGTGAGGGAGAGGCCCGGGACGTCGGCTTCGGCGAGGTCGTCGACGGACCTGATGTCGCACAGGGCGTGGTGGACCTCGGCGATCTCGCAGATGGTGCTCAGCTCGTGCGGGCGCTGCTGGGCCAGCACGGTGACGGCGATCGCGCCCGCCTTCAGCACCGCCAGCCAGCAGGCGGCCAGCCACGGGGTGGTGGGGCCGCGCAGCAGCACCCGGTTGCCGGGAACGATCCCGAGGTCGCCGGTGAGGAGGTGCGCGAGCCGGTCCACGCGGGCGCGCAGCTCGCCGTACGTCCAGGTGGTGCCGTCGGGGGTGTGGAACGCCGGGCGGTCGTCGGGCGGACCGTGCAGCAGCTCCGCGGCACAGTTCAGCCGGTCGGGGTAGCGCAGCTCCGGCAGGTCGAAACGGAGCTCGGGCCACTGGTCGGGTGGCGGGAGGTGGTCGCGGGCGAAGGTGTCGACGTGCGCGGTGGCCCGTGGATTCATGACGGTTCGCCCCCTTGGCGTGGTGGGCTCGCACCAGGAGCGTATCGCGTTGGTGACGGCAGTCAACGCTCCGCGATAGCCTCGGGAGTGGCCCAGTGGCGAGGGAAGGGACCGGCGATGACCGCATTCTCGCTCGAACCGGCGCAACTCGCCTGGTGCGCGGAGCTGCGCACACTGGCCGCGGAACGGCTGCGGCCGGTCGCCGAGAAGGGGGAACCCGGCCGGGTCGACCGCGCCCTGGTCGCCGAACTGGGCACCCTCGGCCTGCTGTCCCGCCTGTTCACCTCCGGTGCGCTCGACCTGTGCCTGATGCGGGAGTCCCTGGCCCACGCCTGCACCGAGGCGGAGACCGCCCTGGCCCTCCAGGGCCTCGGCGCCCACCCGGTGCACGCCCACGGCACCCCCGCCCAGCGCGCCCGTTGGCTCCCGGGGGTGAGCGACGGCAGCGTCGTCGCGGCGTTCGCGCTCAGCGAGCCGGACGCCGGCTCGGACGCGGCGGCACTGTCGCTGACGGCGGAGCCGGACGGCCGGGCGGGCCCGGCGGAGACGACCGAGCGGGGCGCGGTGGCGGACGCCCGGGGGGAGGCGGCGGGGTGGGGCGCGGTGGCGGACGCTCGGGGGGAGGCGGCGGGGCGGGGCGCGGTGGCGGACGCTCGGGGGGAGGCGGCGGGGCGGGGCGCGGTGGCGGACGCCGCTCCGGCCCCGGCGTCTCCGGCCGCGCATCACGACGGCCGCTCCGGCTGGCGGCTCACCGGGGAGAAGTGCTGGATCTCCAACGCCCCCGACGCCGACTTCTACACCGTCTTCGCCCGCACCACCCCCGGCGCCGGCGCGCGGGGCGTGACCGCCTTCCTGGTCCCCGCCGACCGCCCAGGCCTCACCGGCAGCCGCCTCGACATGCTCTCCCCGCACCCCATCGGTGCCCTCCGCTTCGACGCCGTACCGGTGAGCGCCGACGACGTGCTCGGCGAGGTCGACCGGGGGTTCCGGGTCGCCATGGACACCCTCAACCTGTTCCGCCCCAGCGTCGGCGCCTTCGCGGTCGGCATGGCGCAGGCCGCCCTGGACGCGACCCTCGCCCACACCGCCCGGCGGGACGCGTTCGGCGGCAAGCTGAAGGACCTCCAGTCCGTCGCCCACCAGGTCGCCGAGATGGCGCTGCGCACGGAGTCCGCCCGGCTCATGGTCTACGCGGCGGCGACGGCGTACGACGAGGGCACCGCCGACGTCCCCCGGCGCTCCGCGATGGCGAAGCTGCTGGCCACCGAGACCGCGCAGTACGTCGTCGACCGGGCCGTCCAGCTCCACGGAGCCCGCGCCCTGCAACGCGGGCACCTGCTCGAACACCTCTACCGCGAGGTCCGCGCACCCCGCGTCTACGAGGGGGCGAGCGAAGTGCAACGGGGCATCGTCGCCAAGGAGCTGTACAGGAACCTGGAGGACCGGTGACCGCCGAGCGCGTCAACCCGCCCGGGCTCTCCCCGCCGGCCGGCTTCTCGCACGCCGTCGTCGCCACCGGTTCCCGGCTGGTGTTCCTGGCCGGCCAGACCGCCCTCGACGCCGACGGCAAGGTGGTCGGCGACACCCTGCCCGAACAGTTCGCGCGGGCCCTCACCAACCTCCTCACCGCCCTGCGCGCAGCCGGCGGCACCCCCGCCGACCTGGCCCGCGTCACCGTCTACGCCACCGACGTGGCCGCGTACCGCGCCCACGCCCGTGCACTCGGCCGCACCTGGCGGGAGCTGGCCGGCCGGGACTACCCGGCGATGGCGGTCGTCGAGGTGGTCCGCCTCTGGGACGAACGGGCCCTGGTCGAACTCGACGGCTTCGCCCTGCTGCCCTGAGGGGCGGACCGGCTCAGGCGGCGACCGCGAGCCGGTCGGCGAGGACGCGGTGCGGGGCGATCACCCGGCCGTCGGGGAGCAGCTCACCGGTGTCGTCGAAGACGATCACACCGTCGCACAGCAGACTCCAGCCCTGCTCGGGATGGGCGGCCACCACATGTGCGGCGGAGTCATGGGGCTGGGGGCAGGAAGGCTGGTGGGCACACATGGCGCACCTCCACATAGGTGGAACGATCCGGATGGACCGTATACACGGACCATGCCCGGGCCGCGCATACGTCGGAACCGCCCGCCGGGAAACGTGACAGCCCCCGGACCATCCCGGGACGGTTCCCCGACGGCCGGGGCCGACTCGCCACCGAAGGGGTGACGATGACCGGCCCCGGCCCCCGCACCGGGTACTGGTGGGATCCCTCATTCCGCTCATTTCGGGAGGTTTCCCATGTTCGTACGTCCCGCCCTCGGCGTCGCGGCCGGTTCCGCGCTGCTGCTGCTCGGCTTCGCCGCGGCGGCCCCCTCGCCCGCGTCGGCGGCCCCCTCCGTCCCCTCGGAGTCCGTGACGGTGGACCAGGAGGGCCGGATGGCCGACGGCTCCGTCACCCTCTCCGGTACCTACCGCTGCCACGGCGGCGACGGACCGGTCTTCGTCAGCTCCTCGGTCAGCCGGCCCTCGTCCGACATCCACTACTCCGTCGGCGGCACCCGCGCGGTGTGCGACGGCAAGGAGCACCGCTGGGAGAACACCGGGACCGTGCCCGACAACGCCGTCGAGGCGGGCCGGGCCCACGTCGAGGCCACCCTCATGGAGCTGCGCCCCAGCGGTATCCTCCTGCTGCCCGTCTTCCACGCCGTCGAGCACCGGGACATCACCCTGGTCGAGGGCTGACATCCCTGGGGGCATCCCGGACGTCCCCTCTCACGACTCGCCGTCGGGCCAGTCCAGCAGACGTGCGCCGATCACCGCCGTCTGGAGCATGTAGCGGTGGGACGGGTCCGACGGGTTGGCGCCGGTGAGCTTGTGGATGCGCTCCAGGCGGTAGGTCAGCGCGCGCACGCTCAGCGAGAGCCGCCGGGCCGCCTCCGCGGCGACACAGCCGGAGTCGAAGTACGCGGTGAGCGTGTCCAGAAGGGGCACGGCACCGCCGCGGGCCGCGGTCAGCGGCCCCAGGGCGTTGTGCACCAGGTCGGCCATCGCCTGGCGGTCGCGGGCCAGTACGGGGTAGACGAGCAGGTCGGCGGCGCGCAGCACCGGGTCGTCGAGCCCCAGCCGCTCGGCTATCTCCAGTGAGCCGAGGGCCTCCTCGTAGGACTGGACGACACCACCCGGCCCCGACTGCGGGCGGCCGATGGCGACCTGGCCGCCGTCGGTGGCGGCGTGCGCCTGCTTGGCGAAGTACGTGAGCACCTCCCCCTGGTGCCCGGGCGCGATGCACAGCAGCCGCCCGTCCTTGGTGGTGAGCAGGATGCTGCGGTCACCGAACCGGGAGATCAGGGCGCGTTCCACCTGCCGCGGCACCGGGTCGCCCTCGTCGTAGGCGGCCACGCCCCGGGCGACGGCGACCGCGTGCTCGTGGGACAACCGCAGACCGAAGCGCTCGGCGCGTTCCGCCAGCCGTCCCAGATCGCTGCGACCGTAGAGCAGGTCGTCGATGAACTCCCGCCGAGTCGCCTCCTCCTGACGCACCGCCAGTCGCTGCGCCCGCTCGTACCCCTCGGCGAACGCGTCCACGACCTGCTGTACGGCCACGAGCGCGTCGTCGGCCGAGTCCGCCCCGCGCGGCCACACCCCGCGGGCGCCGGACAGGTGCGCGCTGACGAGGGAACGCAGACCGAACCCCGCCTCCGCGGCCCGTTCCCCCAGGGCCCGCCGGGAGGCGATCTCGTCCCGGGTGAGGCGTCTGCCCGTGGCCGCGACCTCGGCCAGAATGTGGGCATAGCCCTCCAGATACTGCTCCGGGATCTCCCGTTCGGTCACGCCTTTCCCCCGATTCTTGACGCTTCCCTGACGCGTCGGTTGTGTCACACCGGCATCAAGACCCTAATGAACATTGCCGGATTCCGGCAATGCGCGAGCGTGTTCCGAGCGGGCAGCATGGTCCGCGGGGAGCACCGCGGATGGTTCCGGTGCCGGGCACCGGCAGGTGCCCGGCCCGGGATCCGGAGGGGAGCGGTGCCACCCCCTGACGTGAGCGGTGAACAGGGGCGCGCCGGGCGCGGACGGCATCCGTC
>NZ_JBHYVC010000108.1:0-10443 GCF_042749965.1 Streptomyces sp. NPDC059454 | reverse complement strand
GTCCGGCACCGCGGTGCCGGACCGGCCGCACCCGACGGACGGCTCTCACGCCACCGAGGCGATCCGTACCTTGATGTCGTCCGGCGACAGCGCCCCCTTGGCGATCACGTGGTCGCCCGACGACTCCCCGCGCAGCCGGCGGCCGATCCACGGCACCAGGTACTCGCGGGCCCACTGGACGTCGTCCCGCCGGATGTCGAACGTGCCGCGGGGCGGCAGGGGCGGCCAGGCCTGTTCGGGATCGGCGGGGGTCTCCAGGCCGAGGGCCTGCCCGGCGCGGAGCGCGACGCGGGTGTGCCCCTCCGGTGACAGGTGCAGCCGGTCGGCGTCCCAGGCCCTGCGGTCCTGGATGCTCTTGAGGGACCACAGGTCGAGCACCGGGCAGCCGTAGCGGTCGGCGACGGCCCGCACGTGCCCGTTGTACGTCGCGATCTTGCCGCGCAGGTGCTTGAGCAGGGGCATGCCACGGGTGTCGAAACCGGTCGTCACCAGCACCGTGCCGGACACGGCCGTGAGCGCGGCGATCGCCCGCTCGAACCGCTCGGCCACCTCGTCCGGGTCGCTGCCCGGGCGGAGGATGTCGTTGCCGCCCGCGCAGAACGAGACCAGGTCGGGGGCGAGTTCGACCGCCCTCGGCAGCTGGTCCGCCACGATCTGGTCCAACAGCTTTCCGCGCACCGCGAGATTCGCGTACTGGAAGTCGCCCTCGGGCCGGAGGTCCGCGAGAAGCACGGCGAACCGGTCGGCCCAGCCGACGAACGCCCCGTCGGGGCCGGGGTCGCCGACGCCCTCGGTGAAGCTGTCCCCCACCGCCACGTACGACCCGATCACTGCTCTGCTGTCACTCTTCGAATCGTCTGCCACAACCACTCATGATTCACCTTCGAATGTGACCTACGCGACCGTAAGGAGGGGTTGACGTGCGGTGAGATAAGACACTTTCAAAATGTTGGCCAATTCCGGAATACGCCGATGGCCGGACCCGGGATCGGGGTCCGGCCATCGGCGCGCGTGTCAGGAAGGTCGCGTCGGGGGTCAGCCGATGGAGACGCCCTTCGAGCCGAGGTAGGCGACCGGGTCCACGTCCGAGCCGTAGTCCGGGGTGGTGCGGATCTCGAAGTGCAGGTGCGGGCCGGTCGAGTTGCCGGTCGAGCCGGAGAGGCCGACCTGCTGGCCACCGGTCACGGTCTGGCCGGCCGAGACGGAGAGCGAGGACAGGTGGGCGTACTGGGCGTAGTGGCCGTCGTCGAGCTTGATGACGACCTGGTTGCCGTACGCGCCGGCCCAGCCCGCGGAGACGACGGTGCCCGCACCGACGGCCTTCAGGGAGGTGCCGGTCGGGACGGCGAAGTCGACGCCGGTGTGGTAGCCGCTGGACCACATGCTGCCGGCCACCTTGTAGGCGGTGCCGAGCCCGGCGCCGGGCACCGGGGAGCTGTAACCGGAGGTGCTCGTGGCCTGGTCGGTGCTCGTGGTCTGGGTGGAGGCCGCCGAGGAGGGCTGCTCGGCGGGCTGCTCCGCCGGCTGCTCGGCCTTCTGCTCCGAGGCCTGCGGGGCCTGCGTGGCCTCGGCGGAGGACGGCTCCTGCGGCGTGCTCGCGGCGGCCGCGCCGTCGACGGAGAGCTTCAGACCGGGGTGGATGAGCGCCGGGTCGTCACCGATGGCCTCGCGGTTGTCCGTGTAGAGCTGCTTCCAGCCACCGTCGACGTTCTCCGTCTCGGCGATCTTCGCGAGGTAGTCGCCGGCCTTCACGGTGTACGTGCGGGCCTCGTCGCCCTTTTCGGCGACGGTCTTCTGACCGGCGGCGGAAAGGGACTGGACGGCCTTTTCGGGGGCGGTCTGCGGCGTGGCGGCGTGCGCGCCGGTGGCGCCGAGAAGCGGCAGGGCGAGTGCGGCGCCACCGGTTCCGGCGACGGCGATGGAGCGGGTGAAACGCTGGGTCCTGGTACGGCGGTGCTTACCCTTCGCGGGCATGTCGAATTCCTCTCCGGCGCCTACGAGGTGAGCTGTCGGGTTCGGACTGGAGATGCCCGGCCGCGCTGTAGCGCGGCTTAACCCCAAGCCGTTCCGGGAACCGGAACAGGCAGTCGTACCTGTGGGTCCCCCGTTCCTGCCGTGGACGGGTCAGTGTGTGCGGGCTCCGGGCGGCGGCAGGATTAGGCGTCCGTCCGGATCGGTGGTGAACGTAAGCGACCCGGACGCGAAGGAACAAGCGCGAGGTTCACCGCGAACAGGTTTTTCCGTGATCCAAAGGCGGAATTGACGTCACCGAGCGTCAGCCGGGATTCCCTTCCCGCACGAATTCCCTTGTCACCCCCCAGAATTACGTGAGCATGACGACAACACATCGTCACGAATATGACGATGCTCACGCACCCCTTCCCCACCCCCCCTTCTTTCGGGGCATGTTATGGCGAATCAGCCTAATCGGACAGAACGCCTGAACCGTCGGATCACAGGCGTCGCAACCGCACCACCGCGGCGTCCAGATCCCCCCGCAGGCCGGTGCGCAGCCCGTGGTGCAACAGAAGGGCGCCTCGGTGCGTTTCGCCGGTTTCGCGGCATTCGTACGTTGCCTCCGGATCGAGGCCGCGCAGCCGGAGCGCGGGGACGGGCTCTCCGTAGTGCTGCGCCTGGAGGCAGGCGAGAACGACGGTCTCGTCGCCGAGGACGTACTGCACCGCGCTCAGCCCGCCCTCCGGAGGGCGCAGCCGGTAGAGGTCGCCGCGCTGGACGACGGGCCGGATCTCCTTGTAGAGCGCGACCCACTCCCGCGCCTCGGCGAGCTCCTCCCCGGTCCACCGCGCGAGGTCGCCGCCGACGCCGAGCACCCCGGCCATGGCGCTGACGAACCGGAAGCGCAGCGAGCTGACCCGCCCGTTGAGCATCGCGTTCGGGCTGTCGGTGACCCAGGCGGCCATCACCCGGGCCGGGTGGAGCTGGCTGAAGCCGTGCTGGACGGCGAGCCGGTCGAGCGGGTCGGTGTTGTCCGAGGTCCACACCTGGTCGGTGCGGGAGAGGACGCCCAGGTCGATCCGCCCGCCGCCGCCCGAGCAGGATTCGAAGGCCACGCCCGGATGGGCCGCCCGCAGCCGGTCCAGCAGGGCGTACAGACCCCGCACGTGGTCGGTCCACAGCCGCTGCGGATACGGGTCGTCCGGCCAGCCGACGTCGGTGAAGGAGCGGTTGAAGTCCCACTTCACATAGTCCACGGGAGCGCTGGAGAGCAGCCCGTCGAGCTGTTCCCAGAGGTACTCCCGGACGTCGTCCCGCGCGAGGTTGAGGACCAGCTGGTTGCGCAGCTCCGTACGCCGGCGGCCCTGCTGGAACTGCACCCAGTCGGGGTGCGCCCGGTAGAGATCGCTGTCGGGGTTGACCATCTCCGGCTCGACCCAGATGCCGAACTGCATCCCGAGTCCGTGCACATGGTCGGCGAGGGGCTTCAGACCGCCCGGGAAGCGGTCCGGGTTGGGCGTCCAGTCGCCGAGCCCGGCCCGGTCGCTCGTACGGGCCCCGAACCAGCCGTCGTCGACGACGAACAGCTCGACGCCCATCGCGGCGGCCCGCTCCGCGAGGGCCCGCTGCTGCTCCTCCGCGATGTCGAACTGGGTGGCCTCCCACGAGTTGAACAACACCGGCCGGTCCCGGTCCGCGGCGGGGATCACATACGTCCGCTGATAGGCGTGCCAGGCGCGGCTGGCGCCGCCGAAGCCCCCGTCGCTCCACAGACCGGCGAAGACCGGCGTGACGTACGTCTCCTGCGTACCCAGCATCAGCAGGCCGGAGTCGTCGTGTCCCGCGCCGCCGGTGATCTGCACGCGCGCGTCGGGGAGTTGGGCGACGCCGATCCGCCAGGAGCCGGACCAGCCCAGCGCGCAGCCGTAGACCTCGCCGCGCTCCTCGGTGGCGTCGGTGTCGAGCGCGACCCAGGGCAGATGGTGGTGCCCGGTGTGGCCGCGGCGGCTGCCGATGACCTTCTCGCCGTAGGTGAGCGGAGCACTTGTCAGCCGGGACTCGGCGGCCCAGCGGCCGTGCAGCTGGGACAGCCGCCAGTGCTCGCGTTCGGGCAGGGTCCAGGTCGCGGAGTCGGCGCGCAGGAGTTCGACGGCGGGGCCCCGGTTGTGCAGGGTCACCCAGCGTTCGATCACGTCGTCGCGCATCCGGTAGTGCAGGGTGACGGTCAGGTCGCCGTCGCGAAAGCGCAGGCGCAGTTCGCCGTCGTCGCTCTCGTGGCCGTCGAAGGTCCACTCGGTGCCGCGCCGCCCATCGGCGGTGCGTACGGACAGGGCGGGCCGGGTGAAGCGGGGGCCGCCCTCGACCGGGTACTCCTCGCGCCCGTCCAGTCGGGACTCGAACGAGCAGTGTTCCGGCGTCGGACGGGCGGCGAGGGCCTCCGCGTCCGCGAGCGCGATCCTCGGACCCCAGTGCAGATGCACCAGCTCGTCACGGTCGGTGACATGCAGCGCGTATGCACTGGCCGGCCCCGACAGGAGCCATGTACGACCGTTTTGGGAGACCTGCGCCACCCGAACCTCCAACAGACCCGAACAGATACGATCAGACAACAACATCATCAGGGATATGGGGGCGGCCGGGCAATGCCTGTGGACAACTCATTGCCCCAGGCAGGCATGTCGTATCGTCAAGTGGTGCCCGTCGACGAGCCCCGCCGACGGCGCCGAGTGGGAGGAGTCCTTCGTGACGCAGCAGATCCCGTCGACCGAACCCGAGCTGGCCGGAGTACGCAACTTCCGCGACGTGGGCGGACTGCCGACCGTCGACGGTCGGCGGGTGCGGCATGGGGTGCTGTTCCGCAGCGGCCATCTCGCCCACGCGACCGCCGAGGACGCCGCCTTCCTGTCCTCGCTCGGGCTGCACACGGTCTTCGACTTCCGCAACGCGGCCGACCAGAAGCTGGAGGGGCCGGACGTCGCGCTGCCGGGCGTGCGCAATGTGAACCTGCCGCTCAGCGACCCGGCGGACGGCGCCGAGTTCTGGAAGATGGTCCGCGACGGCGATCTGGAGCAGCTGCGCTCGATCCTCGCGGACGGCAAGGGCGCGGACCGGATGATCAGCTCCTACCGGCTGATCATCAAGGAGCGCACCGCCGAGCACTCCCAGGTGCTGCGCTCGCTCGCCGAGGACAGCGTCCCCGCGCTGATGCACTGCGCGGCGGGCAAGGACCGCGCGGGCCTGTCGGTGGCGGTGACGCTGCTCGCGGTGGGCGTCGAGCGCGACGCGATCGTCGACGACTACCTGAAGTCCAACGCCAAACACCGCCGCTACAAGGTGCACCGCAGCGGCGGCTCCGCCTCGGCCTACTCCCCCGAGGTCATGGAGCTGCTCAGCCCGCTGTTCGACGCGCGCGCGGAGTACCTGTCGGCGGCCTTCGAGACCGTCGAGGAGACCTGGGGCGGTGTGGACCCGTATCTGGAGCAGGCGCTCGGGCTCACCCCCGAGGCCCGGGAGCGGCTGCGCGAGCGCCTGCTCGACTGAGACGGGCGCCTACTTCTTCGGAGCGATCTCGAAGAGGAAGTAGATGAAGGCCGCGAAGAGGTGTCCCACCACGATGTAGATGAACAGCCGCACCCACAGGGCCCGGGGGAGCTTCTCTTCCATGTCTCTGCCGGTCATGTCGCTTCTCCGTGGATCGGGCCCAGGCACAGCGCGGCCGTGGGACTCTGCAGCAGGGTGTGGACGAACAGCAGCTCGACCCCGTCGGGGTCGGATGCGGCGATACGGTGCGGGGTCAGCGAGTCGAAGTGCGCGCTGTCGCCCGGGGCGAGCCGGTGCACGGTGTCCCCGAGGCGCAGCCGCAGCCGCCCCTTGAGGACGTACAGCCACTCCTCGCCGGGGTGGACGCGCACGATGTCGCCCTGGGAGCCGTGCGGCACGTGGACCCGCAGGGCCTGCATGCCGCGCCCGGCGGCACCGGCCTGCCAGTACGTCCAGCCGCCCGCCGCCGTGGACTCCATGTCCGCGGCGCGCACCACGGCGTCCCGGCCGGCGGCCGACTCACCGAGCAGCTCGGAGACGGTCGTACCGTAGATGCGGGCGAGGGAGAGCAGCATCGGCAGCGAGGGCTGGCGCTGTCCGGTCTCCAGCCGGGAGAGATGGGCGGGCGACAGACCCGCGTCGCGGGCGGCGGCCTCCAGGGTGAGGGAGGCCCGTCGCCGCAGGGCGCGCAGCTGCGGCGCGACCACGGGGAGCGCGCCGGCCGGTTCGGCCGGCGGCCCGGTCTCGGAGGAGCTCATGCCTCCATTGAGCCCCGAATTTGCCCCGCGGGCAATTTCCTTGCCTCTGAGGCAAACCCGGTGCGGGTGCGAGGGTCAGCGGTGGGCGACGGCCTGTTTCACCAGCGTCCTGCCGAACTCCCACACCAGGCCGCCGTCGTGCGCGTCGTCCATCACCGCGGTGAAGGCGTCCACGAACCGGTGCACGTCCCGCTCGTCGATGATCAGCGGCGGGATCAGTTTGATCACCTCCAGGTGGTCGCCGGAGACCTGGGTGAGGATGCGGTGCCGTTGCAGCAGCGGCACGACCACCATCTGCGCGAAGAGTCCCTTGCGGGCGGCCTGGAGCATGGTCCAGCGCGAGCGCAGCTTCAGTGACCGGGGCCGGCCGAACTCGATGCCGATCATCAGGCCCCGGCCGCGGACGTCGGCGAGCAGCTCGTACTTCCCGGTCAGTGCGGCCAGCCGGGTGCGCAGCAGCTCGCCGGTGCTCCGGACGTGGTCGACGATCCGCTCGTTCTCCATGACCGACAGCACCGCGAGGCCCGCCGCCATGGCCTGGGCGTTGGCCCCGAAGCTGGCCGAGTGGACCAGCACCCGGTCCATCGACGAGTAGACCTTCTTGAAGATCCAGTCCTTGCCGAGGGTGGCGCCCACCGGCACGTACCCGCCGGAGAGCGCCTTGGCCACGCACACCAGATCCGGCTCGACCCCCGCCTCGTGCTGGTAGGCGTAGAAGTCACCGGTCCGGCCCAGCCCGGTCTGTACCTCGTCGGCGATCAGCAGCGCCCTGTGCCGGTGCAGCAGCTCCTGCGCGGCCCGCAGATAGCCGGGCGGTGCCTCGTGCACGCCCTTGCCCTGGATCGGCTCCACGATCAGCGCGGCCACGTCCCCTTTGCGCAGTTCCCGCTCCAGCGCGTCGAGGTCGCCGAGCGGTACGGCCGTGTCGGGCAGCAGCGGGGCGAAGCCGTCCCGGAAGCCGGACTCGCCGTTGACGGAGAGCGAACCGGTGGTCAGGCCGTGGAAGGCGTGCTCGCAGTACAGGACGCGCGGTTTTCCGGTCGCGTACCGGGCGAACTTCAGGGCGCCCTCGACCGCCTCCGTGCCGCTGTTGCCGAAGAACACCCGGTCCAGGTGGGGGCTGTGCGCGAGCAGCCTCTCGGCCAGCAGGCCGGGCAGCGGCTGGCAGTCGAAGCGGGTGAGGTCGGCGAGGGAGGCGTCCAGGACGTCGTGCAGCGCCTTGCGGACCACGGGGTGGTGGCGGCCCAGGCCCATCACCCCGAACCCGGCGAGCATGTCCAGGTGGTCGTTGCCGCCGGCGTCCCAGAAGTGGGCGCCCTCCGCGCGCTCGTAGACCTTGTCGAAGCCGATGGTGTGCAGCATGCGCGGGAGCTGGTGGTTGAGGTACCGGGTGTGCAGCTCGTAGCGCTCGGCTCCGCGTTCGGCCAGCAGCGCGCCGAGGTCGAACTCGCCGGTCCCCGACGATTCCGCGGTGGTCATGCCTGGGGCTCCTGTGGGTCCGGTGACTGTTTCGCGAACTCTTCGCCGACGGCGAGGCTCGCGCTGATCCGGCCGGCGATCTCGACCGGGGTGAGGCCGATGTCGGCGAGTACCTCACCGCGTTTGGCGTGGGCGAGGAACTGCTCCGGAATGCCGAACCGCCGCACGGGCACGTCGACCTCGGCGTCACCCAGCGTCAGCGCCACCGCCGAACCCACCCCGGCCGCACGGCTGTTGTCCTCGACGACGGCCACCATACGGTGCCCGGCGGCCAGGCGCGGAAGGGCCGGGTCGACGGGCTTGACCCAGCGGGGGTCGACCACGGTGCACCCGATGCCGCGCGCTTCGAGCAGTCCGGCGGCCTGGAGGCAGACCGGCGCCATCACGCCGACGGCCACCAGGAGCACCTCGGAGGTGTCCGCCCGGTGGAGTACGTCCATGCCGCCGACGCGGTCCAGCGCGGGGACCGCCGGGCCCACGGACTCCTTGGGGAACCTGAGCAGGGTGGGCGCGTCGTCGACGGCGACCGCCTCGCGCAGTTGGGCGCGGAGCTGGCCGGCGTCGCGGGGCGCGGCGATGCGCAGACCGGGGACGACCTGGAGGACGGACATGTCCCACATGCCGTTGTGCGAGGGCCCGTCGACGCCGGTGACGCCGGCCCGGTCCAGGACGAAGGTCACCCCGCAGCGGTGCAGCGCCACGTCCATCAGCAACTGGTCGAAGGCACGGTTGAGGAAGGTGGCGTAGACGGCGACGACCGGGTGCAGGCCGCCGGCCGCCAGGCCCGCCGCGGACACGGTCGCGTGCTGCTCGGCGATGCCGACGTCCCACACCCGGTCCGGGAACCGCTCGGCGAAGGCGCCGAGGCCGACCGGGTGCAGCATGGCGGCGGTGATCGCGACCACGTCCTCGCGTTCCTCGCCGATCCGGACGATCTCCTCGCCGAAGACGGAGGTCCAGGACGGTCCGCCGGACGGGGCGAGGGGTGCGCAGGTGAGCGGGTCCATCACGCCGACGGTGTGGAAGTGGTCCTCCTCGTGGGCGAGGGCGGGTTCGTAGCCGCGGCCCTTCTCGGTGAGGCAGTGGACCAGGACGGGTCCGTGGAAGCGTTTGGCGCGGCGCAGCGCGGACTCCACGGCCTTGATGTCGTGGCCGTCGATCGGGCCGAGGTACTTCAGGCCGAGGTCCTCGAAGAGGCCCTGCGGGGCGAAGGCGTCCTTGAAGCCCTTCTTCGCGCCGTGCAGTGCCTCGTAGACGGTGGGACCGACCACGGGAGTGCGCTGGAGTACGTCCTTGCCCCAGGCCAGCACGCGTTCGTAGCCGTCGGTGGTGCGCAGGGCCGCGAGGTGGTTGGCGAGGCCGCCGATGGTGGGGGCGTAGGAGCGTTCGTTGTCGTTGACGACGACGATCAGCGGCCGGTCCTTGGCGGCGGCGATGTTGTTCAGCGCCTCCCAGGCCATGCCGCCGGTGAGGGCGCCGTCGCCGATCACCGCGACGACATGGCCCTTCTCCCCCCGCACCTGGCGGGCCTTGGCGAGTCCGTCGGCCCAGCCGAGGGCCGTGGAGGCGTGGCTGTTCTCGATGACGTCGTGCTCGGACTCCTCGCGGGAGGGGTAACCGGAAAGACCGCCCTTGCCGCGCAGCTTGGAGAAGTCCTGACGGCCGGTCAGGAGCTTGTGGACGTAGCTCTGGTGGCCGGTGTCCCACAGGATGCGGTCGACGGGCGACTCGAAGACCCGGTGCAGGGCGACGGTGAGCTCCACCACCCCGAGGTTGGGTCCGAGATGGCCGCCGGTCCTGGCGACCGCGTGCACCAGGAACTCCCGGATCTCGTGGGACAGTTCGCCGAGTTCCGCCTCGGACAGCGCCTTCAGGTCGCGCGGTTGCCGAATGTTCTCCAGGATCGTCACGCTCGGGCCCCCTTCGAAGATTCCGTGCTGTTCAGCTCACGGTGACGGCCGGCTCCCCCGACGCGATGCCGTTCTTCTCCATCTCCTCGGCGATCTTCATCGCCTCCTCGATCAGCGTCTGGACGATCTTCGACTCGGGCACGGTCTTGATGACCTCGCCCTTCACGAAGATCTGGCCCTTGCCGTTGCCGGAGGCGACGCCGAGGTCGGCCTCGCGGGCCTCGCCGGGGCCGTTGACGACGCAACCCATGACGGCCACCCGCAGCGGGACCTCCATGCCGGTGAGGCCGGCGGTGACCTCCTCGGCGAGCTTGTAGACGTCGACCTGGGCGCGGCCGCAGGACGGACAGGAGACGATCTCCAGCCGCCGCTCCCTCAGCCCCAGCGACTGAAGGATCTGGATGCCGACCTTGATCTCCTCGACCGGCGGAGCCGACAGCGAGACGCGGATGGTGTCGCCGATGCCCTCGCTGAGCAGCGCCCCGAAGGCGACGGCCGACTTGATGGTGCCCTGGAACGCGGGTCCGGCCTCGGTGACGCCGAGGTGCAACGGGTAGTCGCACTGGGCGGCGAGCTGCCGGTAGGCGTTGATCATCACCACCGGGTCGTTGTGCTTCACGGAGATCTTGATGTCCCTCAAGCCGTGCTCCTCGAAGAGGGACGCCTCCCACAGGGCGGACTCGACGAGCGCCTCGGGGGTCGCCCTGCCGTACTTCTGGAGCAGGCGCCGGTCCAGCGAGCCGGCGTTCACGCCGATGCGGATCGGGGTGCCGTGGTCCTTGGCCGCCTTGGCGATCTCC
>NZ_JBHYVC010000107.1:0-10845 GCF_042749965.1 Streptomyces sp. NPDC059454 | reverse complement strand
TAATTGTTGGGCTGTTTCTGTTGTTTTTATGAAACATCTACATCTGGGGCGGTTTGGGTTTGGCGTTTTTACACGCGGGGGTGGTGTTGGGGGGGGCCACGGGGTGGCTCATGGGGCCCGCCCCCGGCGCGCGGGGGGGGGGCGGCGTCCGGTCAGTCGCGGGTGCCGTCCCGGCCGGCCACGTGACTGAAGACTCCTGCCCCGACGGGCACCACCCGCACCCGTACGGCGTGGACGGGATCGGTGCGCAGGCAGACACGCAGCCCGTCCCCGGCGGGCGAGGCCCGCAACTCCCTCAGACCTCCCTCCGCCACGGCGAGGGCCTTCCACGCCGCCTCCTTGGCGGAGAACAACTCCGTCACCGACCAGTCCGCGAGCAGCGTCTCCTCGTCCGCGCGCAGCACCAGGCGGGCCGCTTCGCGGGCCAGGGGCCGCAGCTCCAGGTCACAGCCGAGGGGCAGGTCCCCGCCGGGACGGCACGCCACGGCGACGGCGATCCCCGCACTGTGCGAGATCGACGCGGCCCGTCCCGGCGGGAACACCGGCAGGCGCCCCGACCGGGGGATCTCACCGCAGTCCAGCCCCACCGCACGCAGGGCCCGCCGGGCGGCCCGCCGACCGGCCAGGAACTCCAGTCGCCGCCGCACCGGCATCGCCGCCGCGGCGGCGGCCTCGGCCGGCCCGGCGGGTTGCGGACACGGTTCCCAGACGTCCGCGACACCCAGCCCGAGTCCAACGGAGTCCAGGAGCGAAGGCAGCGCGGCCAGGTCACCGCTCACCAGCGCCACCGGCTCTCCACCGCGCCGGCCCGCCCACGGACGCTCCGCGCCGACCCGGGCCGTCCCCGCGGGCCTGCCGCCCTCCCGGGGTGCTGAAACGGGCTCCGTACCGGCCCGGGTCGGCCACGGCGTCTTCGTCGTGGCCGACCCGGGGTGCGTCGGGCGCCCGGTCATCGCCGTCCGCCGTCGCACGCGCTCACACGCGCAGCAGCTTCTTGACGATCTTCCCGGCGGGATTGCGCGGCACCTGCTCGATGAACTCCACCCGCCGCGGCCGCTTGTACGGCGCGAGCAGGCCCGCGGCATGCGCGAGCAACTCCGTCGCGGCCGGCTCCGCACCCGCCTCCAGGGCGACGTACGCCAGCGGCACCTCGCCGTAGTCCTCGTCGGGCATGCCGACGACCGCCGCGTCCCGGACCGCCGGGTGGGTCATCAGGGCGCGTTCGATCTCCGAGGGGTACACGTTCTGGCCCGCGCGGATGATCACGTCCTTGGTGCGGTCCACCAGGCTGATGCGGCCCTCGTCGTCCATGAAGCCGAGGTCGCCCGTCCCGATCCAGCCGTCGCGGGTGATCTCGTCGGTGGCCTCGGGGTCGTTCCAGTAGCCCTGCATGACGCCCGGCCCGCGCACCACGATCTCGCCGATCTCGCCGGGCGGCAGTTCCCGGCCGGTCCCGTCCACGGCGCGGGCGGACATGCCCGGCACGACCCGCCCGCAGGGGATGCGGGCGGTGACGTCCCCGGGCGCGGGGTGCTCGTCGGGACCGAGTGTGACGAACGGGCCGCCCACCTCCGTCATGCCGTACACCTGCCGGAAGCCGCACCCGAGCCGTTCGACCGCGTCGGCGTAGACGTCGAGCGGCATGGGGGCGGCTCCGTACAGGACCTCCCGCAAGGAGGACAGGTCGGTGCGCCGGGACGCCTTCGCCCGAAGCATGAAGCGCAGCATCTGCGGCACCAGCCACATGTGCGTGGCGCGGTGCCGCTCCACCGCGGACAGCGCCCGCTGCGGGGTGAATCCGGGCATCAGCACGACGGTCGCGCCGGCCGCCAGGTAGGTGAGGGACACGACCATGCTGCCGTGGTACAGCGGGCAGCAGTTGACCATGACGATGTCGTCGGCGGGGCGGGCCATCACCAGCCAGCCGAGGGCGATCGCGCGGAACGACGCGCTGTCGACCGTCACCCCCTTGGCCTGCCCGGTGGTCGCCGACGTGTGCAGCACGGCGATCGGGTCCGTGTCGGCGACGTCCGGCAGCTCCCGCTCGGCGGCCAGTGTGCCCAGCGTCGCGAAGGCGGGTTTGTCGAAGGCCACCCGGACGCGCACCGAAGCGGGCAAGCCGGTGTGCCGGTCCAGCAGTTCGGACTCGCCGAGCACGGCCACCGCGCCGACGCGCTCGACGATCCCGGCGACCTCGGGCTCGGCCAGACTGTGGTTCAGCGGCACGAACAGCGCGCCGAGCCGGGCCAGCGCGAAGTAGCTCTCCAGAACCTCGATGCGGTCCTTGGAGAGCACGGCGACCCGGTCACCCCGCTCGATGCCCGACTCGGCAAGTCCACGTGCCAGTTGCAGGGTACGGTCATGCAGTTCGGCCCAGGTGACGCTGCGTTCCTCGTCCACCAGCGCGGTCCGGCCGGGCCGGCACTGGCGGTTGCGCTCCAGCAGTTGCGTCAGCCACATCACGCACCGCCGCTCGCGCCGGCGACCGTGCGCTCGGCCAGGAAACGCTCGTAGTCGCCGATCGTGTGCAGCTCCTCCATGTCCTCGGCGGTGATCTCGACGCCGAGCCGCTGTTCGACCAGGAGCACGAGGCGCACCAGGTCCCCGGAGTCGATGCCGCTGGCGGCCAGGTCGGCGTCGTCGCCGATCCGGTCGGCGTACTCGGTCGTGCCGGTGAGTTCGACCAGCAACTCCCTGATGGTGCTCATGGTTTCCCCTTTCGCCTCGGCGTGCCGGCCGCCGCGGTCTACGACTGTCACCCCCTCAAGAGGCGACGGTTCCCGGCCTCACTCCCCGGGCCGTCCCGTGAGCTTTGTCACGCGCCCGAACCTCGCGCGGCGGGGATAGCCGGGCCACGTGCCCGGCCTCTTACCGCAACGAAGCAACCCGTTCCGCCCGGCGCCCCGCGCGGGCGGTTCCTCAGCCGAAGGAGTGATGCGCGTGCCCAGGCAGCCGGTACGGGTTTGGGCCCCGGGACGGTGCCCGCAGCACGGCACCGCCGAGACGGTCACCGGACGCACGGGCGGTGCCCGGTGACCGCGTCGACCACCACCGTGGACGAGGACGAACTGCTCGCCCGCTTCGACGCGCTCATCGCCGGCGGCGAGACGATCGAACCGCGCGACTGGATGCCCGACGGCTACCGCCGCATGCTGGTCCGCCAGATCGCCCAGCACGCCCACTCCGAGATCATCGGCATGCAGCCGGAGGGGGCCTGGCTCACCCGCGCCCCGTCCCTGGACCGCAAGTCGGTCCTGCTCGCCAAGGTCCAGGACGAGGCGGGCCACGGCCTGTACCTGTACTCCGCCGCCGAGACGCTCGGCGTGGACCGCGCCGACCTGCTGGACGCCCTGCACCACGGCCGGCAGCGCGCCTCGGCCACCTTCAACCACCCCGCGCTGACCTGGGCGGACACCGGGGCCATCGCCTGGCTGACGGACGGCGCCGCCGTCATCAACCAGGCACCCTTGTGCCGCACCTCCTACGGGCCCTACGCCCGGGCGATGCGCCGCGTCTGCCAGGAGGAGGCCTTCCACGTGCGGCAGGGCTACGACCTGATGCGCACCCTGTGCGAGGGAACCTTGGAGCAGAAGGAGATGGCGCAGGACGCGGTGAACCGCTGGTGGCTGCCGGCGGTGGTGCTGATGTTCGGACCACCCGACACCGAGGCGGGCGGCGCCGACGCGCGGACGGCCGCGTTGGGCGCCGCGGTCTCCCGCCGCGCGATGGCCTGGGGCATCAAACGCCACACCAACGACGAGCTGCGACAGCGTTTCGTCGACACCTGCGTCCCGCAGGCCGAGCGCCTCGGCCTGACGCTGCCCGACCCGGCGATCCGCTGGAACGAGGAGCGCGGTCACTACGACTTCACGCCCGTCGACTGGGACACCTACCGCAAGACCCTGGGCGACGACACCCACTGGGCGCGACAGCGCATCGCGCACCGCCTGGCCGCGCACGAGGACGGCGCCTGGGTCAGGGAGGCCGCCGCCGCGTACGCCGCGAGGACGGACGAGCCGCGGGGAGCGGCCGCATGAGTGCCGCGCGGGAGGGCGCGCCGGCGTCGTGGGAGGTGTTCCTGCGGGCCCGCAGGGGTCTGGCCCACCAGCACGTGGGGTCGGTGCGCGCCGCCGGCCCGGACGCGGCCCTGGCCGCCGCCCGCGACCTGTACACGCGCCGGGGCGAACCCCTGTCACTGTGGGTGGTCCGCTCCGACGCCGTGCACACGGCCTCCCCGGACGAGCGCGACCCGTACTTCGCGGGAGCCCGCCACAAGCCGTACCGCTACCCCGAGCACTACGCGCCGTTGACCGAGAAAGGCCCCGAAGGTGAGCACCACGAGTGACATCGAGGCGGTGCGTCCCGGCACCCTGCCGGGCGGAGCGCCGTCCGCCGCCGATCCCGACCTCGCCCGGCACCTGACGCGCCTCGGCGACGACGCCCTCGTCCTCGGCCAGCGGCTGTGCCAGTGGATCACCCGTGCGCCGACCGTCGACGAGGACCTGGCCCTGTCCAACATCGCCCTCGACCTGATCGGCCACGCCCGCGCTCTGCTCACCCGTGCCGGCCACCTCGACGGAACCGGCCGCACCGAGGACGACCTCGCCTACGCCCGCTCGGAGCGTGAGTTCACCAACGCCCTGCTTGCCGAACTCCCCAACGGGGACTTCGCCGTGACCGTGGTCCGGCAACTCGCCTACACCCACTACGCCGTCCTCCACTACGAGGCCCTCGCGCACTGCGCCGATCCCGAACTCGCCGCGTTCGGGGTCCGGGCCGCCAAGGAGGTCGCGTTCCACCGGCTGCACGCCGACCGCTGGACGGTGACGCTGGGGCGCGGGACCGCCGAGAGCGCGCGCCGCATGCGGCACGCCCTGGAGCGGGTGTGGCCCTACACCGGCGAACTCTTCGAGGAGGACGACGTGCTGCGCCGCCTGGCCGCGTCCGGCACCGTGCCCTCTCCGGCGCCCCTGCGCGAGACGTGGCTCGGGCGGGTCACCGAGGTCGTCACCGAGGCGGGACTCGCCGTGCCCACCCCCACCTGGTCGGCCACCGGCGGCCGTGCGGGCCTGCACACCGAGGAGTTCGGGCCGCTGATCGCCGAACTGCAGTCCGTGCGGCGGCAGTTCCCCGGAGGTATCTGGTGAGCGGGCCCGCACCGGTCACGGCACGCCTCTCCGCCGAGGAGGTGCGCGAGCGGGTGGCCGCGCTGCCGGACCCGGAACTGCCGGTGATCGGCCTCGGCGATCTCGGCGTGGTGGGCTCCGTCGCCCCCGGCGCCGACGGCGTGCTGGAGGTGGAGATCACGCCCACCTACCTGGGCTGCCCCGCGCTGCCCGAGATCACCGCGGCGGTGCGGGAGGCCCTGACCGCCTGTGGCCACCCCGCGGGCCGCGTCCGGCACGTCCTCTCGCCCCCCTGGACGACGGACCGCATCACCCCCGAAGGGCGGCGCGCACTCGCCGCACACGGCATCGCCCCGCCCGTGACCCCGGCGCCCGGCAGCCCGGTACCCGTCGCACTGGGTGCGGTGCCCTGCCCGCACTGCGGATCCCGGGCCACCCGGCCGCACAGCGCCTTCGGGCCGTCCCGCTGTCAGTCGGTGCTGTGGTGCACGGCGTGCCGCGAGCCCTTCCCCCACCTGACCGCGCTGTGAGGCCGACCGTGAACACCACCCCGCCCGCCCTCCTCGACGAGGCACCGGCCGGTCCGCCCCGCCGCGCCGGCCGGCACCCGCTCGACGTCACCGAGGTCCGTCGTCTGAGCGCCGACACGGTCGCCGTCACCCTGCACGTGCCCACCGCACTGCGCGACGTCTTCGCCCACCACCCGGGCCAGCACGTCGTCGTCCGGCACCACCGGGCCGGCACCGAACTGCGCCGCAGTTACTCGATCTGTCCGCCACCGCACTCGCCCCGGGCGCTCCGCCTGGTGATCAAACGGTCCGGTCCCGGCGGTTTCGGTGAGCACGCCACCACCCGGCTCGCCCCGGGAGAGCGCCTGGACGTCTCGCCGCCCACCGGCACCTTCGCGCTGCCGCAGGTGCCGGGCGCCCACCACGTCCTCCTCGCGGGCGGCACCGGCATCACCCCGCTGGCCCCGATGGCCACCGAGGCGCTGCGCCGGGACCCCGCCTGCCGCGTCAGCCTCGTCCACTCGGTCCGCACCTGCGCCGACGCCGTACTGGCCGATGAACTGGCCGAACTGAAGGACGAGTTCCTCGACCGTCTCACCGTCCTGTACGTACTGACCCGGGAGGACCGGGGGAGCGGCCTGTCCGCACGGCGGCTGGACGCGCCCGGAGTGGGCCGGCTGCTGGCGGCCGTGGACGCCCGGCCGGGCCCGGACACCACGTTCACCCTGTGTGGACCGCCCGGTCTCGTCACCACCACCCGGCACGTCCTGGCCGGCCTGGGAGCCGATCCCTCACTCGTCCGCTGGGAGCTGTTCACCGCCGACGGCACCCCGCCACGGCCGCCGGAACCGGCCGGGCAGGCCCCGAGGGCGGGGGAGTACCGGATCACCGCCCTGCTCGACGGGCGCCGTCGTGCCGCCACCGTGCTGCCACACGATGCGGTCCTGCTCGACGCGCTGCTGCGCAGTCACCCCGACGTGCCGTACGCCTGCCGTGAGGGCGTGTGCGGCAGCTGCCGCGCGAAGGTCCTGTCCGGAGAGGTGACGGCGGACGGCCAGTACGCCCTGGACGAACGGGACCGCGCCGCCGGCTACACCCTCGTCTGCCGCGCCAGGCCCCGCACCCCCGAGATCACCCTCGACTTCGACGCCTGACGCGCACGCCGGGACCACGTCCGACTTCGACACCTGATCCCCACGCCACGCCACCCCTCAGCGAAGGAGACCCACGATGACCGCCACCACCCGCCACGCGGGGAAGACCGCCCTGGTCACCGGAGGCAGCCGGGGCATCGGCAGAGCCATCAGCCACCGCCTCGCCCGCGAGGGCGCCCTCGTCGCGGTCCACTACGGCCACGACCTCACGGCCGCCGAGAGGACCGTCAAGGAGATCCAGGCCGACGGCGGACGCGCCTTCCCCGTCCACGCCGAACTCGGCGTCCCCGGCGACGCCGACACCCTGTGGTCCGCCTTCGACGAGGCCCTGGCGGAACAGGAGGCACCCGCGGGCCTGGACATCCTCGTCAACAACGCGGGCATCACCGTCCCCCGCCCGATCGCCCAGGTGACCGAGGCCGACTACGACCGCGTCTTCGCGATCAACACCAAGGCGCCGTTCTTCATCGTCCAGCGCGGACTGGACCGCCTGCGGGACGGCGGCAGGATCGTCAACATCTCCTCCGTCGCGACCCGCGTCGCCTTCCCGCCGATCGTCTCCTACACCATGTCCAAGGCCGCCCTCGACTACCTCACCCTCTCCCTGGCCCAGGAGCTGGGCCCCCGGGGCATCACCGTCAACGCCGTCGCGCCCGGTTACACCGAGACGGAGATCAACCCCACCCTCGCCGTCCCGGAGATCCGGCGCCGCTACGCCGAGGCCTCGGCGTTCGGCCGGCTCGGCGACCCGGTGGACATCGCCGACGTCGTCTCCTTCGTCGCCGGCGACGACGCCCGCTGGGTGACCGGACAGTGGATCGACGCCTCCGGTGGCGCCCACCTCGGTGTGTGACCCGTACGCCCCCTGGGAGATGTGATGAACGACCGCACGACCACCCTCGACGGGCCGGCCGTCGACGACACCCTGACCCGCCCCTTCGAAGGGGCCAGCCCCTATGACACGTACGTGCACGCGTCCGTCCTGAACACGCTGCAGCAACCGCTCACCGAGGCCCCGGACGAGATGGGGTTCCTCGTCACCACCCAGGTGATGGAACTGTGGTTCACCCTGATCGTGCACGAGTGGCGCACGGCCAAGGTGGCCTTCGTCAAGGACGACCTGCCCGCGGCCACGGACGCGCTGGTGCGCAGCCGCCGCGCGCTGACCGCCCTGGGCGGCGCCTGGGCGCCCATCGCGGCCCTGACCCCCGCCCGGTTCAACGGTTTCCGCGCCGCGTTCGGCCGGGCGTCGGGCTTCCAGTCGGCGATGTACCGGCACATGGAGTTCCTCCTCGGCGACAAGTCCGCCGGACTGCTGCGCGCCCACCGCGGCGACCGGGCCGTCCACGAGGCGCTCGCCGAGACCTACCGCGAACCGTCCCTGTACGACGAGGTGCTGGCCTACCTCCACCGCCAGGGCCTGCCCGTCCCGCGCCACGTCCGCGAACGGGACGTGACCAGCCCTTACGAGGGCGACCCCGGCGTGGTGGAGACCTGGCGGCACGTCTACGCCGGACCGCAGCACCATCCGCACCTCGCCCTGGGCGAACTGCTCACCGACATCGCCGAACTCGTCACCCGCTGGCGGTCCGACCACGTCCTGGTGGTCCGCCGTGCCATGGGAACCAGACCGGGCAGCGCCGGATCCGCCGGCCTGGCCTGGCTGGAACAGCGCGCGGCCCGGCCGGTCTTCCCCGAACTGTGGGAGGTGCGCGGTGACGTCTAGGACGATCTCCGCCTTCGCGGCCGAGGAGGAGCAGCGGGTCCTGAGCCTGAAGCCGGTCCTGGCACCGGTGCACGGCCGCTACGGCGACCACCCCCACCAGTCCTACGACGCCTGGCCGTCCGAGGACCCCGGCGCCCCGCTGGTGATCCTGCTGCACGGCGGTTACTGGCGCTACGACCGGATGCACCTGACCCCGTTCGCGGCGTGGCTCTCCACACAGGGGTTCCACGTGCTGCTCCCCGGCTTCCGCCGGTCCGGCGGCGCGGGCGGCCACCCCGAGACCTTCGACGACGTCGCCCGCATCGTCGACACACTGCCCGAAGGGCGGCCCTACGTCCTGGCGGGCCACTGCTCCGGCGGGCACCTGGCCCTGTGGTGCGCCGCCCGGGGCCTGCTGCCGCCCGGCTCCCGCTGGCACACCCGCACCCTGCCGACGAGCGTGCTCGCCCTCGCGCCGATCACCGACCTCACCGCCACCCGCCGCGACCGCCTCAGCAACGACGCCGCCCTGCAACTCCTCGGCGGCGAGGAGCACTTCACCGCGCGCCTGCCCGAGGTCGACCCCCTCACCCTGCTGCGCGACGCCGGCACCACCGGCGTCCCCACCGTGCTGCTGCACGGCGCCGCCGACGAGGAGGTCCCGCTCACCCAGTTCAGCGACTACGCGGCCGTGCACCGGGACCTCAGGACGGTCGTCCTGCCCGGCACCGGCCACTACACCCTCATCGAACCCGGAGCACCCGGTGCCCGCACGGTCGCCGACACCCTCCGGGACATGGCGGCCGCCTTCACCCCGGCGGACGCCGGCCGCGCGGGCGAGGAGGCCGCACGCCGATGACGACCGCACTCCCGGCAGCCGCCGCCCTGCACGAGCAGGCCGCGCGGCTCGACGCCGACGACCCCTTGGCCGGCCTCCGTGCGCGCTTCCTGCTCCCGCCGGACGTCGTGTACCTCGACGGCAACTCCCTGGGTCCGCTGCCCGCCGCCGTGCCGGCGGCCCTGGACGACGTGGTGCGGCGCCAGTGGGCCACCGGACTCATCGGCTCCTGGAACGCGGCCGGCTGGTGGGAGGCACCGCAGCGCGTGGGCGACACCATCGGCACACTCATCGGGGCCGCGCCGGGGCAGACGATCGCGGGCGACTCCACCAGCGTGCAGCTGTTCACCGCGCTCGACGCCGCCGCCGCACTCCGCCCGGACCGCCCGCTGCTGGTCACCGACCCCGGGCACTTCCCGACCGACCGCTACCTCGCCGTCGCGGTCGCCCGCCGTCGCGGCCTGGAGGTACGGCACGTGCCCCCGGCGGACCTCCCGCGCTTCCTCGCCGCCGAGGGCGAGCGGGTCGCCGTCGTCAGCTACTCGCCCGTCGACTTCCGCACCGGCGAGCTGCACGACATGCGGGCGTCGACGCGGGCGGCCCACGACGCCGGGGCCCTCGCCCTGTGGGACCTGTGCCACGCCGCGGGCGCCCTGCCCCTGGACGTCGACGCCCTGGGCGTGGACCTGGCGGTCGGCTGCGGCTACAAGTTCCTCTCCGGCGGCCCCGGCGCCCCCGCCTTCCTCTACGTGGCCCGACGCCACCACACCGCGCTGGAGACGCCGTTGCCGGGCTGGACCGGCCACGCCGATCCCTTCGCCCTCACCCCCGCCTACGAGCCCGCGCCCGGTATCGCCCGCGCCCGCATCGGCACCCCGCCGATCCTGTCCCTGCTCGCTCTCGAAGCGGCTCTCACCGCCTTCGACGGCGTCGACCTGGCCCAGGTCCGCGCCAAGAGCCTGTCCCTGACGGGCTTCTTCCTGCGCTGCGCGGACGCACTCCTGGCTCCTCTGGGCTTCACCTCCGTCACCCCCGCCGACCCCGGCCGCCGCGGCAGCCAGGTCACCCTCCGGCACCCGCACGCCCGGGGACTGGTCGCCGCTCTCGCCGAGCGCGGCGTCATCGCCGACATGCGCGCCCCCGACCTGCTGCGCTTCGGCGTCAACGCCCTCTGCACCAGCCACGGCGACCTGCTCACCGCCGCGCTCCGCCTGCGGGAACTGACCCGGGACGCCGCCTACGCCCCCGCACCGCCGTCGACGGGGCCGGTGACCTGAGCGCGACGGCCCGCCCGTCAGGGGCGGAACACCTCGGCCACCCCCTGCCGCGCGGCCGGCTGCCGCCAGGTGATCCGTCCCGCTGCGCACTGTGCCGTGTCCGTGCCTACGGGCCACACGCCGATGTCCGTCCCGACCTGATGGCCGGCGCGGGCCGGGGGGGACCCGCCCCCGCCCGGACCCCCCCGGCCCCCCCGCACCCCCCCCATACCGGTGGCCGGCGCCGCCGACCGGAG
>NZ_JBHYVC010000106.1:0-11005 GCF_042749965.1 Streptomyces sp. NPDC059454 | reverse complement strand
GGGTTCTGCGGGGCCACTTGGGGTTTTGTGGTTTTTAATCCCACCTGGCTGCTTATTTTTTTGGGGGGGGTCTCCCCCCCCCCCCCCCCCCCCGGCGGGGCCCGGTTGGCCACCCGGCCGCGGGCCCCGGGGCCCGGCTCACACATCCGCTCTCAGGAAGGAAGTCCGGTGGCCACCTCCACCACCAAGGCCCTGGCCGGCGAGGAGCCTCCCGGCCCGCCCCGCACGACGGGCGGTGAGAAAACCACCCGCCGGCGCGGCGCATGGCTGCACCGGCTGGATGTCAAGGGCGCGCCGTACGCGTTCGTCGCGCCGTTCTTCGTCGTCTTCGCCGCGTTCAGTTTCTACCCCCTCGTCTACACCTCGTGGATCTCCCTGCACGACGTGGAACTGGCCACGCTCGACATCATGGAGTGGGTGGCGTTCGACAACTACGTCGAGCTCTGGGGCGACTCACGGTTCTGGAACGCGCTGCAGAACACCATCACCATCGGCATCATCTCCACGGTGCCGCAGCTGATGATGGCGCTCGGTATGGCGCACCTGCTCAACTACCGGATGCGCGCCTCGCTGTTCTTCCGCGTCGCCTCGCTGGTCCCGTACGCCACCTCGGTCGCCGCCGCCGCGCTCGTCTTCACCATGATCTTCGAGCGTGACTTCGGAATGATCAACTGGGCGCTCGGCTCGGTCGGCATCGACCCGGTGGACTGGGAGGCCGACAAGTGGCCCGCCCAGGTGGCGATCTCCACCATCGTCATCTGGCGCTGGACCGGCTACAACGCGCTGCTCTACCTGGCCGCCATGCAGGCCATCCCGGCCGAGCGGTACGAGGCGGCCTCCCTCGACGGTGCCTCCCGGTGGCAGCAGTTCACCCATGTCACCATCCCCGGGATCCGCTCCACCATCGTCTTCACCATCGTGCTCTCCACGATCGGCGCCACCCAGCTGTTCGGTGAGCCGCTGATCTTCGGACAGGGGCCCAACGGCGTCACCGGCGGCGCGGACAACCAGTACCAGACGCTGGGTCTCCTGCTGTACGAGGAGGGCTGGAAGAACTACCAGATGGGCCGCTCGGCGACCGTCGCCTGGGCGATGTTCATGCTGCTCGTCCTCGTCTTCGTGGCGCAGCGCCTGATCAAGCGCCTGCGCTCCCGCACGTCCTGACCTGGAGTCGCCATGACCACTCAAAGCCTCCCGGCCCGGACGGACGCCCCGGACCGGACCCCTGCCGAGAAGACCGCCGGCCGCGGCGGCCGCCGGCTGCTGCGCCAGCGCGCCGGCCGTCAGCACCACGCGGGCCCACTCGCCTACGTCCTGCTCGCCATCATGGCGGTGCTGTCGATCTTCCCGCTGTACTGGACGATGGTGGCCGCGTCCACCGACAACACACGGGTCAGCCAGACACCGCCGCCGTTCCTGCCCGGCCCGAACCTGTTCAGCAACCTCGCCCGGGCCTGGGACGAGGCGGCGATGGGCAAGGCCATGATCAACAGCCTGATCGTGGCCGGGGCGATCGCCCTGTCCACGGTGCTGTTCGCGACGCTCGCCGGATTCGCCTTCGCCAAACTGCGGTTCAAGGGGCGCAACGCCCTGATGATGCTGGTGATCGGCACCATGATGGTGCCGCCGCAGCTCGCCGTCGTACCGCTGTTCATGATGATGGCCGAGCTGGGCTGGTCGCAGCAGCTGCCCGCCGTCATCTTCCCCACGCTGGTGAGCGCCGTCGGCGTGTTCTTCATGCGGCAGTACCTGTCCGAGGCGCTGCCCGACGAACTCGTCGAGGCCGGACGCGTGGACGGGGCGCACTCGCTGCGGATCTTCTGGAGCATCGTGCTGCCCGTGGCGCGGCCCGCGATGGCCGTCCTGTTCATGATCACGTTCGTGCACGCGTGGAACGACTTCTTCTGGCCGTTCGTGGTGCTCGACATGACCAACCCGACGGTCCCCGTCGCCCTGACCCAGCTCAGCGCGGGTTACGTCCGCGACCAGTCGCTGATCATGGCGGGCGCGCTGCTCGGCACACTGCCGCTGCTGGCGATGTTCATCGTCTTCGGCCGCCAGATCGTCAGCGGCATCATGGCGGGCGCCGTCAAGGGCTGACCCGCCGCGACCGGTCCCGCACACCGGTCCCGTGCATCGACCCCCACCAGGCATCCGCCTGCGAACCCCCTTACCCCGAAAGGACTTACGTGGTCACCGCACAGCAGACCGCGTCCGCCCCGGACGCCGCCCGCACCTTCCCCAAGGGCTTCCTCTGGGGCTCCGCGACCGCCTCCTACCAGATCGAGGGGGCCGCCGCCGAGGACGGACGTACGCCGTCCATCTGGGACACCTACGCCCGCACCCCGGGCCGGGTCCGCAACGGCGACACCGGTGACATCGCCACCGACCACTACCACCGCTGGCGCGAGGACGTCGCCCTCATGGCCGAACTCGGCCTGGGCGCCTACCGGTTCTCCCTGGCCTGGCCCCGGATCCAGCCCACCGGGCGCGGCCCCGCCGTGCAGAAGGGCCTGGACTTCTACCGCCGCCTTGTCGACGACCTGCTGGACAAGGGCATCCAGCCCGTCGCCACCCTCTACCACTGGGACCTGCCGCAGGAACTGGAGGACGCCGGCGGCTGGCCGGAGCGCGCCACCGCCGAACGGTTCGCCGAGTACGCCGCCCTCGCCGCGGACGCCCTCGGTGACCGGGTGAAGACCTGGACCACCCTCAACGAGCCCTGGTGCAGCGCCTTCCTCGGCTACGGCTCCGGCGTGCACGCCCCCGGCCGCACCGACCCGGTCGCCGCGCTGCGCGCCGCCCACCACCTCAACCTGGGCCACGGCCTGGCCGTCCAGGCGCTGCGCGACCGCCTCCCCGCCGCCGCCCAGTGCTCGGTCACCCTCAACATCCACCACGTCCGCCCGCTCACCGGCAGCGACGCCGACGCCGACGCGGTCCGCCGGATCGACGCGCTCGCCAACCGGGTCTTCACCGGCCCGATGCTGCAGGGCGCCTACCCGGAGGACCTGCTCAAGGACACCGCGGCGCTCACCGACTGGTCCTTCGTGCGGGACGGCGACCTCGGGCGGATCCACCAGCCGCTGGACTTCCTCGGCGTCAACTACTACTCGCCCACCGTCGTCTCCGAGGCCGACGGCACCGGCACCCACAACTCCGACGGACACGGCAACAGCGTCCACAGCCCCTGGCCGGGCGCCGACCGGGTCGCCTTCCACCAGCCGCCCGGCGACACCACCGCCATGGGCTGGGCCGTCGACCCCACCGGCCTGTACGACCTGCTGCGCCGGCTGTCGTCCGACTTCCCGAAGCTGCCGCTGGTCATCACCGAGAACGGCGCCGCCTTCGACGACTACGCCGACCCCTCCGGGAACGTCAACGACCCCGCCCGGATCGCCTATGTGCGCGGCCACCTGGCCGCCGTCCACCGGGCCATCGTCGACGGCGCGGACGTACGCGGCTACTTCCTGTGGTCGCTGCTGGACAACTTCGAGTGGGCCCACGGCTACGGCAAGCGCTTCGGCGCCGTCTACGTGGACTACCCGACAGGCACCCGCATCCCCAAGGCCAGCGCCCGCTGGTACTCCGAGGTGGCCCGCACCGGCGTCCTGCCCGGCGCCTGACCGGACGGGTGCGGTGGTGCACGCCGTGCCGATGCCCCCTGCGCTGTGTGCCGAGGACCAAGTGGCCCCCGGTGCGGCACAGTGGGCGGGCGGCACCCCGGCGATGGGGGGAATCCGGTGGCGCCGCCGGAACGGGGGGACCGGTCCACGCACCGGTCCCCCCGGAGCGGGCCGATTCCTCAGGCGGCCGTGTCGATCAGGAGGCGCGAGCGGGCGGTATCACGCACAACCTGTCCGACCCGGATCTGAGTCCGGCGGCGATAGCCGCCCATCACCACATCTCCGTACGGCTCCTGCACGCCCTGTTCGAGCAGGAGACCGAGACGGTCGGCGCCACGATCCGCCGCCGCCGGCTGGAACGCACCCGCACCGACCTCGCCGACCCGCGACTGCGGCATCGGACGATCGGTGAGATCGCCCTCCGCTGGGGCTTCCGTCACCCCGCCGACTTCAGCCGCACCTTCCGGCGTGCCTACGGAATCCCTCCGAGCGACTTCCGGCACACCGCCTGACTCCTGACGGCGTCACGGGCGGCCCGTACGTCGTCGCAACGCGTTTTCGGGAGCTTCCGAAACATTCGAATTCCCCTCGCGTCTTACGGGTTCCCGTCCCGTCACCTCCGGACCGCATCCACCGGCCGCGCTTTCGCGGCCGGCCCGGCGTTCTTCACGCCTTCCTGGGCGGAGCCGTGCTCTGCCGTACCACCAGGTGCGTCGCCAGCTCTATGCGCTGGGCGGCCGTGCCGGGGTCGTCCGGGCGGAGCAGCATCCGGGCGGCCTCCTCGGCCATGTGCCGCAGCGGCTGGTGGACCGTGGTGAGCGGCGGGCTCACCCACTGCGCCAGGGGGACGTCGTCGTAGCCGACCACCGACAGATCCTCCGGCACGCGCAGGCCCTTGACCCGGGCCGCCTCCAGCACGCCGAGCGCCTGGAGGTCGCTGCCCGCGAAGACCGCCGTGGGCCGGTCAGGACCCTCCAGCAGGTCCATGGCGTGCTCGAAGCCGCCCTGCACATGGAAGTCGCCGAAGCGCATCAGCCGCGGATCGGTCTCCAGGCCCGCCATCGCCATGGCCGAGCGGTAGCCGTCGAGGCGGGCCAGTGAGCACAGCATGTCCTCGGGCCCGGTGATGATCGCGACCCGCTCGTGCCCCCGGTCGGTGAGATGGCGGGTGGCGGCGAGACCGCCGGCCCAGTTCGCCGAGCCGACCGAGGGCACGTCCGGGTCGGGATCGCCCGCGGGGTCGATGACGACGAAGGGGATGGCCGCCGCCCTGAGCCGCCGCTTGACGTCCTCCGGGAGTGTGGAGAAGACCAGCACGACACCCAGCGGCCTGCGCTGCAGCACGCCCGGGAGCCAGTCCGGCGCGGGCGCGTGCCGGGTGCCGCTCTCGGTGAGCACCACCGTCGCGCGGTTCTCCTTGGCGACGTTCTCCACCCCCCTGATCAGCTCCATCGCCCAGATGCTGTCCAGTTCGTGGAAGACGAGCTCGATGAGCGGGGAACGGGACGCCGACTGGGCGCGCCTGCGATAGCCGTGGACCTCCAGGAGCCGCTCCACCTTGGCCCGGGTCGTGGGGGAGACATCCGAACGGCCGTTGAGGACCTTCGAAACTGTCGGCATCGAAACGCCGGCCTCTTTCGCGACCGCGGCCAGGGTCACTCTGCCGCCCGCCTCGTCGTCTTCGTGCATACCCGCAGGATAGGGCACAGTGCGTCGATAACGGTTTGGGTGAGTACCGTTCCGACCGTTGACCGAAACACGGGTCTGACCTACTGTCCCACGGCATGGACTTTCGGTGATGATGCCGAAACTTTCGAAAGGCGAACGATGAAGACACGTGCGCGCTTGCCCAGACTGGTCGCCTGCGGTGCGACGCTCACCCTCGCACTGAGCCTCTCGGCCTGTGGCGACGGGAACGGCGGGGCGTCGACGGACGACGGCAAGATCCATGTCCTGGTCTACGGGGACGCCACCAACAAGGTCGAGAAGCAGCTCGTCGACACGTTCAACAAGACGTCCGACGTCAAGGTCGTCCTCGACACCATCCCCGGTGCGGACTACCAGAAGAAGCTGCAGACGATCATCAGCACCCCGCAGGCACCGGACGTCTTCTTCAACTGGGGCGGCGGCAGCATCAAGCCGTTCGTCAAGGCCGACCTGCTGATGCCGCTGGACGACTTCATCAAGAAGGACCCGGGCCTGGAGAACAAGTTCCTGCCGTCCGTCTTCAACAACGCCGTCGTCGACGGCAAGCCGTACGGCATCCCGATGCGCGGCACCCAGCCGGTCCTGCTCTTCCACAACAAGAAGGTCCTCGACGAGGCGGGCGTCAAGCCGCCGAAGACCTGGGACGAACTCCTCGGCGCGGTGGAGAAGCTCAAGGACGCGGGAGTCACGCCGATCGCGCTCGGCGGCGGTGACATCTGGCCGACGCAGATGTGGTTCCAGTACCTCTACGACCGCGTGGCCGGACCGGAGGTGTTCGAGAAGGCCGTCGGGGGCGACAAGAGCGCCTGGGAGAGCCCGGACAGCAAGAAGGCCCTGGACATGATCAAGGAGCTCGTCGACGCCGGCGCCTTCGGCAAGAACTACGACTCCGTCAAGTACACCAACGGCGGCTCGGTCCAGCTGGTGGCCTCGGGCAAGGCCGGCTTCGAGCTGATGGGCTCCTGGTACTACTCCCAGCAGCTGACGGACCACAAGGAGTTCGCCGAGAAGGACCTCGGCTACACCGCCTTCCCGACCGTCGAGGGCGGCAAGGGCGACCCGGCCAACGTCGCCGGCAACACGAACAACTACTACTCGGTGATGAAGAAGACCAAGCACCCCGAGGCCGTCGCCGAGTTCCTGAAGCTCATGTACTCCGACGACTTCGTCAAGGCGCAGCTGGACATCGGCAACCTGCCGACCACGACCAACACCGACAAGTTCATCGAGAAGTCGGCCAACCCCGAGTACTCGCGCTTCCAGTACGACCTGGTCGCCGACGCCCCGTCGTTCCAGCTGTCCTGGGACCAGGCGTACCCGCAGAAGGCGAGCTCGGACATGCACAAGGCCATCCAGCAGTTCTTCAACGGACAGCTCGACACGGACGGCTTCATCAAGGCCATGCAGGCCCTCCCGACCGAGTGACGAACGGCTCATGACCACAAAGATCACGAGCGCCCGGCCCGCCGCCGGCCCCCGCAAGGGGTCCCGGCGGCGGCCGCCCGCCTCGTCCGCAACGAAGGTGGGACGCCCCGGCTTCGCCTGGGCCCTGCCCGCCGCAGTCTTCTTCGCCCTCTTCGCGATCACCCCGCTGATCATGGTGGCGGTGCTGTCCTTCATGAGCTGGGACGGGCTCAGCTCACCCGAGTTCGTCGGCATGGACAACTGGTCGCGCCTGATGGACGACCCGGTGATGCTCGAGAGCATCTGGCTGACCCTGCTGCTGACCGTGCTCGGCGTGGTCATCCAGACACCGCTGAGCATCGTGCTCGGCGTCTGGGCCGCCGGTCACCAGCGCAACCGGGCCGTCCTGTCCGTCATCTACTTCATCCCGCTGCTGCTGTCCGCGACGGCCGTCTCCGTGCTGTGGCGGGCACTGCTCGACCCGAACTTCGGCATCCCGGCCGAGGCCACCTGGCTCTTCGGCGACGGCAACCTGTTCGGTGAACAGGCCACCGCCATCGGCGTGCTGGCGTTCGTCAGCACCTGGCAGTTCACCCCCTTCCACACCCTGATCTACCAGGGCGCCGCCCGCGCGATCCCCCACGTGCTCTACCAGGCCGCGGAGATCGACGGAGCGGGCCGCTACCGGCAGTTCTTCCACATCACGCTGCCGCAGCTGCGCAACTCGATGATCACCTCGATGATCCTGATGATCGTCGGCGGTCTGACCACCTTCGAGACGGTCCTCATCCTGACCCAGGGCGGCCCCGGCACCGACACCACCATCAGCGCCTACTACATGTACGACAAGGCGTTCAAGAGCTTCGACTACGGCACCGGCTCCGCGATCGCCCTGGCCCTGGTCGTCGCGTCCACGATCATCTCGCTGATCGTCGTCCGGGTCTCCGGCTACGACAAGATGCGCAGCTCCATGGAGGGTGTGTCATGAGGCGCCGTCCCCACTACCTGGCCGGCGCCGGTTCGATCTTCTGGCTCTTCGTCGTCGGCCTGCCGCTGTACGTGCTGCTCGCCGCGACCCTGCGCACCCGCCAGGACTACGCCGAGAACGGCCCGGTCTCGATTCCGGACAGCCTCACCCTGGACAACTACACCGGCGCCTTCGACTCGGGCTTCGGCCAGTACTTCTTCAACACGCTCGTCGTCACCGCCTGCGTGATCGGCATCGTGCTGCTGCTGGTACCGCCGCTCGCCTACGCGATCGTCCGCAGCCGCGGCCGGACCACGTCGGCGATCTTCCGGCTGTTCCTGCTCGGCCTCGCCATCCCCGCCCAGGCCGTCATCGTGCCGATGTTCTACCTGATCAGCGAGGCCGGGCTGTACGACAACCTGCTCGGCGTCATCCTGCCCACGGCCGCGTTCTGCCTGCCGATGTCGGCGCTGATCCTCAGCGGCGCGATGCGTGACATCTCCCCGGAGCTGTACGAGGCCATGGCCATGGACGGCGCCACCCCGCGGCGCATGTTCTTCCAGCTCGTCCTGCCGCTGTCGAGGGGCGGACTGTCCACCATCGTGGTCTTCTCCGCGCTCCAGGCGTGGAACGGCTTCCTGTTCCCGCTCGTCCTGACCCAGTCCGACTCCACCAAGGTCGTCACCCTGGGTCTGTACAACTTCCAGACCGAACACGGCATCGACATCCCCGGTCTGCTGGGAGCCGTGGTGCTGTCCATGGTGCCCATCCTGCTCGTCTACCTGTTCGCCCGTCGTGCCCTGGTCCAGGGTCTGATGGGTGTCGGAGGAAAGTGACTGCCGACGTGGCCGTAGAGACCACCCCCGAAATCCCCCTCTGGAACGACCCCGACCGCCCCGTCACCGCCCGGGTCGACGCGCTCATCGGCGCGATGACCCTGGACGAGAAGATCGCCCAGCTGTACGGCGTCTGGGTCGGCGCGTCCGCCAACGGCGGCGAAGTCGCCCCGCACCAGCACGACATGGAGGAGGCCGTCGACCTCGACGCGCTCCTTCCCGCCGGACTGGGCCAGCTCACCCGTCCCTTCGGCACCGCACCCGTCGATCCGGCGCTCGGCGCGCTCTCCCTGCTGCGCACCCAGTCCCGCATCACCTCGGCGAACCGCTTCGGCATCCCCGCCGTCGCGCACGAGGAGTGCCTGGCCGGCTTCGCCGCCTGGGGTGCCACCGCCTACCCCGTCCCGCTGTCCTGGGGCGCCACCTTCGACCCGGACGTGGTGCGCCGGATGGCCGCCGCCATCGGCCGCGACATGCGGTCCGTCGGCATCCACCAGGGCCTCGCCCCCGTCCTCGACGTGGTCCGCGACGCCCGCTGGGGCCGGGTGGAGGAGACCATCGGCGAGGACCCCTACCTCGTCGGCACCATCGGCACCGCGTACGTGCGGGGCCTGGAGTCCGCCGGGATCGTCGCCACCCTCAAGCACTTCGTCGGCTACTCGGCCTCCCGCGCCGGACGCAACCTCGCCCCCGCGCCCATGGGCGCCCGCGAACGGGCCGACGTCCTGCTGCCGCCGTTCGAGATGGCGATCCGCGAGGGCGGCGCCCGCTCCGTGATGCACTCCTACACGGACACCGACGGCGTCCCCGCCGCGGCCGACGAGGACCTGCTGACCGGACTGCTCCGCGACACCTGGGGCTTCGAGGGCACCGTCGTCGCCGACTACTTCGGCATCGCCTTCCTCAAGCTCCTGCACGGCATCGCCGCCGACTTCGCCGACGCCGCGGGCGCCGCGCTCAAGGCGGGCGTCGACGTCGAACTGCCCACCGTCAAGACGTTCGGCGCACCGCTCGCCGAGGCCGTCACCGCCGGCCGCGTCCCCGAGGCGCTCATCGACCGCGCCCTGCGCCGCGTCCTCGGCCAGAAGGCGGCGCTCGGCCTGCTCGACCCGGACTGGAACCCGGTCCCGCCCGCGCTCGAGGGCGTGGACCTGGACGACCCGGAGGCGCTGCGCGGCAGGATCGACCTGGACCGGCCCGAGAACCGGGAACTGGCCCGCGAGATCGCCGAGAAGGCGGTCGTCCTGCTCACCAACGACGGCACCCTGCCGCTCGCCGCGCCGCGCCGCATCGCCCTGGTCGGCCCCAACGCGGCCGAGGCCACCGCCGTCCTGGGCTGCTACTCCTTCCCCCAGCACGTGGGCGTGCAGCACCCGGACGTCCCGGTCGGCATCGACCTGCCCACCCTGCGCGACACCCTGGCCGCCGAGTTCCCCGACGCGGACATCACGGTCGCCCGCGGCACCGGAATCGACGACGGGGACCTCTCCGGCATCGGCGAGGCGGTGGACGCGGCCGGGGAAGCGGACGTCGTCATCGCCGTACTCGGCGACCGCGCGGGCCTGTTCGGCCGCGGCACCAGCGGAGAGGGCTGCGACGCGGAGTCCCTCGCCCTGCCCGGCGCCCAGCAGCACCTGCTCGACGCGCTGCTCGACTCCGGTACGCCGGTGGTGACCGTCCTGCTCGCCGGCCGGCCGTACGCGCTCGGCCGGGCCGCCGCGGAGTCCGCGGCGATCGTGCAGTCCTTCTTCCCCGGCGTCGCCGGCACCCAGGCGATCGCCGGGGTGCTGAGCGGCCGTACGAACCCCTCCGGCCGTCTCCCGGTCAGCGTGCCGCGCGGCCCGGGCTCCCAGCCGACCACCTACCTCGGTGCACGGCTCGCCCAGGCCAGCGAGGTGTCCAACATCGACCCGACCCCGGCGTTCGGCTTCGGCCACGGCCTGACGTACACGGGTTTCGCCTGGAGCGACCTCGCGGTGGACGCTCAGGAGGCGGGCACGGACGGCGAGTTCACCCTCGCCCTCACCGTCCGCAACACCGGCGACCGTTCCGGTACCGAAGTCGTCCAGCTCTACCTCCACGACCCGGTCGCCTCCGTCGTCCAGCCGGTACAGCGGCTCGTCGGTTACGTCCGGGTGGAGCTGGAGCCGGGGGAGTCCCGCCGTGTCAGCGTCACGGTTCCGGCCGACGTGGCGTCCTTCACCGGCCGTGACGGCCGCCGGATCGTCGAGCCCGGTGACCTGGAACTCCGCCTGGCCGCGTCGAGCACCGACGCGCGCCTGACGGCGACGGTCACCCTGACCGGCCCGGAACGCCGGGTGGACCACACCCGCCGCTTCCACGCGTCCTTCACCCAGGAGCCGGTCCCGGAGGCGTGATCCGGACCCACCCCGGACCCGGGGCGCGCCCCCACCCGGGGGCGGGTCCGGGCGGGCCCCCCCAGAACGAGGGGGAGCGCCCGCGGC
>NZ_JBHYVC010000105.1:0-11378 GCF_042749965.1 Streptomyces sp. NPDC059454 | reverse complement strand
GCCCCGGACCGCTTTCAGCGGTCCGGGGCTTCGTGCCGTCCGCGCCCGCTACTTGTCCGACTGCACGGGGATGTCCAGGATCACCCTGGTCCCCCGCTCCGGGGCCGGAACCATGTCGAAGGTGCCCCCCAACTCGCCCTCCACCAGGGTCCGCACGATCTGCAGACCGAGGTTGCCCCCGGTGTGCGGGTCGAAGCCCTCGGGCAGACCCACTCCGTCGTCCTGCACGGTGACCAGCAGGCGGGTCTCCTTCGTGGTGCCGCCGCGGACCGCCGACACCTCGACGGTGCCGGTCTCGCCCTCGCGGAAGCCGTGCTCCAGGGCGTTCTGCAGCACCTCGGTCAGCACCATCGACAGTGGCGTGGCGACCTCGGCGTCGAGTATGCCGAAGCGGCCCGTGCGCCGGCCGGCGACCTTGCCCGGGGAGATCTCGGCGACCATCGCGAGGACGCGGTCGGCGATCTCGTCGAACTCCACGCGCTCGTCCAGGTTCTGGGACAGCGTCTCGTGCACGATCGCGATGGACCCCACCCGGCGTACCGCCTCCTCCAGTGCCGCACGCCCCCGCTCGGACCCGATGCGCCGCGCCTGCAGGCGCAACAGCGCCGCCACCGTCTGGAGGTTGTTCTTCACCCGGTGGTGGATCTCCCGGATGGTCGCGTCCTTGGTGATCAACTCGCGTTCGCGGCGGCGAAGTTCCGTGACGTCACGGAGCAGCACCAGTGAACCGATGCGCGTCCCCTTCGGCTTGAGCGGGATCGCCCGGAACTGGATCACCCCGTCGTGCGCCTCGATCTCGAACTCGCGCGGGGCCCAGCCGCTGGCGACCTTGGCCAGCGCCTCGTCCACAGGACCGCGGGAGGGGGCCAGTTCGGCGGTGGTCTGCCCGAGGTGATGACCCACCAGGTCGGCGGCGAGACCCATACGGTGGTACGCGGACAGGGCGTTCGGGGAGGCGTACTGGACGATGCCGTCGGCGTCGAGCCGGATCAGTCCGTCGCCGACGCGGGGCGAGGCGTCCATCTCGAGCTGCTGGTTCGCGAACGGGAAGGAGCCGGCCGCGATCATCTGCGCCAGGTCCGAGGCGCTCTGGAGGTAGGTGAGCTCCAGCCGGCTCGGGGTGCGCACGGTGAGCAGGTTGGTGTTGCGCGCGATGACCCCGAGGACGCGCCCCTCACGCCGTACGGGGATGGACTCGACCCGTACGGGAACCTCCTCACGCCACTCCGGGTCCCCCTCGCGCACGATCCGGCCCTCGTCCAGGGCCGCGTCCAGCATGGGGCGGCGTCCGCGCGGGACGAGATGGCCGACCATGTCGTCCTGGTAGGAGGTGGGGCCGGTGTTGGGCCGCATCTGGGCGACGGAGACATAGCGGGTGCCGTCGCGGGTGGGGACCCACAGGACCAGGTCGGCGAAGGAGAGGTCGGAGAGCAGCTGCCACTCCGAGACCAGCAGATGGAGCCACTCGAGATCGGTGTCGTCGAGGGCGGTGTGCTGGCGTACGAGTTCGTTCATGGAGGGCACGTCAGCGAGCGTACCCGGCGGTCCGCGGGACACCCGCGGGCCGCGGCGCCTGAGAGGGACCCTCAACCCTCCCGGCACCGCAGCCCGGAGCAACATCGGCCGTGGGGTGTGCGGTCCCGGTCGGCCGAGGGACGAGGAGCCGGGGCAGTCAGGGCAGAGAGCTCCGGTTCCTCGGTTCCGCCTTCCTGTGCGGGGAAGGCAGGCTTGTTGTGCCCTGTTGTGCATTGTGGACTAGACCACTGTCCCTGTAAATGCGTCGGTCAGGGTTCTTCGGCGTCACATGGCCGTCGGTCCGGACCCGTGAACGTCCGTCACGCAGCCTAACCCGTGCGGTTCTCGCGCGGGGCCGGTCGGGCGGGTCAATTTCGGCGCGCGGCCCCCGCGTCCGCTCTGTTAGATTGAGATTGGTCTAAACCACATTGCACCACCGCACGGGCCCGTGCCGACGGGTCCGGTCCCAGTCGAGTCCTCCTCAAGATCGGCAGGCCCACCGTGGAAGTTGTCATCGTTGCGGACGCCAAGGCGGGCGGCGAGCTCATCGCCGAGGCCATGGCACAGCTCCTGCGGCGCAAGCCCGACGCCCTGCTGGGCGTGGCCACCGGCTCCACGCCGCTGCCCATCTACCAGGCGCTCGCGGCCAGGGTGCGCTCCGGTGCCGTGGACGCCGCGCGGGCACGGATCGCCCAGCTCGACGAGTACGTGGGACTGCCCGCCGACCACCCCGAGTCCTACCGCTCGGTGCTGCGGCGCGAGGTGCTGGAGCCGCTCGGGATCGGGATGGATGCCTTCATGGGGCCCGACGGCACCGCCGAGGACGTACAGGGCGCGTGCGAGACGTACGACAGGGAGCTGGCCGGGGCCGGCGGTGTGGACCTCCAGCTGCTCGGGATCGGCACGGACGGGCACATCGGGTTCAACGAACCCTGTTCCTCCCTCGCCTCGCGCACCCGGATCAAGACGCTGACCGAGCAGACCCGGGTGGACAACGCCCGCTTCTTCGACGGCGACATCGACCAGGTCCCGCACCACGTGATCACCCAGGGCATCGGCACCATCCTGGAGGCCCGTCACCTGGTCCTGCTCGCCACCGGCGAGGGCAAGGCCGACGCGGTCGCCGCGACCGTCGAGGGGCCGGTGGCGGCGGTGTGCCCGGCGTCCGCGCTGCAGCTGCACCCCCATGCCACGGTGGTCGTCGACGAGGCCGCCGCCGCCAAGCTGAAGCTCGCCGACTACTTCCGGCACACCTACGCGAACAAGCCGGACTGGCAGGGCATCTGAGCGGTCGCCCGTGGTCTGGACCAGCCCTCGTCCCAGGGGTATACAAAGGGGATCACGGAGCGTGCGGGGCACACCCCCGCCCCGAGCCGTGCCACGATGTCAGCCGTGGCCGACGGTGATGTCGGTCGTTTCGGCACGCGGAGCCGGGAAGGCAGAGCATGAGCACCGACGTCAGCAGTGCGGAGAACGAGGGTGGGACCACGGTCCGTACGGCGCGTGTGCCCAAGTACTACCGGCTGAAGAAGCACCTGCTCGACATGACCGAGACGGCGCCGCCCGGCACGCCGGTCCCGCCCGAGCGCACCCTGGCGGCGGAGTTCGACACCTCGCGCACCACCGTGCGCCAGGCGCTCCAGGAGCTGGTGGTCGAGGGGCGCCTCGAGCGCATCCAGGGCAAGGGCACCTTCGTCGCGAAGCCCAAGGTCTCCCAGGCGCTCCAGCTCACGTCGTACACCGAGGACATGCGCGCCCAGGGTCTTGAGCCCACCTCGCAACTGCTGGACCTCGGCTACATCACCGCCGACGACCGGCTCGCCGGGCTGCTCGACATCACGGCCGGCGGGCGGGTGCTGCGCATCGAGCGGCTGCGTATGGCCAACGGCGAGCCGATGGCCATCGAGACCACCCATCTGAGCGCCAAGCGCTTCCCCGCGCTGCGCCGCAGCCTGACGAAGTACACCTCCCTCTACACCGCCCTCGCCGAGGTGTACGACGTCCGTCTCGCGGAGGCCGAGGAGACGATCGAGACCTCCCTGGCCACCCCGCGCGAGGCCGGCCTGCTCGGCACCGACGTCGGCCTGCCGATGCTGATGCTGTCCCGGCACTCGCTGGACCGGGACGGACAGCCGGTGGAGTGGGTGCGGTCGGTGTACCGGGGCGACCGGTACAAGTTCGTCGCGCGCCTGAAGCGTCCCCAGGACTGAGTCCGGACCGGCCCCTCGGCGGGTCCTCGGCGGATCCGCAAAACCCGACGAAGCGGGCGGTCGGCAGGGATTCCGTTGCTGTTTCCTCTCGGTTGGGCGGCGCCTGGATACCGCTATGCGGACGAGGGGTTACGACTGCGCCACACCCTGACCTAGATTTCCTGCGCATGACCGCCGGTGATCAATGAGGGGACGGAGCCGTCTGATGTCACAAGCCCCAGAAACCAGAGGAGGGCCGGTGGTGACGCCCGTGCGCGTCGTCATCGCCCTCTGTCTCGTCGCACCGTTCGTGGCCATGCTGTGGGTCGGGTCCTACGCGAAGAGCGACCCGGTGTTCATCGGCATCCCGTTCTTCTACTGGTACCAGATGCTGTGGGTACTGGTCTCCACCGTCCTGACGATGATCGCGTACAAGCTCTGGCAGCGTGACCAGCGCGTCCGCTCGGCCGCGAAGGGCGGTGCGTCGCAGTGAACGACGGCGTGAACGGCGTGGCGCTCGCCGTCTTCATCTTCTTCTTCCTGCTGGTCACGGCGATGGGCTTCATGGCCGCGCGCTGGCGCAAGGCCGAGAACGAGCACAGCCTGGACGAGTGGGGCCTGGGCGGGCGGTCCTTCGGGACCTGGGTCACCTGGTTCCTGCTCGGCGGCGACCTGTACACCGCGTACACCTTCGTCGCCGTACCGGCGGCGATCTACGCGGCGGGCGCGGCCGGCTTCTTCGCGGTGCCGTACACGATCCTGGTGTACCCGCTGATCTTCACCTTCCTGCCCCGGCTGTGGTCGGTGTCGCACAAGCACGGCTACGTCACGACGTCCGACTTCGTGCGCGGCCGGTTCGGCTCGAAGGGCCTGTCGCTGGCCGTCGCGGTCACCGGCATCCTGGCCACGATGCCGTACATCGCGCTCCAGCTGGTCGGCATCCAGGCCGTGCTGGACGTGATGGGCGTCGGCGGCGGCGAGGACACCAACTGGTTCATCAAGGACCTGCCGCTGCTGATCGCCTTCGGGGTGCTGGCGGCGTACACGTACTCGTCGGGTCTGCGGGCCCCCGCGCTGATCGCGTTCGTCAAGGACACGCTGATCTACATCGTGATCGTGGTGGCGATCATCTACATCCCGGTCAAGCTGGGCGGCTTCGACGAGATCTTCGCCTCGGCGAGGGAGGCGTACAGCGAGACCAACCCGGCCACGGGCGCTCCGCGCGGTGCGCTGGTACCGGGCGAGGCGGGCCAGTGGACGTACGCCACGCTGGCGCTGGGCTCGGCGCTCGCGCTGTTCATGTACCCGCACTCGATCACCGCGACGCTGTCCTCGCGCAGCCGTGAGGTGATCCGCCGCAACACCACGATCCTGCCGCTGTACTCGCTGATGCTGGGCCTGCTGGCGCTGCTCGGCTTCATGGCGATCGCGGCCGGGGTCAAGGTCAGCAACGGCCAGCTGGCGATCCCGCAGCTGTTCGAGAACATGTTCCCGGACTGGTTCGCGGGCGTGGCCTTCGCGGCGATCGGCATCGGCGCGCTGGTGCCGGCGGCGATCATGTCGATCGCGGCGGCGAACCTGTTCACCCGCAACATCTACAAGGACTTCATCAAGCCGGACGCGACGCCGAAGCAGGAGACCCAGGTCTCCAAGATCGTGTCCCTGCTGGTGAAGGTGGGTGCGCTGGCCTTCGTCCTGACCATGGACAAGACAGTCGCCATCAACTTCCAGCTGCTCGGCGGCATCTGGATCCTGCAGACCTTCCCGGCGCTGGTGGGCGGTCTGTTCACCCGCTGGTTCCACCGCTGGGCGCTGATCGGCGGCTGGGCGGTCGGCATGGTCTACGGCACGGTCGCCGCGTACGGGGTGGCCTCGCCGACGCAGAAGCACTTCGGCGGATCGGCGAAGGAGATCCCGGGCATCGGTGAGATCGGCTACATCGGCCTCACCGCGTTCGTGCTCAACGTCGTGGTCACGGTCGTGCTGACCTTCGTCATGCGGGCCCTCAAGGCGCCCGAGGGCGTCGACCAGACCAAGCCGGAGGACTACACGGCGGACGCGGGCGACCCCGGCGTCCAGGTGGAGCTTCCGCCGGCCACGGCGGGCAGCGCGCACTGACGCCGCAGGCACATCGGGTGACGGGCCGTCGGAGAAATCCGGCGGCCCGTTGTCGTACCCGTCCGGCACACTCCCCTCATGGACATCGTCATCCGGCCGGTGCAGCCCGGCGAGTACGAGGAACTCGGCGAGATCACCGCGCAGGCCTATCTGCGGGACGGGCTGCTGGACTTCGGGGAGAGCGACCCGTATCTCGACAGGCTCAGGGACGTGGCGAAGCGGGCGGCGGCCGCCGAGGTGCTGGTCGCCGACGGGAGCGGGACGGTGCTGGGCGGGGTGACCTTCGTGCCGGGCGGCGGGCCGATGGGCGACATGGCCGGGCCCGGCGAGGCGGAGATCCGGATGCTCGCGGTCGCCCACGCGGGCCGGGGCCGGGGTGCCGGGGAGGCCCTGGTGCGGGCCTGCGTCGACCGGGCGCGGGCCGCCGAGGGCTGCCGGGGGATCGTGCTGTCGACCCGGCCCGCCATGCGCTCCGCCCACCGCCTCTACGAGCGGCTGGGGTTCACCCGCGCTCCCGAGCGCGACTGGAACCCGCTGCCGGACGTGGACGACTTCATGCTCCTCGCCTACACATTGACACTCTGAGACCGGCGCGACACAACATATGGGGCTGCCAGCGCCACCCGGCACAAGATGTATGCTCATGCTCGCTGTCGCCGCAGGGGAATCCGGTGTGAATCCGGAACTGTCCCGCAACGGTGTACCCATGCCCGCGTACGCGTGTGCGTGGGCGTCAGTCCGAGGACCTGCCGACAGTGCGCCCGGCCGTCCGGTCCGGGTGCGTGGACGTCCGGGCCTCGCGGAATGGGCCGGTGGACGCGACGCCGCGTGCGCTCGTGTGCTGCCCCTGCCCCCTTCGAGGCCCCGTGCCGAGCGAGGGAGAGCCCCACGTGACCATCGCGCCAGCCGATCCGGCCTCAGCGATCGACGTGACCGAGGAGAGCGGCGGCCCCGGTGCCGCGCTGCTGCGGACCCTGACCGAGCTGACCGCCGACCTGCCCGGCGCCGACCCCGGCCGGGTCGCCGCCGCCGCGCTGCGCGGCCGGTCCGCTTCCGCCGACGCGGCGGAGCTGCGGGAGCTGGCCACCGAGGCGGCGGCCGGGCTCATCTCCGAGGACCCGGCCTACTCCCGGCTCGCCGCCCGGCTGCTGACCATCGGCATCCGCGCCGAGGCCGCCTCGCAGGGCGTCACCTCGTTCACCGGGTCCGTCGCGACCGGGCACCGCGAGGGTCTGATCGCCGACCGGACCGCCGGGTTCGTCCGGATGCACGCCGCCCGCCTGGACACGCTGATCGACACCCGGGCCGACGACCGCTTCGGCTACTTCGGCCTGCGCACCCTGCACAGCCGCTACCTGCTGCGGCACCCGCTCACCCGCAAGGTCGTCGAGACGCCCCAGCACTTCCTGCTGCGGGTCGCCGCCGGACTCGCCGAGGACGACAGCGCGCGCTCCGTGGACGAGGTCGCCGCGCTGTACGGGCTGATGAGCCGTCTGGACTACCTGCCCTCCTCCCCCACGCTGTTCAACTCCGGCACCCGGCACCCGCAGATGTCGTCCTGCTACCTCCTGGACTCCCCCAAGGACGAGCTGGACTCGATCTACGACCGCTACCACCAGGTCGCCCGCCTCTCCAAGCACGCCGGTGGCATCGGCCTGTCCTACTCCCGCATCCGCGCCCGGGGTTCGCTGATCCGCGGCACCAACGGGCACTCAGGCGGCATCGTCCCGTTCCTGAAGACGCTCGACGCCTCGGTCGCCGCCGTGAACCAGGGCGGCCGGCGCAAGGGCGCGGCGGCGGTCTACCTGGAGACCTGGCACTCCGACGTCGAGGAGTTCCTGGAGCTGCGCGACAACACCGGCGAGGACGCCCGCCGTACACACAACCTGAACCTCGCGCACTGGGTGCCGGACGAGTTCATGCGCCGGGTGGACGCCGACGCGCCCTGGTCGCTGTTCTCCCCGGCGGACGTGCCGGAACTGGTCGACCTGTGGGGCGGGGAGTTCGACGCGGCGTACCGGGCCGCCGAGGCGAGGGGCCTGGCGAAGAAGACCCTCCCGGCCCGCGAGCTGTACGGCCGCATGATGCGCACGCTCGCGCAGACCGGCAACGGCTGGATGACCTTCAAGGACGCCGCCAACCGCACGGCGAACCAGACCGCGGAGCCCGGCCACGTCATCCACTCCTCGAACCTCTGCACGGAGATCCTGGAGGTCACCGACGACGGGGAGACGGCGGTCTGCAACCTGGGGTCGGTCAACCTCGGAGCCTTCGTGGACCGGGGGGACATCGACTGGGAGCGCCTCGACGAGACGGTGCGTACGGCCGTGACGTTCCTCGACCGGGTCGTCGACATCAACTTCTACCCGACCGAGCAGGCGGGCCGCTCCAACGCCAGGTGGCGCCCCGTCGGTCTCGGCGTCATGGGTCTGCAGGACGTCCTCTTCAAGCTGCGGCTGCCCTTCGACTCCCCGGAGGCGAAGGCCCTGTCCACGAGGATCGCCGAGCGGATCATGCTCGCCGCGTACGAGACCTCCGCCGGCCTCGCCGAGCGGGACGGCCCGCTCCCGGCCTGGGAGAAGACCCGTACCGCCCGGGGCGTGCTGCACCCCGATCACTACGACACGGACCTCACCTGGCCGGAGCGCTGGGCGGCGCTGCGGACGCGGATCGCCTCCGTCGGGATGCGCAACTCGCTGCTCCTGGCGATCGCGCCCACCGCCACCATCGCGTCGATCGCGGGCGTGTACGAGTGCATCGAGCCGCAGGTGTCCAACCTGTTCAAGCGCGAGACGCTGTCCGGGGAGTTCCTCCAGGTCAACTCGTACCTGGTGGACGATCTGAAGCGGCTCGGCGTGTGGGACGCGCGCACCCGTGAGGCGCTGCGCGAGGCGGGCGGCTCGGTGCAGGACCTCGCCTGGATCCCCGAGGACGTGCGGCGGCTGTACCGCACCGCCTGGGAGATCCCGCAGCGCGCTCTGATCGACATGGCCGCCGCCCGCACCCCGTTCCTGGACCAGGCGCAGTCGCTGAACCTGTTCCTGGAGACGCCGACCATCGGGAAGCTCTCCTCGATGTACGCGTACGCCTGGAAGCAGGGCCTGAAGACCACGTACTACCTGCGCTCCCGCCCGGCGACCCGGATCGCCCGCGCGGCGCGCGCCACCGTCCCCGTTCCGCAGGCGGCCGATCCCGAGGCCGTCGCCTGCTCCCTGGAAAACCCCGAGTCCTGCGAGGCCTGCCAGTGATGACGACGAAGAACCTGCTCGACCCCGGCTTCGAGCTGACTCTGCGCCCCATGCGCTACCCCGACTTCTACGAGCGCTACCGGGACGCCATCAAGAACACCTGGCACGTGGAGGAGGTCGACCTCCACTCGGACGTGGCCGACCTGGCGAAGCTCAGCCCCGAGGAGCAGCACCTGATCGGCCGGCTGGTCGCGTTCTTCGCGACGGGCGACTCGATCGTGGCCAACAACCTGGTGCTGACCCTGTACAAGCACATCAACTCCCCGGAGGCGCGGCTGTACCTGTCGCGGCAGCTCTTCGAGGAGGCGGTGCACGTCCAGTTCTACCTGACGCTGCTCGACACCTACCTGCCCGACCCGGACGACCGGGCGGCGGCCTTCGCGGCGGTGGAGAACATCCCGTCCATCCGGGAGAAGGCCGAGTTCTGCTTCCGGTGGATGGACTCGGTGGAGAAGATCGACCGACTGGAGACGCGGGCCGACCGCCGCCGTTTCCTGCTGAACCTCATCTGCTTCGCCGCGTGCATCGAGGGCCTGTTCTTCTACGGTGCCTTCGCCTACGTCTACTGGTTCCGCGGCCGGGGTCTGCTGCACGGGCTGGCGACCGGCACCAACTGGGTGTTCCGCGACGAGACGATGCACATGTCCTTCGCCTTCGACGTGGTCGACACCGTGCGCAAGGAGGAGCCGGAGCTCTTCGACGAGGAACTCGGGCAGCAGGTCACCGACATGCTGCGCGAGGCGGTCGAGGCCGAGCTGCAGTTCGCGCGCGACCTGTGCGGGGACGGTCTGCCGGGCATGAACACCGAGTCGATGCGGCAGTACCTGGAGTGCGTCGCCGACCAGCGGCTGGTCCGGCTGGGCTTCGCGCCGGTGTACGGCTCGGAGAACCCGTTCTCCTTCATGGAGCTCCAGGGCGTCCAGGAGTTGACGAACTTCTTCGAGCGGCGCCCGTCCGCGTACCAGGTCGCCGTGGAGGGCACGGTCGACCTGGACGAGGACTTCTAGACAGTCGTGCGCCCGGGTGCCGCCCCGCCGTCACGCCGCTCGTGCGGTGCGGTGCGGGGCGGCACCCGTCGCCGGGCGTGAGGCCGTCGGCCCCTTGCGGCGCTCGGCGGCGGCGCGGGCGGCCCCGGCCCGCTCGATCTGCCGGTCGATCCGCCGCTCGCGCGCGATGCCGATCAGGGCGGGCAGGGTCATGAAGAGGAACAGGCCGAGAACGGCCACCATCGCGATCAGTGCTTCCCTCTGCGTCGTATCCATGACACCACTGTCACGCCGAACGTCCCTTACCGGCAGTGGCAGGACTGCCGTACACCCTCGATTTACTGCCAAGGGTGCGGCACACTGGAGCCATGCTCCGGAACGTGGCCGCCGTCCTCCTCGACGGCGTGAACCCCTTCGAACTCGGCGTCGTCTGCGAGGTCTTCGGCGTGGACCGCAGCGACGACGGACTGCCGGTCTACGACTTCGCCGTCGCCTCGGCCGACGGTCCCGCGGTGCGCACCAACACGGGCTTCTCCCTCCAGGTCGAGCACGGTCTGGAGCGTCTGGAGACGGCCGACCTCATCGCCGTGCCCGCCGGTTCCTCCTACGTCTCCCGGGAGTTCCCGCCCGAACTGCTGGACGCCCTGCGCCGGGGCGTGGACCGGGGCGCGCGGGTGCTCAGCGTCTGCTCCGGGGTGTTCGTGCTCGCCGCCGCCGGGCTCCTCGACGGCCGGCGCGCCGCCGCCCACTGGAAGCACGCGGAGGACCTGACCAGGCAGTATCCCCATCTGACGGTCGAACCGGATGTGCTCTACGTCGACGAGGACCCGGTGATCACCTCCGCGGGCACCGCCGCCGGCATCGACGCCTGTCTGCACCTGGTGCGCAAGGAGCAGGGTCCGGAGGTCGCCAACAGGATCGCCCGGCGCATGGTGGTGCCTCCGCACCGCGACGGCGGGCAGGCCCAGTACATCGAGCGCCCGCTGCCGCGGTCCGGGTGCGACACCGTCTCCGAGGTGCTGGTGTGGATGGAGCGGCACCTCGACGAGGAGACCACCGTCGAGCAGCTCGCCGCCCGCGCCCACATGTCGCCGCGCACCTTCGCCCGCCGCTTCCAGCAGGAGACCGGCACCACGCCCTACCGCTGGATCCTGCGCCAGCGGGTGCTGCTGGCCCAGCATCTGCTGGAGGCGACGGACGAGACTGTGGACGCGATCGCGGGTCGTACCGGCTTCGGCAACGCGGCGGCGCTGCGCCACCACTTCGTACGGACCGTCGGTACCACCCCGTACGCCTACCGGCGCGCGTTCAGGGGCCCGCAG
>NZ_JBHYVC010000104.1:0-11423 GCF_042749965.1 Streptomyces sp. NPDC059454 | reverse complement strand
CCAGAGGCCCGGTCGATCCGCCGGGAGCACAGCGGGCCGCGGCGGTCCACGAACGGGAGGTGCGCCCGTGCGGACGACCGCCGCGGACCCGCCCGGCCGGCGGAGCACCGTCGGCCGCGGTATCACCGAAGGGACTCACACCGTGACCACCGCTGACGACACCGGGGCCCTGTGGCTGCGGCGCTACCACCCGGCCGACGCCGACGCGGTACGGCTGGTCTGCTTCCCGCACGCGGGCGGTTCGGCCAGCTTCTACCACCCGGTCTCGGCTCGGTTCGCCCCGGCCGCCGAGGTCCTGTCGCTGCAGTACCCCGGCCGTCAGGACCGGCGCAAGGAACCCTGCGTGGAGGACCTCGGCCGGCTGGCCGACCTGGTCGCCGAGCAGTTGCTGGCGCTGGACGACCGGCCCAGCGTGTTCTTCGGGCACAGCATGGGCGCGGCGCTGGCCTTCGAGACGGCGTGGCGGCTGGAGCAGAAGGACGCCGGACCGCTCACCGTCATCGCCTCCGGCCGGCGCGGCCCGTCGACCACGCGTGCCGAGGAGGTGCACCTGCGGGACGACGACGGGATCGTCGCCGAGATGAAGCGGCTGAACGGCACCGCGGCGGGTGTCCTCGGCGACGAGGAGATCCTGCGCATGGCCCTGCCGGCGCTGCGCGGCGACTACCGCGCCATCGAGACGTACTCCTGCCCGCCGGACCGGACGGTGCGCTGCGGGATCACCGCGCTCACCGGCGACGGCGACCCGCTCACCACGGTCGAGGAGGCCGAGCGCTGGCAGGACCACACCGAAGGCCCGTTCCGGCTGCGGGTGTTCACCGGCGGCCACTTCTTCCTCACCCAGCACCTGACCGCGGTCAACGGCGAGATCGCCGACGCCCTCGACCTGGCACGGTCCGCCCCGGCGTCCTGACGTCCGCCCGGGTGGTGCCGCCGGACGGCGCCACCCGGGCCGGCGCAGGAGTCGTGGTCGACCCACCACCGGAGAGCCCGCACACGGCCGGACCGTCACCCGCGTCCGTCACGTTCCACGTCACTTTCCGCTCACGCGCCTCCTGGACAAGGAAACGCTCATGCGCACACTGCTCGTCGACAACTACGACTCGTTCACCTACAACCTGTTCCACTACCTGTCCCGGGTCAACGGGCGGGAGCCCGAGGTGATCCGCAACGACGACCCGGCCTGGCGGCCGGAACTCCTCGACTCCTTCGACAACGTGGTGCTCTCCCCCGGCCCCGGCACACCGCACCGGCCCGCCGACTTCGGGCTGTGCGCGGGCATCGCCGAGGAGGGCCGGCTGCCCGTGCTCGGGGTGTGTCTGGGCCACCAGGGCATGGCGCTGGCCCACGGCGCCCCGGTGGGCCGCGCGCCCGAGCCGCGCCACGGCCGGACCTCCGCCGTGCGGCACGACGGCACCGGGCTGTTCGAGGGGCTGCCGCAGCCGCTGGAGGTGGTCCGCTACCACTCCCTCGCCGTGACGGACCTGCCGCCGGAGCTCGAAGCCACGGCGTGGTCGCCGGACGGGGTGCTGATGGCGTTGCGCCACCGGACACTGCCGCTGTGGGGTGTTCAGTTCCACCCGGAGTCCATCGGCACCCAGGAGGGCCACCGGCTGCTGGAGAACTTCCGCCGGCTGACCGAGCGGCACGGCCGCTCCCGCCCCGGCGGGTCCGGGCCCACCGTCACGCGGAGCGTTCCGGAGCAGCGCCGGTCCCCCGACACCGCGGGTACGGCCGGGCGCACGGCGGCGGGCGCGGGCGGCGGGTGGGAGACGGTGACGGCCGGGTCCGGTGACCGGGCCGCGGGCGGCGGCCCGCCCCGGCGGCTGCGGGTCCTCGTCGAGCGGCTGCGCACCCGCTGGGACGCGGAGGTCGCCTTCGACTGGCTGTTCCGCACCGGCGACCACCCGTTCTGGCTGGACAGCAGCCGCCCGGGCGGACGCCTCGGACAGCTGTCCGTGATGGGGGACGCCTCCGGTCCGCTGGCCCGTGTCGCCACGGCGGACGTGGAGGCCGGCACCGTGACCGTCACCGGGGGCGGCACCACGCGCGTCGAACGGTCGGCCTTCCTGTCCTGGCTGGAGCGGGACCTCGCCGGACTGAGCACCGACGTGCCCGAGCTGCCCTTCGACTTCGCCCTCGGCTGGGTCGGCTGCCTCGGCTACGAACTGAAGGCGGAGTGCGGCGGGGAGCCGGCGCACCGCTCCCCCGACCCCGACGCCGTCCTCGTCTTCGCCGACCGCGCCCTGGTGCTCGACCACCGTACCGACACGACCTACCTGCTGGCCCTGGCCGAGGACGGCGACGAGGAGGCGGCGCGGTCCTGGCTCGCATCGGCCGCCGCCGCCCTGGAGACGGTCGCGGGCTGGGAACCGGAGCCCTACGAGGCCTCCGCGGCCGACGGCACCGGGCCGGTGGTGCTGCGTCACGACCGCGACGCCTACCTCAAGCTGATCGACGTCTGCCAGCAGGAGATCGCGGCCGGTGAGACGTACGAGGTGTGCCTGACCAACATGGCCGAGGCGGACACCGACCTGGACCCGTGGCAGGCGTACCGTGGTCTGCGCCGGGTGAGCCGGGCGCCGTTCGCCGCGTTCCTGCACTTCGGGCCGATGGCCGTGCTCAGCACTTCGCCCGAGCGGTTCCTGCGCATCGACCGGCACGGCGTGATGGAGTCCAAGCCGATCAAGGGCACCCGGCCGCGCGGCGACACCCCGGAGGAGGACGCACGGCTCGCCGGGGATCTGGCGGCCTGCGAGAAGGACCGCGCCGAGAACCTGATGATCGTCGACCTGGTCCGGCACGACCTCGGCCGGTGCGCGGAGGTCGGCTCGGTCGTCGCGGACCCGGTGTTCCAGGTGGAGACGTACGAGACGGTGCACCAGCTGGTGAGCACGGTGCGGGCACGGCTGCGCCCGCACCTCAGCCCGGTCGCCGCCGTGCGCGCCGCGTTCCCCGGCGGTTCGATGACGGGGGCGCCGAAGATCCGCACCATGCAGATCATCGACCGGCTGGAGGGCGGTCCGCGCGGCGTGTACTCGGGGGCCATCGGCTACTTCTCGCTCACCGGGGCGGTGGATCTGAGCATCGTCATCCGCACGGTGGTGCTCAGCGGGAACCGGCTGCGCTACGGCGTCGGCGGCGCCGTCATCGCGCTGTCGGACCCCGCGGCGGAGTTCGAGGAGACGGCGGTGAAGGCGGCGCCGCTGCTGCGGCTGCTCGGCGCCGCGTTCCCGGGGCGCGAGGAGCTGGCGGGCGACGCCGTGGCGGACGTGGCACCGGCGGGCTCGTAGGCGGGCCGGGGGTCGTCCCCCGTCGTCCGCCCCCGCATGCCTGCGGCGGCCCATGTCTAGGGAAAACCCGGGGTGCCGGGCAACAGCCTGGGAGGGTTCCCCGTTCGCCGGAAACGCTCGACCCCCCGGGAGTGATGGTGCCCGTCCACGCTGACGACTACGAGATCCAGCCGCCCGGTGCCGCCGAGGGCGAGCTGGACGGTCTCACCCTGCCCGCCGTCTTCGCCGCCGCCGTGCGCGGCGGCGGCGACGCGGTGGCGCTGGTGGACGGGGAACGCGCCCGCACCTGGCGGGAATGGCGGGCCGACGTGGAGGCGCTGGCCCGCGCGCTGCAGGAGGCCGGTGCCGGGCCCGGCGACGTGGTCGCCCTGCACCTGCCGAACTGCTGGGAGTACGTCACGCTGCACCTGGCGGCGGCGTCGGTCGGGGCGGTCACGCTGCCCGTCCACCAGGGCAACGCCCCCGCCGACGTAAGGGCGTTGCTGGAGCGGGTCGGTCCGACGGTGCTCGTGCTGCCGCCGGGCACCCAGGAGCCGGGCGGCCCGCTGGCCGCGGCGGCCCTGCGGGAGGCACTGCCGTCGCTGCGCACGGTCCTCGTGACCGGTGACGACCCGGCGGACGGCACGGAGTCGGTCGGGGGCCTGCTGGCGCGCTGGACGGGTGAGCGGCCCCGGCCGGTCCGGGTGCGGCCCGACGCGCCGTTCCTGCTGTTCCCCTCCTCCGGTACGACGTCCGCGCGGCCCAAGATCTGCCTGCACACCCACGACTCGCTGCTCACCAACTCCCGTGCCGCCACCGAGGACAGCGCCGGGGCGTTCGCCGGCACCCTGATCACGGCCTGCCCGCTGACCCACTGCTTCGGACTGCAGTCGATGTACTCGGCGCTGTTCCGTTCCGGCCGGCAGGTGCTGCTGCGCGCGTGGGACGTGGACCGGTTCCTCGAACTCGCCCGGTCGGTGCGGCCGAGCGTGGTGGTCGCCGTACCGGCGCAGCTGCACGACGTGGTGTCCCGGGCCCGGGAGGCGGAAGGGGGCGCCGGGTTCCGCCCGGAGCGGGTGCTCACCGCCGGCGCCGCCCTGCCCGCCGCCCTGGTGCGCGACGTGCGCGAGACCCTCCGGGCCGCGCTGGTCGTGGTGTGGGGCATGTCGGAGGCCGGGAACGGCACCAGCAGCCTGGCCGGGGACCCGCCGGAGGTCGCCGCGCACAGTGTGGGGCGGCCGGTCCGGGGCGCGCGGCTGCGTGTCCTCGACGAGGACGGCCGGCCGTGCGCTCCCGGCGAGGCGGGGGAGCTGTACTACCGCAGCCCCAGCATGTTCCGCGGCTACTACGGGGAGCCGGAACTGACCCGGTCCGTGGTCTCGGAGGACGGCTGGCTGCGCACCGGTGACCTCGCCTCGATCGGCGAGGACGGTCTCGTGGTGTTCCACGGCCGCTCCGCCGAACTGATCAACGTCGGCGGCCGCAAGTTCAACGCCGTGGAGATCCAGGGCCTGCTGGCGGATCTGCCGGGCATCGGTCCGCTGGCGGTGGTCGCCAAGCCGGATCCGCGGCTCGGGGAGTACCCCTGCCTCGTGGTGACCGCGCGCCCGGCCGCGGCGCCGGACGCCGGGGACGTGCCGGAGAGCCCGGTGGGCCTCGGGGAGGTGACGGCGTTCCTGCGGGAGCGCGGCGTCGCCGAGTACAAGATCCCGCTGGAGCTCGTGGTGCTGCCGGCCCTGCCGCGCACGCCCGCCGGGAAGCTCAACCGGCGGGCGCTGGAGCGGATCCTGGCCGACGCCGCCGCGCACCCCGGGCCGGTCCCCGCCGACGCGCCCCGCCCGGACCCGCGCACCGCCCTCGACCTGGTCGTGACCGCGGTCGCCGAGGTGCTCGGGGACCCGGACGGCTCGGAGCCCATCGGACCGGACGTCACCTTCCGCGCGCACGGCCTGGACTCGGTGGCCTCGGTGCGGCTGCGCAACACGCTCGCCGGGGCGACGGGCCTGCCGCTGCCGGCGGCGGTGGCCTTCGACTTCCCGACCCCGGCCGCCCTCGCCCGGGAACTGGCCGGGCTGAACCACCGGGACGAGGAGCCGGCGCCCGGCCGGGCGTCCGGTGACGAGCCGGTGGCGATCGTGGGCATGGCCTGCCGGCTGCCCGGGGGAATCGCCTCCCCGGAGGCACTGTGGGCGCTGCTCGACGAGGGCGGCGACGCCGTGTCGGGGTTCCCGGCCGACCGCGGCTGGGACCTGGACACCCTCTTCGACGACGACCCGGAGCACCCGGGCACCACCTACGCCCGCGAGGGCGGCTTCCTGCGCGACGCCGCCCACTTCGACGCGGGGTTCTTCGGCATGTCGGCGCGGGAGGCGCTCGCCACCGACCCGCAGCAGCGGCTGCTGCTGGAGATCGCCTGGGAGGCCGTGGAACGGGCCCGGATCGATCCGCTGTCGCTGCGCGGCACCCGTACCGGTGTGTTCACCGGTGCCATGTACCACGACTACGCGACGGGGGCGACCGATCCGTCCGGAGAACTGGAGGGGCTGCTGCCGGTGGGCACCTCCGCCGGCGCGCTGTCCGGGCGGATCTCGTACACCCTGGGCCTGGAGGGTCCGGCGCTGACCGTGGACACGGCCTGCTCCTCGTCGCTGGTGGCACTGCACCTGGCGTGCCGGTCGCTGCGGTCGGGGGAGTCGGAGCTGGCGCTCGCCGGCGGCGTGGCGGTGATGGCGACGCCCGCGCCGTTCGTGGGCTTCTCCCGGCTGCGGGGCCTGTCCCCCGACGGCCGCTGCAAGTCCTTCGGCGAGGGCGCCGACGGGGCCGCCTGGTCGGAGGGCGCCGGTCTGCTGCTGCTGGAGCGGCTGTCCGACGCGCGGCGCAACGGCCACCGGGTGCTCGCCGTGATCCGCGGCTCGGCAGTCAACCAGGACGGTGCCTCCAACGGCCTGACCGCGCCCAACGGCCCCGCCCAGCGCCGGGTCGTCCGGCGGGCGTTGGCCGACGCGGGGCTCACGGCGGCGGACGTCGACGCGGTCGAGGCGCACGGCACCGGCACACCGCTGGGCGACCCGATCGAGGCACAGGCGCTGCTCGACGTCTACGGGCGGGAACGTCCCGAGGGGCGTCCGCTGTGGCTGGGCTCGGTCAAGTCGAACCTGGGCCACACCCAGGCGGCGGCCGGCGTGGCCGGGGTGATCAAGACGGTGCTGGCGCTGGAGCACGGGGTGCTGCCGCGCACCCTGCACGCGGACACCCCCACCTCGCAGGTGGACTGGTCGTCGGGGACCGTGCGGCTGCTGAGCGAGGCCCGCGGGTGGACGGCCGGGGAGGGCAGGCCCCGCCGGGCGGCCGTCTCCTCGTTCGGCATCAGCGGCACCAACGCCCACCTCGTGCTCGAGGAGGCGCCGGTCGAGGCCGGGGCCGAGGCCGCACCGGCCGGTCCGGCGGGGAACGCCGAGCGGGCCGTCGTGCCGTGGCTCGTGTCGGCCCGGGACGCGGCGGCGCTGCGGGGCCAGGCGCGGCGGCTGGCCGAATACGCCGAGGCGCACCCGGAGGTGCCGGCCCGCGACATCGCGTACTCCCTGCTCACCACCCGTTCCCTGCACGGCCGTACGGCGGTGCTCACCGGGGCCGGCCGGGACGCGCTCGTCGCGGCGGCCGCCGCCTTCGCCCGGGGCGACGTCACCGGGGCGGCGGGCCGGGGCGCGGGCGGCGGCTCCGCGGAGACCGCGTTCGTCTTCACCGGTCAGGGCAGTCAGCGGCCCGGCATGGGCCGCGCGCTCGCCGCCGCGTTCCCGGTGTTCGACGCCGCGCTGCGCGAGGTGTGCGCGGAGCTCGACCCGCTGCTGGAACGGCCGCTGACCTCGGTGATGTGGGCCGGCCCGGACAGCGAGGAGGCCGGACTGCTGCACGGCACCGGCTACGCGCAGCCCGCCCTGTTCGCCTTCCAGGTGGCCCTGTACCGGCTGCTGGCCTCCTGGGGGGTGACGCCCGCCCGGCTGGTGGGCCACTCGGTCGGTGAGATCGCCGCCGCACACGTGGCGGGCGTGCTGAGTCTGCCGGACGCCTGCACGCTGGTCGCCGCGCGCGGCCGGCTGATGCAGTCGCTGCCGCCGGGCGGGGCGATGGTCGCCGTCCGCTGCTCCGAGGCCGAGGTGCGGCCGTGGCTCGAGGGGCGCGAGGCGGACATCGCCGTCGCCGCGGTGAACGGCCCGCGCTCGGTGGTGCTGTCCGGCGCCGACGCTCCGCTGGCCAACCTGGCCGGGGAGCTGGCCGCCGCCGGGCACAAGACGCGCCGCCTGGTGGTCAGTCACGCCTTCCACTCGCCGCTGATGGACCCGGTGCTCGACGAGTTCCGGGCCACCGTGGCGTCCCTGTCCTTCGCCGGGCCCGAGGTGCCGCTGGTCTCCGGGGTCACCGGCCGCCCGCTCACCGCCGAGGAGGCCCGCGATCCCGGCCACTGGGTGCGGCACGCCCGGGAGGCGGTCCGGTTCGCGGACGCGGTCGGACACCTGGCCGACGCGCGGACCGGCGTCTACGTGGAACTGGGCCCCGAGGCCGCGCTCACCCCGATGGTCGACGAGTGCCTGGAGGAACGCCTCGGGCAGCGGGAGCCGGGCACCGGGCCGGTGGTGGAGCCGCTGCTGCGGGGCGGGGAGGACGAGGAGGGGGCCCTGCTCACCGCCGCCGTGCGGCTGCACGCGCACGGTCTGTCCGTCGACTGGCCGGCGGTGCTGCCCGGCGCGCGGACGGTCCCCCTGCCCACGTACGCCTTCCAACGCGAGTCGTACTGGCTGGCCTCCGTGCCCGCCGGCACGGTGGCCGTGGCGAGCCCCGAGACGGTGGGGGCGGCGGACGCGGCACCTGCGCTGGCCGAGCGGCTGGCGGGCCTGCCGGAGGCGGAGGGCGAGGCCCTGGTGACGGAGCTGGTGCGCGGCGAGCTGGCGGCCGTGATCGGCGGGGAGCTGCCGCCGGACGCCGGCGCGGGACTGGCCTTCACCGAACTGGGCGTCACCTCCGTCACCGCCGTCGAACTGCGCAACCGGCTCACCGCCGTCACCGGGGTCCGGCTGCCGCCGACCCTGGTCTTCGACCACCCCTCCCCCGCCGCGGTGGCCCGGCTGGTGTGCGACACGCTCCAGCGGTCCGGCCCGGTCCGTGTCCGGGACGCGGGCGCCCTGGTCGACGAGCTCGAGGCACTGTTCACCTCGGGCGCGGACCTCGATTCCGGGACGGCGGCGCGGCTGAGGACGCTGGCCGCCCGCTGGGCGCCGGCCCGCGCCGACGGCGGGGAACCGGCCGCCGGCCCCCTGGACCTGGAGGACGCGACGGACGAGGACCTGTTCCGCCTCATGGACGGGGCGGCCGGTACGGACGCGCCGGGCGGCCGGTAGACGGTCCTCGGCGTGTCCCCACGTGTTCCTGTCCCGTCGCCCGGCGGGCGGCGGCCTCCACGGGCCGGCCGGTGGCCGGCCCTCCACCCAGCGCACATCCACCAGCGGGAGATCACCTCATGAGCGGGCTCGTCATGCCCCCCACCACCCAGCCCGGAGCGGGGGCCCGATCCGGCCCGGGCTCCGGCTCCGGCGGCGATCCGATGATCGTGGCGGATTCCGTCAGCAAGTCGTTCGGCACGGTCAACGCCCTGGACTCGGTCAGCGTCAGCGCCCGCCAGGGCACGGTCCTGGCGCTCCTCGGCCACAACGGAGCCGGTAAGACCACGCTCGTCAACATTCTCACCACCGCGCTGCCCCTGTCCTCCGGACGGGCCTCGGTCGCGGGGTACGACGTGACCCGCGACCCCTTCGAGATCCGCCGCCGTATCGGTCTCACCGGCCAGTTCGCGTCGGTGGACACCCAGCTCAGCGGCCGGGACAACCTCGTCCTGATCGCCCGGCTGCTCGGCGCGGGACGCCGGGCCGCCCACTCCCGGGCCGAGGAACTGCTGGAGCTGTTCGAGCTGACCACGGTCGCCGACCGGCGCGCGAGCGGCTACTCGGGCGGCCTGCGGCGCCGCCTCGACCTGGCCGTGTCCCTGGTCGGCGGTCCTCAGGTGATCTTCCTCGACGAACCCACCACCGGCCTGGACCCGACCAGCCGGCTGAAGCTGTGGGAGATCGTCGAGGGCCTGGTCGAGCAGGGTGCCACGGTCCTGCTGACCACGCAGTACCTGGAGGAGGCCGACCGGCTCGCCGACTCGATCACGGTGCTCTCCGCCGGCAAGGTCGTCGCCTCCGGCACCGCCGACGAGCTCAAGGCCACGGTCGGCCGGCGCACCGTCACGCTGACGCTGGACGGCGACGACGCGCCCGCGCGGGCCGGCGCCGCGCTGCGCGGCGCCGGGTTCGCGCCGGTCGGCGGCGAGGACGGCACCCGCAGCCTCGTCGTCCCGATCGACGCCACCCGGGAGATCGCGGACGTCGTCCGCGCGCTGGACCGGGTGGGCGTCGAGGCCGACGAGCTGACGTTCGGCGAACCGACCCTGGACGACGTGTATCTGACCCTCGCCGAGCAGCACGCCCGGACCCCGGCGTGACCGCCACCCGACGCCCTCTGTGGAGGACCCCTTGACCACGCACCTCACTCCCGCCCGGCGCCCGGACGCGCCCGCGGCCGTCGCTCTCAAGGCACCCGACTTCGGCGGGAGTTCGTTCGTCGCCCAGGTGCGGGTGCTCACCGGGCGGTCGCTGCGGGCGATGGTGACCGACCCGGGCATCGTGCTGTTCGGCCTGATCCAGCCCGTCGTCATCCTGTTCGTGCTGACGCAGGTGTTCAGCAAGATGGGCATGCCCCCGCACTTCCCGGACGGTGTCAGCTACCTCGACTTCGTGCTGCCGGCCGTCCTGGTGGACAACGCCGCCCAGTCGGCGATGCAGTCCGGGGTGGGCCTCGTGGAGGACCTGCGCAACGGCGTGGTCGCCAGGCTGCGTTCGCTGCCGGTGCACCCCGGGGCCCTGCTGGTCGCGCGCAGTCTCGTGGGGCTGGTGCGCAGCGCCGTGCAGATCCTCGTGATCATGGTGCTGGCGATGACGGTCCTGGGCTACTCCCCCAACGGGGGCATCGCCGAACTCGCCCTGTCCGCCGGGCTGACGCTCTTCATCAGCTTCGCCCTGGGCTGGGCCTTCATCGCGGCCGGCGCCTGGCTGCGGCGCGCGGAGCCCCTGCAGAACCTCGCCCTGATCGTGATCTTCCCGCTGATGTTCGCGTCCAGCGCGTACGTGCCGGTCGCCGACCTGCCGGGCTGGCTGGCGGCCGTCGCCCAGGTGAACCCGCTGACGTACGCCATCGACGCCACCCGTGCCCTCGCGCTGGACGTGCCGGGCCTCGACCACGCGATTCCCGCACTGCTCATCGGCGCGGTGATCAGCGCGGCGGGCGCGATCGCCGCCCTGGCCGGCTTCCGCCGGCCCCTGTAGTCCCGCACCGCTCCCCCCCCGGGGCGGGGACTCGGCCCGTGGGTGCCTACCGGCACCCACGGGCCTTTTCGTGCGGGCAGGGGCTCTCGTCGTGCGGACACGGGCCTTCGTCATGGGCGGACACGGGCCTTCGTCATGGGCGGGCACAAGCCCCTTTCCTGCGCGGACACAAGCCTTCCTCATGTGCGGGCATGGGCCCCTTTCCTGCGCGGACACAAACCTTCGCCATGTGCGGGCACAAGCTCTCTTCTTGCGGGCTACGGACCCTTGTCGTGCGACTCCCGGGTCCTTGTCCGTACGGACCTTCGGTCCTTGTTCACGCGGACTCCCGGCCCTTTTCCGTGCGGGCGCGGTGCGAGGGCCGAACGGGCGCACCGGAGCCGTGATCGGGGCACGGAAGTCGTGGTCGGCGCGGGGCCGGCCGCGGACGCCCCGCGGACCGTGCCGGCCCTGCCGGGTGCGTCCCGGTCGGGTGCGGTGCGCGCCCCGGGTTCGCGGGGGGCCTGTGGCCCGCTGCCCGCCACGGTCGTCGATCGCCCCTCAACGGGCGACATCAGGTGTCAGGTCGGCGACAAAAGCGCTGGTCATCGAATTGTGCGACAGCCCGCGCCCGCTCCGAACGGGCAGCCGGGGAGCGGCAAACGGGTCGACCTCCCTGTTTCTGAACGTGAAGCGGTGCGCGTAGGCAGCGGCCCGCCCCCCGCGAGGGGGAGGCGTCCCAGGGCCGCCGGTGGAC
>NZ_JBHYVC010000103.1:0-11481 GCF_042749965.1 Streptomyces sp. NPDC059454 | reverse complement strand
TTTTTTTTTTTGTGTGGTGGTGGGGTTTTTGTTTAAAAGCGACGGGGGCGGCGCGGCGGCCGCCCCCCCGCGGGGCCCGGGGGGGCCCACGGCAGCGGGACGGCCTATCCCAGAAAGCCCTCATCCCGCCCCAAGGGTGAAGATGGGGACAAGAGGGGGTAGACCACTCTCAGCGACAGAGAGGTCGGCCGTGGGCGGACACAAGGAGCAGGACGTTGCCCGGCAGGGGTTCGATGTGGCCGACGCCGTTCCCCTGTTGCTCGATCCGCACGGCATGGTGTCGAGCTGGACCGGCGGGGCCGAGCGGCTGCTGGGGTATCACGCCTCCGAGGCCGTCGGCCGCAAGTTCGCCGAGCTGCTGATCCCCGAGGACGCCGAGCGGGTGCCGGACCTGGTCGAGCGGTGCCGGTCGGACGGCGACTGGGCGGGGCTGATGACGGTCCGGCACCGCGACGGGCGGCCGGTCGCGGTGATGGTGCGCGTCACGCCGACCGTGGAGCCGCGGGGCCGTTCGTCGCTGCTGGTCCTGCTGTCGGAGCTGGCCGGCTCGGCCGGCTGGGACATGAGCCGCGCCGTGCTGGAGCAGATGGTCGCCGGTACGTCGATCGGCATCGCGATCGTGGACACGGAGCTGCGCTTCGTGTGGTCCAACGCCGCGCTCGAACAGTTCGGCGGCGGATCGGCCGGGCGGCGCCTGGGTCTGCGGGTCGCGGACGTCCAGCCGGGAATGAACGCCGGGGCCGTCGAGGCGCAGATGCGGCACGTACTGGACACCGGGGAGCAGGTGGTCGACTACGAGCTTGTCGGCCGGGCCCGCTCGGCGCCGCTGCGCGAGACCGCGCACATGCTGTCGTTCACCCGCCTCGACGACGACCGGGGCCGTCCGATGGGCGTGTACTACACCGTGGTGGACGTCAGCGAGCGGCACCGCGCCCGTCAGCGCCTCGCCCTGCTCGACCGGGCCGGCGAGCACATCGGCCGCACCCTGGACGTCCTGCGCACCGCGCAGGAACTGGCGGACGTGGCCGTGCCGGAGCTCGCGGACTTCGTCCTCGTGGACCTGCTGGAGACGGTGCTGCGCGGCGCGGAGCTCCCGCCCGGACCGCTCACCGATTCCGACCGGGTGCCGCTGCGCCGCGCGGGCCACCGGTCACGGTACGAGGACCTGCCGCGGACGGACGTGGAGACCGGGGCGGTCGTGTCGTACCTGGCGGGTTCCCCGCCGGTGCGCAGTCTGACCACGGGCCGGTCCTGGCGTCAGGAGCAGCTCGACCCGCTCGCCCTGGAGTGGGCCGTGACGCCCGGCAGCCGGGAGTCCACCTTCCTGGAGCTCGGCCTGCAGAGCGCGATGATCGTCCCGGTCCGGGCCCGGGGCGTCACCCTGGGCGTCACCACGTTCTTCCGCCGCCGCCGGCAGAACCCCTTCGACGAGGACGACCTCAATCTGGCCGAGGACCTCGTCTCCCGCGCCGCCGTCTGCGTGGACAACGCCCGGCGCTACACCCGTGAGCGGGACGCCGCACTGGTCCTGCAGCGCAGTCTGCTGCCCCAGCGGCTGCCCGAGCAGGACGCCGTGGAGGTGTCCGCCTGCTACCGACCGGCCGACGAGCTGACCGGTCTGGGCGGCGACTGGTACGACCTGATCCCGCTGTCCGGCGCCCGTGTCGCCCTGGTCGTCGGCGAGGTGCCGGGGCACGGCATCGACGCCGCCGCGGCCATGGGACGGCTGCGCACCGCCGTACGAACGCTGGCCGCGATCGATCTGCCGCCCGAAGAGGTGCTCGCCCATCTGGACGACCTGGCGTCCCGGCTGGCGCGGGACGAGGGCGACGGGAAGTCCGGGGACTTCCCCGGCCGGTCCGTCGGGTCCGGCTGCCTGTACGCCGTCTACGACCCGGTGGACGGGCAGTGCACGATGGCGGCCTCCTGCCATCCCGCGCCCGCCGTGGTGGCACCCGACGGCACGGTCACCTTCGTCGACCTCCCGCAGGGGCCGGCGCTCGGTGTGGGCGGCCCGCCGTTCGAGGCGGTGGAGCTGACCCTGGCCGAGGGCAGCACGCTCGCCCTGCACACGGACGGTCTGCTGGCCGGCGGGAAGCCCTCGCCCGACGGGACGGACCGCGAACGGCTGCGGCGGGCACTGCAGGGCACCACGACCGCGCTCGAGCCGAGCTGCCGCGCGGTGGTCGACATGCTGGTCCCGGCCCGGCCCTACGACGACGTGGCCCTGCTGATGGCCCGTACCAGACGCCTCGACCCCGGACAGATCGCGGTCTGGGACCTGCCTGCGGATCCGGCGGTCGTGGCCGAGGCCCGCAGGACCAGCACCCGGCAGCTGGCCCACTGGGGGCTGGACGACCTGGTCCTCACCACGGAGCTGGTCGTCAGTGAACTGGTCACCAACGCCATACGGCACGCCGGCGGCCCCGTGCGGCTGCGGCTGATCCGTGAGCGGGCGCTGGTGTGCGAGGTGTTCGACGGCGGCGCCACCGCACCCCATCTGCGGCACCCCCGCGCGATGGACGAAGGCGGGCGCGGGCTGCTGCTGGTCTCCCAGCTGGCCCAGCGGTGGGGCACCCGGTTCGTTCCCGACGGGAAGATCATCTGGGCGGAGCAGTCACTGACCGCGCCGCCGGAGTGAGGCGACGGCCCACGGCGGAGGCGTCGATCGACTACGCGGCGGTCCACCAGGCCCTGCCCGGCATGGTGGCGCTGCTGACCCCTGATCCGGTGTACGCGGACGTCAACGAGGCCTTCGTCCGCGGGACCGGGCGCTCGCGCGGGGCCGTGGCGGGCCGCTGCGCCCATGGGGTGGACGGCGCCGAGTCCACGACCGCGGTGACGACCTTCGTCGGCTTCGACCGGCACCCCGTCACCTACAGCAGCGCCGGCCGTCCGCCGCCCGTGCCGCTCCACCGCGAGGGACGCGTGGAGTTCCCCGACCGGGCCACCGGCCCGCCGCTCGACGCCCAGCCCGACCCGGCACCCCGGCCGGAGGCGGCGACCGGGTTCGCGCCGGGAGCGACCCTGGCGCTCTGCACCGACGGGCTGATCGAACGGCGTCGGGAGGACATCGACATGGGGTTGCTGCGGCTCGCCGAGGCCCTGCGCCGTCACCGGACGCGGGATCCCGAGACGCTCGCGGACATCGTGCTGCTGGAACTGCTGCCGCCGGGCGGCGCCACCGACGACACGGCCCTGGTCGTCGTACGGCTGTGACCGCCCCCGCGGCCACCTCCGGGGTCAGGAGCCGGTGCGCTCCCGGTCGAGGCGTGCCGTGCGTTCCACGTTGCGCCGGTCCTCCGGATCGTCGCTGGGCGCGCCGGCGAACCAGGCGTCGAGGATCTCCGTCAGCAGCGGCCCGGACGTCAGCCGCAGACTGAGCGCCAGCACGTTGGCGTCGTTCCAGCGGCGCGCGCCGTCCGCCGTACAGGCGTCCGTGCACAGGGCGGCCCGGACGCCGGGCACCTTGTTCGCGGCGATCGAGGCGCCCGTGCCCGTCCAGCAGCACACCACCGCCTGGTCCGCCGTCCCGTCGGCGACCTCACGGGCCGCCGCCTCGGAGCAGACGGCCCACTGCGGGTCGTCCCCGGGGTTCAGGGCGCCGTGCGCGCGTACCTCGTGGCCGCGCTCGCGGAGTTCGGCGAGGAGGGCGCGGGCCACGGGTTCGTCCATGTCGGAGGAGACGGAGATCCGCATACATGCGAGCCTACTCGGCCGACCGTCCGGCACGATGTCTTCCGGTCGCGTCGAACCTGATGCCGGGTCACGGCGCCCGGACCTAGACTGGCACCCCACGACGTGCCGGATGGCCTGCCGGGATGCGGCGGCACCGCCCGTCCGCCGGAGTCGAGGAGCGTGTCCTTGTTCTACTACCTGCTCAAGTACGTGCTGCTGGGCCCGCTGTTGCGTCTGGTCTTCCGGCCGCGAATAGAGGGCCTGGAGCATGTGCCGTCGTCCGGCGCCGCCATCGTCGCGGGGAACCATCTGTCGTTCTCGGACCACTTCCTGATGCCGGCCGTGCTCAAGCGGCGCATCACCTTCCTCGCCAAGGCCGAGTACTTCACCGGCCCCGGCCTCAAGGGCCGGCTGACGGCGTTCTTCTTCCACAGCGCGGGGCAGATCCCCGTCGACCGCTCCGGCAAGGAGGCCGGGCAGGCCGCCATCCGGGAGGGCCTCGGCGTGCTGGGCAAGGGGGAACTGCTCGGCATCTACCCGGAGGGCACACGCTCGCACGACGGCCGCCTCTACAAGGGCAAGGTCGGCGTCGCGGTGATGGCCCTCAAGGCGGGCGTCCCGGTGATTCCCTGCGCGATGATCGGCACCTTCGAGGCCCAGCCGCCCGGCAGGAAGATTCCCCGGATCCACCCGGTGGTGATTCGTTTCGGCAAGCCGCTGGACTTCTCGCGCTACGCGGGGATGGAACGCGAGAAGGCGGTCCTGCGCGCCGCCACCGACGAGATCATGTACGCCATCCTCACCCTGTCCGAGCAGGAGTACGTCGACCAGTACGCGGCCGTCGCCAAGGCGGAGGACGCCGAGCGCAAGGCGGAGGACAAGCGCCGCTTCCCGCGCCTCCCGCTGAGCTGATCCTCCCCGGGCACAAGACGCACAAGGTTTCTCCTCTCCGGCACCCGGCCCGTCCGGCACTCGAGGACGAGGCCGTTCAGGCCGGTGGAGGTCGGCTGGGCGGCGTTTCGGTGCCGGCCGGTCGAGTGACGGCCGGCAGTCCGCGTCACGGGCGCTGTCCGGGCCGGCGCATCGTCATCAGCGCCCGCAGGCCCTCGCCCAGCGTCTGTTCGGAGATGCCGCCGAAGAGGGCCATCTGGGCCGCGAAGCCCTGCACGAGCGCGATCATCGCCCGGGCCACGGCGTCGGTGTCGGTGTCGGCGGGCATCAGGCCGGCGGCCTGGTAGCTCTCGGCGATCTTTCCCCAGGTCGTGCGGACCTTCTGGTACCCGTCGCCCAGCACGGCCGCCAGCTCGGGGCTGCGCGTGGTCTCCGTCCACACCTGGATCATCAGCCGCGGGAACATCCACTCGCCGTCGTCCAGGGTGGCCGGCCGCTGCTCCCTCATCCAGGCCAGGGCGCGCGGGACGAGCACGTCGGGGGTGGGCGGCGGGCTCTCCCGGACAGCCCGCTCGAGGATGTCGCGCACCGTGTCGAGCACTTCGGTCACGATCGCGGCGATCAGCTCGTCCTTCCCGCGGAAGTACCGGTAGACGGCGCCCGCGGAGAGGTCCGTCTCCTTGAGGACGTCCTGCATCGAGGTGGCGTGGAAGCCGTTGCGGGCAAAGCAGGACGCGGCGCCGTCGAGGATCTGGCGGCGGCGGGCGTCGAGGTGTTCCTGGGATACGCGAGCCATGTCCGCAATTTAAAACGAACATTCCTTCTTGACAAGGAGCGGACGGAGCGGGACGGTGACGGTAAGCCCAAAACGAACGATCCTTCTTTTTAACGCCGGAGCCCTCATGTCCCTCTCGACACTGTCGCCGCACCGTCGCGTCGTCGCCGTGACACTGCTGATCCCCGCCCTGGTGGCGCTGGCGCTCTGGGCCTTCGCCTGGCCCGCGGCCCGTACGGCACCACACGATCTGCCGCTCGGCGTGGCCGGCCCCGCCGCCGCGACCGCACCGGTGGAACAGCGGCTGGAGAACCGGGAGGGCGCCTTCGACCTCCGCCACTACGCCGACGAGGCCGCCGCCCGCGAAGCGGTCGAGGACCGCGAGGTGTACGGCGCGGTCGTCGTCACCGAGCAGGGGCCGAAACTGCTCACCGCGTCAGCCGCGAGCCCTGTCGTCGCCCAGCTGCTGCAGCAGGCGGTGACACATCAGGCCCCCGCCTCCGGCGGCCGGGTCGCCACCGTGGACGTGGTGCCCGCCCCCGAGGGGGATCCGCGCGGCGCGGTCCTGAACACGAGCGTGCTGCCGCTGGCCCTGGCCGGGATCGGCGCCGGCGCCGCGGTGACGCTGCTGGGGCTGCGCGGCGCCCGCGCGGTGGCCGCGCTGACCGGGTCCGCCGCCCTGGTCGGCGTGGTGGCCGCGGCACTGGCGCACAGCTGGCTGGACGCCGTTCCGGGGGACTGGTGGACCGTGGCCGGCACGTTCGCGCTGGCCGCGCTGGCCATGGGCGCGGCGGTCGCCGGACTCGCGGCACTGCTCGGACGGGCCGGTATCGCGCTCGGCGGCTTTGTGATCATGCTGCTCGGAAACCCCTTCTCGGGGGCGTCCTCGGCGCCGGAGATGCTGCCCGAGCCGGCCGGGGCGATCGGCCAGTGGCTGCCGCCGGGGGCGGGCGTGTCGCTGCTGCGCTCGGTGTCCTTCTTCGACGGCGCCGCGGCGGCCGGCCCCGCCCTGACGCTGGCCTGGTGGGCGGCGCTGGGTCTGGGCGCCGTACTGGCCGGCGGCGCGCTGAGGGAGCGTACGAGGAGCGCCCGGTCCACGTCCGGGCGCGAACCGGCCCCCGTCGGCTGACCGCGGGCCGCTCGACGGCCGGTCTCCGACCGCACGAGACGACCGTGCACCCCACTGCGGCGGGGTGCACGGTTCTGCCGTAAGGACTTACGAGGTGGCCGTCCCCCGGTGCTCCGCCGCGATGCCGAAGCGCTGCCGTTCGCGGGGAGCGGACGCGACCTCGCGGACGCCGGCCACCGTGCTGATCACCTGCTCCTCGGCGGGTTCCCGCGCCTCGCGGAGTTCTTCGAGCCGTCGCAGGTCATCGGCTGACACAAGGGCGACGAGGGGCTTTCCGTGCCGGGTCACGACGACGCGCTCACCGCCGTACACCACGCGGTTGATGAGGTCGGCGAGCTCAGCCCTGGCTTGGGTAACCGGAATCTCGTAGGCCATGAACCCATCATAACGTCACGTACGTCCTGTACATTTTTTACAGAGACAATCAGACAGGAGGGCTCTCATGACCCGACCGTCCGCCCGCCACGTCCTGCCCGAGCTCACCGAACGCACGGCGTCCGGGAACCGGACGACGGATCCCTACTCGAAGCTGCTCGAGGAGCGGATCGTCATCCTCGGGACACAGATCGACGAGACCTCCGCCAACGATGTGATGGCGCAGTTCATGTACCTGGAGCACCACTCCCCCGACCGGGACATCTCGCTCTACGTCAACTCCCCCGGCGGCTCCTTCCACGCCATGTCGGCGATCTACGACACGCTGCGCTACGTCACCTGCGACGTGGAGACGATCTGTCTGGGCCAGGCGGAGGGCGCCGCCGCGCTGCTGCTGGCCGCCGGCACCCCGGGCAGGCGATTCCTGCTGCCCGGCTCCCGTCTGGTGCTCCGTCAGCCCTCCCTCCCGGAGCCGATCGAGGGACAGACCAGTGATCTGGCCATCCAGTCGGAGGAGTTGACCCGTATCCGGTCACGGATGGAGGACATGCTGGTCCGGCACACCGGCCGCACCGCGGAGCAGGTCCGGACGGACATCGAGCGGGACATGGTCCTCGACGCGCGGGCGGCGGTGGAGTACGGCCTGGCGGACCGGATCGTGCCCAGCCGCAGGAGCGCGTCCCCCGCCTCCGGCGCGAGGTGAGCCGCGGATGCTGCCGCCGGAGCTGCCGCCGCTGCCCGCGCTGACCCGCGCGGAGGCCGAGTTGATCGACCGTTACCTCGAGGCCGTCGACCTGCTCGGCAGGGTCAACCCGGCCCTGGGCGGTGACACCTATCGCGGACTGCGCGCCGCTCAGGCGCTGGTCGGCAAGGCCGTCGCGCTGCGCGACGCACTGACCCTGATGCACCGGCGCGGCGAGAGCGAACTGCACTCCGGCACGCTGGCCCGGGCCCTGCGGGTACTGGACGGCGAACGGCGCACGGCCCGGGTCACGCTGCCGCCGGACCCCGGCAGTTGACGCCCGCGAACCCGGAGAGCGGCCCCGGCCGGCGGTACACCCCGGCCGGGGTTGAAACGGACCAAACGGCGTACCCCCGTCCGGCGTAGACGAACCTGCTGTTTTCGGGCCCTCGAAGTTGCGCAACGCGCGTACCGCACAGCCGGAACGGCCCTTTTCACCCCTGGTCCGCGGCTCCCCGAGCCCTCGGCCAGGTCCCGAACAGGGAGGTGTCCACCCGAACGGGTGAGTGGTGAGTAACAACACAAATCCCACGTTCCGTTGGGATTTCGATCGCGTCATGAGCCAAGATCCCTGACTGACGACAAGACCCCGCCGCCGCGGCGGGGCGATCCGGGCGGACGCCGAGTCCTGCCGCCGCCCGGATGCCCGGTCGACAGGAGTGGATCGGCAGGAGTGGAGGACCCAGGCACGACGGGCCGCCGGGACGTCAGTTCCGAGCAGTCCTTGGGGTGAAGCCGCACGCGTGCGGCCGGGCAACTTCGCCAGCCCGAATCCGACAGGTCATCCTTCACAGGCGGCTGACGAAGGGTTGCGCATGACTGCGCTCAATCGTGTCCCGTCTCTCATGGCCCGGGCCGGCACGGCCTCGGCACTCACCCTGGCCGCCGTGGGCGGCTCCCTCGTGGTCCCCGGAGCCGCCTCGGAGGCGGCCGCCGCGAGCTCGGCCACCAAGGCGCTGAACATCGCCGCCTCCAAGAAGGGCTCGCCCTACAAGTGGGGCGCCACGGGGCCGTCCAGGTTCGACTGCTCGGGTCTGACGCTGTACTCGTTCAAGAAGGCGGGCAAGAAGCTGCCGCGCACCGCCGCCCAGCAGTACAACAAGACGCGCCACATCTCCGCCGGCAGCCGCAGGGCCGGGGACCTGGTGTTCTTCCACTCGGGCAGCTACGTCTACCACGTCGGCATCTACGCGGGTAAGGGCAAGATCTGGCACGCCCCGAAGACCGGGGACGTGGTGCGTCTGCAGAAGATCTGGACCCGCAGCGTCTGGTACGGCCGGGTGAGGTGACCGCAGGGGCGGGGGGGGGCCCGGGGCCCCCCCCCCACCGCTCTTCTCACGGGGAAGATGTCGGCGCGCTCACGGGGCCCACGGGGCCTCCACGGCCCAGGTGGTGTCCTCCGTGAAGAGGGTGGGGTGGTCCCAGGCGTGCGTACCGCCCGGGGTGGCCAGCCACAACTCGGCGTCGTAGTGGCGCAGATACTGCTCGGGGAAGTTGTAGGCGGACAGCCTGACGCCCCCGTTCGCGCCCCGGACCGGGCAGAAGGTGGCGTCCGCGCGGAACAGGTAGCCGCTGCCGCCCTCCTTGTACACGCGGTACGCGCGGTGGCGCAGATACTCACCCGGGTAGTTCCGCGACTCGAAGGAGTAGCAGCCGCTGTCGGCGAGCCCCGGCACGATCTTCCACGTGGCGTCGTTCTTCAGCAGCGTGTCACTGCCGCCGTCCACGACCGCGGTGAACACGGCACCGTCCTGATGCCGCACAGAGCGGTCGGTGTGGCCGGGGGTCGTCACGCGCAGGGACTTGTACTGACCGGCCGGCAGGGTCACGGGGGCGGCCGGTGAGCGGGACGCGTCGATCAGGGCCCGGTTGGCGGACCGGACCCGGGCCTCGTCGACCTTGACCACCTGACGGTCGTAGGTGAGCAGCCCGTTGGCCTCGTTCTCCACGTCGGTGATCTCGGTGTAGACCGAGGCCGACAGACCCCGGGGCATGCGCACCTCACGGATGCCGTCCAGCAGGCCGACGAACCGGTTGTTCAGGTGCGCCAGGTCGGGCTGGTCCTCGTAACTGAAGCCGCCGCCGGGATACCACTCGTGGCCGGCCACCTTGAAGCCCAGTCCGCCGAATTCGCCGAGGACCGCGGCGCGGGTGGCGCTGGGCACCGTGGTGCCGGGACCGACGTAGACGTGGTGGTCGACCACATCACCGTTGCCGCCGTCCACGGCCCCGCAGCAGTTGACCCCGCTCATGTTGTCCACCAGCCGGGACGGGTCGTACGCCTTGACCTCGTCGGCGATGCGCGCCTGGTCGTACTGGCCCCAGCCCTCGTTCTGGTTGACCCACATCACCAGGGACGGGGAGCTGCGGTGCTGGTCGATGACGCGGTCGTACTCGGCCTCCCACTGGGTGCGTGCGGCGGCGTCGGGGGTGCGCTCCATGGACGGCATGTCCTGCCAGACCAGCAGGCCGAGCCGGTCGGCCCAGTAGAACCAGCGCTGCGGCTCGACCTTGATGTGCTTGCGGACCATGTTGAAGCCGAGGTCCTTGTGCTTCTGCAGGTCGTACCGGAGGGCGGCGTCGGTCGGGGCGGTGTAGATGCCGTCCGGCCAGTAGCCCTGGTCCAGGGTGCCCGTCTGGAAGACGAACTCCCCGTTCAGGACCGGGCGCAGAAGGCCGTCGACGCGGGCGAGGCCGATGGAGCGCATGCCGGTGTAGCTGCCGACGGAGTCGACCGCCGTGCCTCCGGACAGCAGCTCCGCCTTCACGTCGTAGAGGAAGGGATCGTCCGGGGTCCACCGGCGCGGGTTCGGGACCGCGACGGTGAACTCGACTCCGACCGGGCCGGTGGCGGTACCGACCGTGGTGCCTCCACCGGAGACGGTGAGACGGACCTGATGGCCGTTCGTCCCCGCGCCCCGCACGGTGACCTTGAGACGGTTGTTGCCGAGGTCGGGCACCATGTCGAGGCGGGTGATGTGCGCGGCCGCTGTGGGTTCGAGCCACACCGTCTGCCAGATGCCGGAGGCGGCGGTGTAGAAGATGCCGCCACCCGGATGCGGCGTCACCTCGTTGAGCCGCTGCTTGCCCACCGCCTGACTGCCGGTCTGGGTGGGGTCCCACACGGAGACGACGATGGTGTTCGTGCCGCCGTTCAGCAGGTCGGTGATGTCGTACGAGAAGGAGTCGAAGCCCCCGCTGTGGGCGGCACCGGCCTGCCGGTCGTTGACCCACACGGTCGTACGCCAGTCACTGGCACCGAAGTTGAGCTGGACGCGGCGGCCGTTCCAGTTCGACGGGACCGTGAAGGTGCGCTTGTACCAGAGCTTGTCGTTCTGGGTGATCCTGCGCTGGATGCCCGAGAGCGCCGACTCGGCCACGAAGGGCACCCGGATCTGCTCGGTGAACGAGGCGGGTCGGCCGGCGTCCGCCGAGGTCACGGTGAAGTCCCAGATGCCGTTGAGGTTCGCCCAGTCGGGGCGGGTGAGCTGCGGACGAGGGTACTCGGGCAGCGGGTGGTCGACCGGGACCTGACCGGTCCACGGGGTGGTCATCGGCGCGGGCTTCGGGGTCCACGCCCGGGGTGCCGCGGCCGCGGTGCCGGAGACGGTGAGGGCCGTCCCGGCGAGGAGGGCCAGCACCGCCAGCACGGTGGTGACCCACCGCGCCCGCCGTCCGGACCGGGGAAGGGGAACGGGTAACGGTGGTGCGGGTACTCGACGCATCGTCACTCCTTGGGAAGTGGGGGTGGGAGACGTGCGCGTGCGGAAGCGGCCGGTCGCGCGATGGAGCGTGACCGGCCACCGGAACCCGGGGCGGGGGCGCGGGGCCTAATCGGCCATCCCCCGCGCCCGGAGCCGAACAACAACAGCCCGGATGGGCCCCAACCCG
>NZ_JBHYVC010000102.1:0-11579 GCF_042749965.1 Streptomyces sp. NPDC059454 | reverse complement strand
CCGGCCCTCGGCCTTCAGTAGCGGGGACAGGATTTGAACCTGCGACCTCTGGGTTATGAGCCCAGCGAGCTACCGAGCTGCTCCACCCCGCGTCGATGAATGGAACACTACGTCAAGACATCCAGCAGAAGCAAATCCGTTCCCGCGCCACTGCGGGCAGCCGCACCTTCCCCAGTGCCTCAAAGCCCTGGGAGGTACCCCCGGGGCGGCACCGATGGGCGATGGGGGCGCCGCCCGCTCATGGGGCCCCGCTCGAGCGAAGCCGAGGGTGGGGAGGAGCCGAGGGTGAGGAGGCACCCGGAGCCGCCGGACCGCACGCGCCCCCGTCCAGCCTCACGCCGACAGCTCCTCACGCAGCGCGTCCCGCAGCCGCGCCGCCCGCTCCGTAACCGCCGGAGGCCCCAGCGCCGCCGCCCGCTCCGCCCACCGCTGCCCCTCCGCCAGCTCGCCTCGCCGCGCGTAGACCAGTGCGAGACGCAGCGCCGCCCGCCCGTGCCCCGCATCGGCCGCCCGGGTCCACCACACGGCCGCCTCCGGCTCGCTGCCCTCACGCGCGAGCAGCAGCCCCAGGTTGAAGGCACCGTTGCGCGACCCGGCCTCCGCCGCCTCGCGGTACCACCGCGCCGCCTCCACCACGTCACCACGGGCCGCCGCGAGCATCCCGACCCGCACCTGCGCCCGCCGGTGTCCCTGGGAGGCCGCCCGCTCGTACCACTCCTCGCACTCGCTGCGCCGGTTCACCGGCTCCCCCAGCTCGTGCGCGGGCTCCGGCGGTCTACGGGCATCCAGCACCGTCGCCAGCCGGTACGCGGCCTCCGCACTGCCGCCGCCCGCCGCACACCGCAGGAACCGCTCCGCCTCGCTCTCCTCACCCTCCCGCAGCCTCGCCATCCCGACCTGGAGCGCCGCCTCCATGTGCCCGGCGGCCGCCGCCCGCTCGTACCAGCGCAGCGCGGACCGCTCCTCGCCCCGGCCCGCGTGCAGGATGCCGAGGTTGAAGGCGGCGTCCACGCTGCCGGTCTCCGCGGCCTTGGAGAACCACGGCTCCGCACCGGTCTCGTCCCCGGCCCGCAGCAGCAGGATCGCCAGCGCGTTCGCCGCCTCGCGGTGACCGGCGTACGCGGCCCGGCGGTACCACTGCTCGGCCTGGGCGGTCCGGCCCTGGTCGGCGCAGAGCAGCCCGAGGTTGTACGCGCCGTTGATGTCACCGGCGTCCATCGCGGCCCGGTACCAGCGCTCGGCGGTCTGGGTCTCGCCCCGCTCGGCATGCAGCGCGCCCAGCGCGTTGGCGGCGTTGCCGTCGCCGTCCTGCGCGGCCCGCAGCCACCACACGGCGGCGTTCTCGCTGTCCCCGGCGTCGCGCAGCAGGAAGCCGAGCGCGCAGGCGGCCCGGGCCTCGCCGTCCTTGGCGGAGGTCAGGTACCAGCGGCCGGCCTCCTTGAGCTCGCCGCGCCGCTCCAGGATCGTTCCGAGGTGCAGCGCGGCCCGGCGGTGTCCCCGCGCGGCGGCCTGCCGGTACCACTGCTCGGCCTCCCGTACCAGCGTCGCGCCGTCGTCGTCGCTCTCCCGCGCGGCCCTGCGGTCCAGCGCGCGGGCCAGCCGGTACGCCCCTTCCCGGTGCCCCCGCTCGGCGGCGGCCCGCATCCAGCGCTCGGCCCGGTCCGTGTCCCCGCGGTGTTCCAGCAGGTCGGCGAGGGCGTACGCGCCGAGGGTGTGGCCCTGTTCGGCGGACTGGCGCAGCCAGTACTCGGCGGCGGGTTCGTCCCCGCGCTCCCGGTGGTGGCGGCCGAGCGCGTGGGCCGCCGCGGTGGAGCCGGCCACGGCGGCGATCCGCCACCAGCCCGCGGCCTCGTCGGCGTAGCCCCGCTGATGCAGCAGGACACCCAGGTTGTTGGCGGCGGCGCGGTCGCCCGCGGCGGTGGCGGCACGCAGATGGGGTTCGGCTCCGTCGAGATCACCACGGCGCAGCAGCATGGCGCCGAGGACGCTCATCGCCTCGACGTCGCCGGCCTCGGCGGCGAGCCGCTGACGCAGCTCCTCGGCCGCCTCGTCGGCGGCCTCCCCCGTCTCGTCGCGGGGTTCCTCCCGAGGGGAGGACTGCACAAAACGCCCTGTCCCGAACAGAGTTGCCTTGTCCCCCATACCATCCATCGTCGCACCACCTGCAACCTGGGTACACCCGGTATACCGCAGTCAGTGAGGTCACTACAGCGTTTTGTCGACATGCCCACAGAGAGACAAGTCAAACACAGATCCGCCAACTCCCGTCGGCGGCACGGCCGTCGCCTGCCCAGGTACATGCGTTCGTCCATCACAAAGGCCCGGATTCCTGGAGGAATCCGGGCCTTTGATGTCGCCGACTTCGCGACGTGAGTAGCGGGGACAGGATTTGAACCTGCGACCTCTGGGTTATGAGCCCAGCGAGCTACCGAGCTGCTCCACCCCGCGCCGTTGTGTGACAACCGTAGCACGGCGCGGGACGGGCGTTTGACCAGCCTGCTCGCTAACTGCTCGGGCTCGCGCTGGGGCCGGGACCGCTGTCCCCGCCGCCGGCGCCGCTGCCTCCTTCTGCCGACTGGGCCTCCTCGGCCTTGCGCAACGCTTCCTCCAGGTCCTCCTGCGCCTTGCCGTAGGCCTCCCAGTCGTTCTTCTTCAGGGCTTCCTGACCGGCTTCGAAGGCCTTCTGGGCGTCGTTCAGCGCCTCCTGGACCGTCGGGTTGTCGGACGTCGGCGGGGGCGTCGTGCCCTCCTCCTCGCCGGTTCCCTCGTCCTCGCCCGGTGGCGGCTCGGTGGTCGTGCCCTCACCCCCGAAGACCTTGTCCAGGGCCTGCTCGAGGGTGTCCTCGAAGGCGGTCTGGCCTCCGTAGGTCACCAGCACCTTCCGCAGCAGCGGGTACTTCAGTCCACCACCGCGCACGTAGACCGGCTCCACGTAGAGCAGTCCTCCGTCGAGCGGGACGGCCAGGAGATTGCCGTACTCGACCTCGGAGTCGCCGCCTCTCAGCAGCCTGATGGACTCGGCGATGTTCTGTTCGGAGTTGAACTGGCTCTGGACCTGTTTGGGTCCGGCGGCCGTGGTGCTGGTCGGCAGTTTCAGCACTCTGATCTTGCCGTAGTCCTCGGTGCCCGGATCGGCGTTCACCGCCATGAAGGCGCTGAGGTTGTCACGGCCGTTCGGTGTGAGCGTCGTGGTGAGCGAGAAGGTCTGCTCCTGCTGGTCGGGCATCTTCATGCTCAGGTAGTACGGAGGTACCGCGTCGCCCGTCTTGTTGGTCGGGTCGTCCGGCACCTGCCACACCTCGCTGCCCGAGAGGAACGTCGTGGCGTCCTTCACGTGGTAGCGGGTCAGCAGCTCGCGCTGCACCTTGAACAGGTCCTGCGGGTACCGCAGATGGGCCATCAGCGCGCCGGAGATCTCGGTCTTCGGCTGCACCGTGTCCGGGAAGGCCTTCATCCAGGTCTTCAGGACGGGGTCCTGGGTGTCCCACTGGTAGAGCTTGACCTCGCCGCTGTACGCGTCGACGGTCGCCTTCACCGAGTTGCGGATGTAGTTGACCTGGTTCTGCTGGGCCACCACCGCGCGCTGGTCGTTGGTGGCGGTCAGCGAGTCGGCCGTGGTGTCGCCGAGGGTCGTCCGCGACGCGTACGGATAGCCGTTGGTGGTGGTGTAGGCGTCGACGATCCACTGGATCCGGCCGTTCACGACCGCCGGATAGGCGTCCCCGTCGATGGTCAGCCACGGGGCGATCGCCTCGACGCGCTCCTTCGGCGTGCGGTTGTACAGGATCCGCGAACCCTCGCCGATCGCACCCGAGTACAGGATCTGCGGCTCGCTGAACGCGACCGCGTAGGCGGCCCGGTTCACCGGGTTCTCGAGGTTGACCCCGCTGTCGCCCTCGTAGCTGTACGTCTTCTCGCCGCTGTCGTCGGAGTAGTCGATCTCCTTCTGGGGCCCGCCGACGATCGAGTACGTCGTCGTCCGCTCCCCGTAGTAGACGCGCTGCTCGTACGACCCGAGATCGCCCTTGGACGGCAGGTCGGACTCGGTGAACTCGGGACGGCCGCCGGCGTCGGCGCTGGTGCCCTCGGCGGCGACGACTCCGTATCCGTGCGTGTACCGGAAGTGGTCGTTGATCCAGTTCCGCTTCGGGATGCCGTCGAGGTTCAGCTCGCGCAGACCGATGACCGTGTCCTGGTCCTTGCCGTCCTTGCTGTACCGGTCGACGTCCAGGTTGGTCGGGAACGCGTAGTAGTTCCTGATCTGCTGGAGCTGCTGGAACGTCGGCGAGACGATGTTCGGGTCCATGATCCGGATGCTCGCCGTCCGGGGGACGTCGTCGCGCAGCTGCGTCTTGTCCTCGGTCTGGCTGATGCCCGGGTACTCGGTGACCTGCGAGTCGTCGATGCCGTAGGCCTCACGCGTGGCCTTGAGGTTCTTCTCGACGTACGGCGCTTCCTTGGCCTGCTCGTTCGGCTGGACCTGGAACTTCTGCACGATCGCCGGGTACAGGCCGCCGATGAGGATCGCCGACAGCACCATCAGGCCGAAGCCGATCACGGGCAGCTGCCAGGTGCGCCGCCACAGGGTGGCGAAGAACAGCAGCGCGCAGATCACGGCGATGCAGAACAGGATCGTCTTGGCCGGCAGATAGGCGTTGGCGTCGACGTACCTGAGGCCCGTCCAGCTGTCGGTCGCCTTGAAGTCGCTGGACTTCACCGCCAGTCCGTACCGGTCGAGCCAGTACGCGACCGCCTTCAGCGCGACGAAGACGCCGAGGAGCACCGACAGGTGCCCGGTGGCCGCGGCCGTGGCGCGCGCGCCCGGGCTGGTGATGCGCAGCCCGCCGTACAGGTAGTGGGTGAGCGCGGCGGCGATCAGCGCCAGGATCGTGGCGGCGAAGCCGAAGCCGAGCAGGAACCGGTACCAGGGCAGGTCGAAGGCGTAGAAGGAGACGTCGAGCTTGAACTGCGGGTCCTTCTGGCCGAAGGACACGCCGTTGACCCACATCAGCCAGGTCCGCCACTGGCTCGACGCCGAGGCGCCGGCGATCAGGCCCACCAGCGCGGTGATGCCGAGCAGCAGCCACTTCTTGTACGGGGCGATGCCCATCCGGTACCGGTCGAGGTTCTGCTGCTCCATCGACATGGCGCTCAGCGGCGGCCGCATCCGGTGCGCCAGCCAGACGTTGAAGCCGACCGCGAGGGCCATCAGCAGACCGAAGACGAAGAAAAGCCCGATCTTGGTCCACAGGGTCGTCGTGAACACCGACGAGTAGTTGACCGAGCGATACCACAGCCAGTCGGTCCAGAAGCCCGCGAACATGGTGAACACCATGCCGAGGACGGCCAGGACGCCCAGTGTCATGAGCAGGGTCCGGACCCGCCGGGACGGGCGGCCCACTCTGATCCGTGGCCCCGTCGGGCCTCCGCCGCGGTCCGGCATCTGGAAAGCCAAGGTAGGCACCTCGAAGTTCGCTGTTGATTCGTCAGGCCCGCGTCTTCACGGACCATGCGTGGCACCCGTGATCGTGGGTCCACACCTATGCAACTTACTCACGCTTTACTCGGTTCCCGATTCCGGCCAGGAACGAGAGAGGATTGTGACCATGTCCAACACACCCATGGCGGCCAGTCCGCTCACCCGGGCCGTGCTCGAGATCGACGAGTACGTCTCCGGCCTCGGCTGGGACCAGCCCGCCCGCCTGTTCGCCCTCGTCGACACCGCCCGGCTGCGGGCCGAACAGCCCTCGCTCGCGGACCGGCTCGGTCTGGGCGACGAACAGGAGACAACCGCTCTCACCCCGATCGAGCAGGACGAGGTTCCAACGGGCAAGCCGCTCGACGAGTTCCTGGGCACCATCGCCTGGCCCGACGCGGTGACCGGCTGTGCCCTGACCGTGGAGCGGCTGATGCTGCCGCCGTCGGCCGAGGCCCAGGTCCCGAAGGATCTGGACGAGGCCGCGCTGACGAAGTGGGTGGCGCGGCACCCGGAGCGTCAGGAGGTCCGGATGACGGTCGCGGTGCTGCGCGACGGAGCCCGCGAGTCGGCTCTGCGACTGCGTGAGAAGGACTCCGCCACGGAGGTCCTCACCGGCTCCGAGCTGGTGCCGGGCCTGGCTCAGGCGCTGATGGCGACGTTCGAGGAGTAACGGGGCGGGTCAGGACGCCGTGCACGTCGGCAGGTCCGAGGTGTCGCCGGAGCGGATGTCCTTCAGGGCGTCCAGGGCGTCGTCGATGGTGTCCACCTTCACCAGGGTGAGGCCCTCCGGGGTGTCCTTGGCGGCGGACGCGCAGTTGTCGGCGGGCGTGAGGAAGTACTGGGCGCCCTTGCCGCGCGCGCCGACCGTCTTCATCTCGATCCCGCCGATCGGCCCGACCTTGCCGTCGTCGTCGATCGTGCCGGTGCCTGCCACGAACGTGCCGCCGGTCAGGCTGCCCGGGGTGAGCTTGTCGTAGATGCCGAGGGCGAACATCAGGCCCGCGCTCGGCCCGCCGACGTCGGCGAGCTTGATGTCGATGGTGAACGGGAAGGTGTGGTCGGTCCCGGCGGAGATCCCGACGATGGCGCGCTTCTCGCCGTCGTCCTCGAAGGCCGTGGTGGTGATCGTCACCTTCTCGGTCCTCGTCGCCGTCCGGTTCTCCTTCTCGGCGGCGGCCTGCTCCTTGGCCGGCACGACCGTGAAGACGACGTCCTCGCCCGGCTTGTGCCCGGTCACCCGCTCGGCGACGTCGTCCGGCTCCCGCACCGCCCTGCCGTCGACGGCCTTGATCACGTCGCCCGCGTGCAGCTTGCCCTCGGCGGGAGATCCCTTGACCACCGTGGAGACGATCACCCAGGACTTCACCGGGACGTCGAGTTCCTTCAGCGCCGCGACCTTGGCGCTCTCCTGGGACTGGCTGAACTCCTCGGCGTTCTCCTGGGTGGACTGCTCCTCCGTCTTGCCGTCGGGGTAGAGGGTCTCGTGCGGAACGACCTTGTTGTCGTGCGCGAGCCATCCGTAGACGGCCTCGAAGAGGTTCATCCGGTAGTCGGCGCTGGTGACCCGCACCGTGGTCATGTTGAGGTGACCGTCCGTCGGGTAGGTCTTGCGGCCGTCGATCTGCAGCACCGGCTCACCGTCGTGCTCACCCAGCGTGTTCACCGTCGGCCCCGGGGACATCTCCGAGTAGGGCACGGGAATGAACACACCCACGCACAGGAGCGCGATCAGCATCAGGGTGGAGGCGAGCATCGTCGCGGTGCGGCGTGGCATGCCTCGACAGTACGGGACAGGCCTGTCAGCGCACCGTCAGGGCCGCCCGGACGGGCGGCCCTGCTCTCGTCGTACGCCGTGACCTGTTGTTCCCGGCCTTCAGCTGCTCGAGCGCGGCTTCTCCATCGCCTCGCGGAACCGGGCATAACCGATGAGCTCGGGGCCGTCGCCCCGCACCTTGCGGGTGCGATTGGCCCAACTGCCCCACAGTCCCGCTCCGATCGCGGCCACAAGCGGAATCAGCAACCAGGCAAGCGCCGCCATGCCGACCTCCCAACCCCATGAGCCTCCGCAACACTGACTGATCAGCAGATTAACCATCAGCAGTGACAACGCTCACGCCAGGGGTGGGGTTACGCAACCGGAGGTCCGGGGCCTCCTCAGCAGACTCCGACCCGCCCTCCCGCCGCCCGACCACCACCCCTCAACGACGGCGCTACGCGCCGACCCGCCCTCCCGCCGCCCGACCACCACCCCTCAACGACGGCGCTACGCGCCGACCCACTCTTCGGTGCCGTCCGAGAACCGCTGGTGCTTCCAGATGGGCACCTCGTGCTTGAGGTCGTCGATCAGCTTCCGGCAGGCCTCGAAGGCCTCTCCCCGGTGCGGGCACGACACGCCGACGACCACGGCGAGGTCCCCGACCCGGAGGTCCCCCACACGGTGGACGGCGGCCAGCGCCCGTACGGGGTACTCGGCGGCGACCTTCTCGGCGATCCGCCGCATCTCGTCCTCGGCGCTGGGGTGGCACGAGTAGCCGAGCTCGTCGACGTCGGCGCCCTCGTCGTGGTTGCGCACGGTGCCCACGAACAGCGTCGTCCCGCCGGCCGCGTCGTCCCCGACCGCGCGGAGGACCTCGTCCACGGACAGCGGCGTGTCGCGGATCGAGATCAGCTTGATCGGGTCCTGTGCGGCCTGCTCACCCGGGTGGTCGTGCGTCGATGCCATGTCCCCATCGTGCCCCACCCCGGCGACAACGCGGAACGGTGTCATCGTCCGGCACGCGCGCGTGCCCGTTCGGAGCCTCCCACGAAAGGCGCGTCAGATCCGGCGCCGGGCCTTGCGTGCCCGTCGCACCACCGCGGCCGCGCCCAGCAGGGCCACCGTCGCTCCCGCGGCGCCCGCCGCCGTCGCGTCCTTGCGCCCCAGCCGCCGGCCGACGACCGTGTGCCTGCCGGACACCTCCTCCAGCAGTTCCACGAGCACCTCCTCGTTGGTGTGCGCGGGCCGCCACCCGGCATCGTGCAGCCGGCTCCCGCTCACCACCCAGGGGTACATCGTGTACGCCAGGTCCCCGGCCGGCGACGGGGTGAGCCCGATCCGGTGCAGCCGGGCCGCCGCGCCGAGCGCGACCGCCGACGGCAGCTCCATCCGCCGGATCCCGCTGAGCGCCTCGACCTCCTCCTGCTCCAGCCACCCGTCACAGCCGACGGCCAGCTCACCGTCGACCTTCTCCAGGACGGCGTACTCCAGGGCGCTGCACAGATCCTCGACGTGGCAGAACTGCCACGCGGGCCGCGACCCGGCCACCACGAGCAGTCGGGGCGACTCGAAGTACCTGGTCAGCGCGGTGTCGGTACCTCCCACCAGCACGGCGGGACGCACGACCGTGACATTGAGCCCCGGGTGCGCCCTGGGCGCCCGGCGCGCGAGTCGCTCGATCTCCAGGAAGTCGCCGACGCCCGTGGCCTCCGCCGTGGCCCGCAGCTCCGCGTCCTCGGACAGCGGCAGCTCGTTGTCCGGCAGCGCTCCGTAGACCATCGTCGACGTGCACAGCACCACGCGGTGCACTCCGGCGGCCGCGGCGGCCGTCAGCACCGTCTGCGTGCCCCGCACGTTGTAGGCCGTCCGGGCGGCGGCATCGGTCTCCAGATCGAGGTCGAGCGCGAGATGGACCACCACGTCGGCCCCGCGCAGCTTGTCCGCGATGGCCGGATCCCTCACGTCCAGGATGTGCCAGCGCGCCTCGGCGCACTCGCCGCGCCGCTCGTCGATGGCGATGACCTGCTTGACCTCCTCCGAGACGGCGAGCCGTGCGGTGAGCAGCGCGCCGATGCCGGACGCGGCACCGGTGACCGCGACGACGGGCCCGCGCGCCGCGGGACCGGTTGGGTTGTTTCGCGCTGCGCGAACCTGTGGATCTGGGGAACTCACCGGGCGTCTCCAGCGGTTGTCTTCAGTACGAGCGCGAGCGACGCGTACGTACCAGGTGGCATCCATCCTGCCGCAGGCCTGCTGTCGGCGAAGCACCGAGGCCCGAACCGCTTCAGGTGTCTACGCTGGGTGGTGTTGTCGGGCAGCCGTGCCGCCGGAAAGAACCGGTGGCCCTACCAGCCGAGGAAACCCGTGAGTGACACCCCATTCGGATTCGGCCTTCCGCCGGAGGAGCCGGACGACGGCGACGAGGGCAAGAAGAAGGACCCGCAGAGCGGTGGTGGTCAGGGCCCGGCCAACCCGTTCGGCTTCGGCACGCCCGGAGCCGGAGGCTTTGGCGGCCCTGGCGCGGACAATCCGTTCGCCGCGATGTTCGGGTCGCTGAACCCCAACGACCTGGGCGCCGCGTTCCAGCAGCTCGGCCAGATGCTCTCCTACGAGGGCGGGCCGGTGAACTGGGACATGGCCAAGCAGATCGCCCGGCAGACCGTCTCGCAGGGCACCGCGGAGGGTTCGAAGGACGCGAGCGTCGGTCCCGCCGACCGCAGGGCCGTGGAGGAAGCGGTCCGTCTGGCCGACCTGTGGCTGGACGACGCGACCTCACTGCCGTCGGGCGCCCATTCCGCCGTGGCCTGGAGCCGCGCGGAGTGGGTGGAGGCCACCCTCCCGGCGTGGCGGGAGCTGGTCGACCCGGTCGCCGAGCGCGTCGGGAACGCGATGGGCGATGTCCTGCCGGAGGAGATGCAGGCCATGGCGGGCCCGCTGATCGGCATGATGCGCTCCATGGGCGGCGCCATGTTCGGCACGCAGATCGGGCAGGCCGTCGGCGTGCTCGCCGGTGAGGTCGTCGGCTCGTCCGACATCGGCCTGCCGCTGGGCCCGGCCGGCCGGGCCGCGCTGCTGCCGCTGAACATCGAGACGTTCGGCAAGGACCTGGGCGTCTCCCAGGAGGAGGTGCGGCTGTATCTCGCCCTGCGCGAGGCCGCTCACCAGCGCCTGTTCGCGCACGTCCCGTGGCTGCGCTCGCACCTGTTCGGCGCCGTCGACGGCTACGCGCGCGGGATCAAGGTCGACACCGGCAAGCTCGAGGACGTCGTCGGACAGTTCGACCCGCAGAACCCCGAGCAGCTGCAGGAGGCCCTCCAGCAGGGCATGTTCCAGCCGGAGGACACGCCGGAGCAGAAGGTTGCCCTGGCCCGTCTGGAGACGGCGCTGGCACTCGTCGAGGGCTGGGTGGACGCGGTGGTGCACGCCGCGGCCAAGCCCCGGCTGTCGTCGGCCGACGCGCTGCGCGAGACGCTGCGCCGCCGCCGCGCCTCGGGTGGTCCTGCGGAGCAGACGTTCGCCACGCTGATCGGTCTGGAGCTGCGTCCGCGCCGGCTGCGCGACGCCTCGCGCCTGTGGGCCTCGCTCACCGACGCGCGCGGGGTCGACGGCCGGGACGCCCTGTGGGCGCACCCGGACATGCTGCCGACGGCGACCGACCTGGACGACCCGGACGGGTTCGTGCACCGCGAGCAGATCGACTTCTCCGAGCTGGACAAGATGCTCGGCGAGGCCGCCGGCAAGCCCGACCTCAAGAAGAAGGACGAGGGCGAGGGCGAGAACAAGGGCGACGACGCCGAGTGAGCCTCCACGACGACGCGGTCCTCGTGCTCAAGGGGTACGAGGACCAGCCCGAACTGCGCCAGACCTATCTGGACCACCTCGCGGCGCATCCGGACGGCATGTGGAAGGCCTGTACGGACGGTCACATCACGGCCAGCGGCCTGGTGATCGATCCCGAGCGGGGCCGGGTGCTGCTGACCCTGCACCGGAAGCTGCGGATGTGGCTCCAGATGGGCGGACACTGCGAGCCGGGTGATGTCTCGCTCGCGGCGGCGGCCCTGCGGGAGGCGACGGAGGAGTCCGGCATCACGGGACTGACCCTGGCGGCCGGTGGCCCCGTGCGTCTGGACCGCCATCACACACCGTGTGCCTGGCACCTGGACGTCCAGTACGCGGCGCTGGCTCCGGCCGGCGCCGTCGAGGCGATCAGCGACGAGTCCCTCGACCTGCGCTGGTTCCCGTACGACGAGGTGGCGGACGTGGCCGACACCTCGGTCACCCGTTTGGTGGAAGCGACCCGGACGAGACTGGGCGTCTGACACAGGGGTGAGGGGCGACCACCCG
>NZ_JBHYVC010000101.1:0-13493 GCF_042749965.1 Streptomyces sp. NPDC059454 | reverse complement strand
CGGTGAGGCGTGGGCGTGCGGCGCGGACGTCGACTGGGACGCCTTCTACGAAGGCACCCGCCCCCGCCGCGTCGACCTCCCCACCTACCCCTTCCAGCGGCAGCACTACTGGCCCCGCTTCGCCGACTCCGCCGGCGACGTCACCTCCGCCGGACTGGAGTCCCCCGACCACCCCCTGCTCGGCGCCTCGGTCGAACTCGCCGGCGGTGACGGACTCGTCGCCACCGCCCGCTGGTCCCTGCGCGGCCAGCCCTGGCTCGCCGACCACGCCGTGTCCGGCACCGTCATCGTCCCCGGCACCGCACTCGTCGAGTCCGTCATCCGCGCCGGTGACGTCCTCGGCGTCGGCAGCGTCGACGAACTCACCCTGCAGGCCCCCGTCGTCCTCCAGGAGCGCGGCGAGGTCCAGGTCCAGATCGGCATCGGTGACGCCGACGACTCCGGCCGCCGCCCCGTCACCGTCCACACCCGGGCCACCGGACCCGACGGCGACACCGAGGACCTCTGGACCCTGCGCGCCCAGGGCACCCTCACCGAGCCCGGCGCCCCCGCCGTGGCGCGGCCCGAGGACTTCACCGCCTGGCCGCCGCCCGGCGCCACCGCCCTGGCCGCCGACGGCTTCTACGACCTGCTCGCCGACCGCGGCTACGAGTACGGCCCCGTCTTCCAGGGCGTCCGCGCCACCTGGCGGCGCGGCGACGACGTCTTCGCCGAGGTCGTCCTGCCCGACCAGGTGCGCGGCGACGCCGCCCGGTTCGGCATCCACCCCGCCCTGCTCGACGCCGCCCTGCACGCCGCCGGGCTCGCCCCCGGCGGCGACGACCGCACCGTCGTCCCCTTCGCCTGGTCCGGCGTGTCCCTGTACGCCACCGGCGCCACCGCGCTGCGGGTACGGATCTCCCCGGCCGGCGAGGACACCGTCACCGTCCACCTCACCGACCCGAGCGGCGCACCCGTCGCCGTCATCGACTCACTGGCCGTCCGCGAGGTGGCCGCCGAGACCCTCGACCCGTCCGCACGGGCCGCCCGCGACTGGCTGTTCCACCTCGACTGGACCCCCCTCGCGCCCGCCGCCACCCCCGCCGACGCGACCGGCTGGGCCGTGCTCGGCACCCCCCGCACCCCCGTCACCGCCCCCGACGGCAGCGGCGGCACGTCACTGCCCGTCCTCGCCGACCTCACGGCTCTCGACGACGCCACCGGCCAACGCCCCACCGCCGTCCTGCTGTTCACCGGACAGGCCGCGACGGCCGCCCCCGGCGCCGACGCGCCGTCCGCCGCCCGCCCCGGCGACGACACCCCGGCCGTCCCCGACACCGTCCTCGGCGAGGTCCTGACCGCCGTCAACGACTGGCTCGCCGACGACCGCACCGCGGAGATCCCGCTCGTCGTGGTCACCCGGGGCGCCGTCGCCACCGGGCCCGGCGACCCCGCGCACGACCTGCCCGGCGCCGCCGTCTGGGGCCTGGTGCGCTCCGCGCAGTCCCAGCACCCCGGCCGCCTCGTCCTCGCCGACCTCGACGTCCACCAGGACTCCTGGCAGGCCCTGCCCGCCGCGCTCGCCACCGGCGAACCGCAGCTCGCCCTGCGCCAGGGCACCGCCCACGCGCCCCGACTGGCCCGCCCCCGCACCGCCGACACCCTGAGCGCGCCCGACGGCGCCGCCGCCTGGCGCCTGGACATCCCGGTCAAGGGCTCCGTCGACCAGCTGGAACTGGTGCCCTGCCCCGAGATCACCGACGCGCCCGCGCCCGGGCACGTCCTCATCGAGGTACGCGCCGCCGGACTCAACTTCCGCGACGTCCTCAACACCCTCGGCATGTACCCCGGCCCCGCCGTCCTCCTCGGCGCCGAAGCCGCCGGCGTCGTCACCGCCACCGGACCCGGCGTCACCGGCCTCGCCCCCGGTGACCGCGTCATGGGCCTGGTCACCGGCGGCTTCGGCACCCACGCCGTCGCCGACGCCCGCATGATCGCCCCCGTGCCCGACGGCTGGACCTTCACCCAGGCCGCCTCCGTCCCCGTCGCCTTCCTCACCGCCTACTACGGCCTGCGCGACCTCGCCGGCCTCACCGCGGGCGAGTCCGTCCTCGTCCACGCCGCCGCCGGCGGCGTCGGCATGGCCGCCGCCCAGCTCGCCCGCCACTGGGGCGCCGAGGTCTACGGCACCGCCGGCGACCACAAGCGGCGCCTGCTGCGCGCCGAGGGCTGGGCCGACGACCACCTCGCCTCCTCCCGCACCCTCGACTTCGAGGACCGGTTCCGGGAGACCAGCGGCGGACGCGGCGTGGACGTCGTACTGAACTCGCTGGCCGGCGACTTCGTCGACGCCTCGCTGCGCCTGCTCGCCCCCGGCGGACGCCTCGTCGAAATGGGCAAGACCGACGTCCGCGACCCCGGCCGGGTCGCCCTCGACCACCCCGGCGTCGCCCTCTACCAGGCGTACGAACTGCGCGAGGCCGGCGAGGACCGCATCCGGGAGATGTTCGCCGACCTCACCCGTCTCTTCGCCGACGGCTCCCTGAGCCCGCTGCCCACCGTCACCTGGGACGTCCACCACGCCCGCGACGCCTTCCGCCACATGGCGCAGGCCAAGCACTACGGCAAGATCGTCCTCACCGTGCCGCGCGCCTGGAACCCCGACGGCACCGTCCTGATCACCGGCGGCACCGGCACCATCGGCGGCATCCTCGCCCGGCACCTCGTCACCCGGCACGGCATGCGCCACCTGCTGCTCACCGGCCGCCGCGGCCCCGACGCCCCCGGCGCCACCGCCCTGCGCGAGGAACTCACCGCCCTCGGCGCCGAGGTCTCCGTCGTCGCCTGCGACGCCGCCGACGCCGACCAGCTCGCCGCGACCCTCGCCGCCGTACCCGCCGACCACCCGCTCACCGCCGTGGTGCACGCGGCCGGCGCCCTCGACGACGGCGCCCTCGAACACCTCACCCCCGACCGGCTGCGCACCGTCCTGGCCCCCAAGGCCGACGCCGCCCGCCAACTGCACCGCCTCACCCGCGACCTCGACCTCGCGGACCTGGTGCTCTTCTCCGCCGGCGCCGGCGTCTTCGGCAACGCCGGACAGGCCAACTACGCCGCCGCCAACACCTACCTCGACGCCCTCGCCCACCGCCGCCGCGCCGACGGCCTGCCCACCACCTCCCTGTCCTGGGGCCTGTGGGCCGACGCCAGCGCCATGACCGGCCACCTCGACGACACCGACCTCGCCCGCGTCCGCCGCTCCGGCGTCCTGCCGCTGTCGGCGGCCGACGGCATGGCCCTGTTCGACGCCGCGCTCGCCGAACAGCGCCCGCACCTGGTCCCCGTCCGCCTCGACACCGGTCGGCTGCGTACCAGTGACGGCGAGATCCCGCACCTGCTGCGCGCCCTGTACCGGGGCCCGGTCCGCCGCACCGCCAGGGCGGGCGCCGCCGGCGGCACCGACGGACTGCGGCTGCGCCTGGCCGGCCTGTCCGCCGACGACCGGCTCACCCTGCTGCGCGACCTCGTCGCCACCCACGCCGCCGCCGTCCTCGGCCACACCGACCCCGCCCAGCTGCACGGCGGCCGCGCCTTCCGCGACCTCGGCTTCGACTCGCTGACCGCCGTCGAACTGCGCAACCGGCTCAACGCCGCCACCGCGCTGCGGCTGCCCGCCACCCTCGTCTTCGACCACCCGACCCTCGCCGAACTCGCCGCCCACCTCGACGGCGAACTCTCCGGCACCACCCCCGCGACCGCGCCCGCCGCCCCGGCACCCCTCCCGGCCGCCCCCGGGGGAGAGGAGCCGTTCGCGATCGTCGGCATGGCCTGCCGCCTCCCCGGCGGGGTGCGCTCCCCGGAGGACCTGTGGCGGCTCCTCGCCGACGGCGCCGACGCCATCGCCGAGTTCCCCGGCGACCGCGGCTGGGACCTCGACGGCCTCTACGACGCCCTGCCCGGCGACCAGGTCACCTCCCGCACCCGCGAGGGCGGCTTCCTGCACGACGCCGCCGACTTCGACGCCGACTTCTTCGGGATCTCCCCGCGCGAGGCCCTCGCCATGGACCCGCAGCAGCGCCTGCTCCTGGAGACCGCCTGGGAGACGTTCGAACGCGCCGGCATCGACCCCCGGTCGGTGCGCGGCAGCCGCACCGGCGTCTTCGCCGGCCTGTCCTCCAGCGACTACCTCAAGCGCGTCACCCACGTCCCCGACGAGATCGCCGGCTACGTCAACAACGGCAACGCCAACAGCATCGTCTCCGGCCGCGTCGCCTACACCCTCGGCCTGGAGGGCCCGGCCGTCACTGTCGACACCGCCTGTTCCTCCTCCCTCGTCGCCCTGCACATGGCGCTCCAGGCGCTGCGTCGCGGCGAGTGCACCATGGCCCTGGCCGGCGGCGTCACCGTGATGTCCTCGCCGGAGATCATCGTCGACTTCTCCCGCCAGCGCGGCCTGGCCGCCGACGGCCGCTGCAAGCCGTTCGCCGCCGCCGCCGACGGCACCGGCTTCTCCGAGGGCGTCGGTCTGATCCTCGTCGAGCGGCTCTCCGACGCCCGCCGCAACGGCCACCAGGTCCTCGCCGTCGTCCGCGGCTCCGCCGTCAACCAGGACGGCGCCTCCAACGGCCTCACCGCCCCCAACGGGCCCGCCCAGCAGCGCGTCATCCGCCAGGCCCTGGCCGACGCCGGTGTCGCCGCCGCCGAGGTCGACGCCGTCGAGGCGCACGGCACCGGCACCCGCCTCGGCGACCCCATCGAGGCCCAGGCGCTCCTCGCCACCTACGGCCAGGACCGCGATCCCGGGCGGCCGCTGCTGCTCGGCTCCGTCAAGTCGAACATCGGGCACACCCAGGCCGCCGCGGGCGTGGCCGGCGTCATGAAGATGGTCCTCGCCCTGCGGCACGGCCTGCTGCCCAGGAGCCTGCACGTCGACGCGCCCACCCCGCACGTCGACTGGTCCGCCGGCGCCGTCAGCGTCCTCACCGAGGCCACCGAGTGGCCCGAACCGGCGACCCCCCGCCCCCTGCGCGCCGCCGTCTCCTCCTTCGGCATCAGCGGCACCAACGCCCACGTCATCCTCGAACAGGCCCCGGCCGAACCGGAGCCCGCCGACGAGACGGACAGCGGCGTCGACGACGCGCCGGAGGCCCGCGCCGACCGCCCGCTGCCCTGGATCCTGTCCGCCCGCAGCGACGCCGCCCTGCGCGGTCAGGCCCGCGCCCTCCTCGCCCACCTCGACGCGCACCCCGGCCTCGCACCCGCCGACATCGCCCTGTCCCTCGTGACCCGCCGGGCCACCCTGGAGCGGCGCGCCGTCGTCGTCGCCACCACCACGGGCGACTTCCGCGCCGGCCTCGCCGCCCTCGCCGACGGCGTCCCCTCGCCCGCCGTGACCAGCGGCGGCCGGGGCGCCGGCCGTGACCGCAGGGCCGTCCTCGTCTTCCCCGGCCAGGGCTCCCAGTGGGCCGGCATGGGCGCCGAACTCATCGACATCTCCCCGGTGTTCGCCGAGCGGATCGCCGCCTGCGCCGACGCCCTCGCCCCGCACGTCGACTGGTCCCTCACCGACGTACTGCGCGCCGCCGACGGCGCACCCTCCCTCGACCGGGTCGACGTCGCCCAGCCCGCCCTGTGGGCGGTGATGGTCGCGCTCGCCGAGGTGTGGCGCGCCCACGGCCTCAGGCCCGCCGCCGTCCTCGGCCACTCCCAGGGCGAGATCGCCGCCGCCGCCGTCAGCGGCGCCCTGTCCCTCGAGGACGCCGCGCGGATCGTCGCCGTGCGCAGCCTCGCCATCGCCCGCGAACTCTCCGGTCACGGCGGCATGGTGGCCGTCACCGCACCGCACGACGAGGTCGCCGCGCTCGTCGCCGACCTGCCCGGCGTGTCGGTCGCCGCCGTCAACGGCCCCTCCTCCGTGGTGGTCTCCGGCGACACCGACGGCCTCGACACCCTCCTCGCCGGCTGCGCGGAGCGGGGCGTGCGCGCCCGCCGCATCCCCGTCGACTACGCCTCCCACTCCGCGTACGTCGACCGGCTCGCCGAGACCCTGCCCGCCGCCCTGGCCGGCATCGAACCCCGCGACGGCGACATCCCGTTCTTCTCCACCGTCACCGCCGACTGGCTGCCCGGCACCGCCCTGGACGCCCCCTACTGGCACCGCAACCTGCGCGGCACCGTCCGCCTGGAGGAGTCCCTGCGCGCCCTCCTCGACCAGGGCCACGACGTGTTCGTCGAGTGCAGCCCCCACCCGGTGCTCACCGTCGGCATCGAGGACACCGTCACCGCGGCGGGCGCCGACGCGGTCGCCCTCGGCTCGCTGCGCCGCGACGACGGCGGCACCGACCGGGTGCTGACCGCGCTGGCCGCCGCCCACGTCGCCGGCGTCCCCGTCGACTGGCGGCCCGCCGTCGCCCACGGCCGCCCCGTGGACCTGCCCACCTACGCCTTCCAGCGCGAGCGGTACTGGCTGGAGGCCACCGGCGCCCAGGCCGACCCCACCGGACTCGACACGGTCGTACGGCTCGCCGACGGCGGCGCCGTCCTCGGCGGCGGCCTGTCGCTGACCGCACAGCCCTGGCTGGACGGCCACCGCGTGCACGGCACCGCCGTCGTCCCCGGCACCGCCCTGCTCGACTGGGCGGTACGGGCCGGCGACGAGACCGGCTGCCCGCTCGTCACCACCCTCGACGAGCACACCCCGATCGCCGTCCCCGAACGGGGCCGCGTCGACCTCCAGATCACCGTCTCCGCCCCCGAGGGCACCGACGCCGGCCCGGATCGGCGCGCGCTCACCGTCCACTCCCGCGTCCCCGACCCGGACGGCACCGACGTGCCCTGGACCCTGAACGCCACCGGTACCCTCACCGCCGGCGACCCGGCACCCGCCCCGGCAGGACCGGACACCTGGCCGCCCGCCGGCGCCCGCCCCGCCGACCCCGGCCGGGCCCACGACCCCCTCGACGGCAGCGGCCTGGACACCGGCGCCGCCTTCCGCACCCTGCGCGCGGTGTGGCGGCACGGCACCGACCTCCTCGCCGACGTGGAACTCCCCGAGGACGCCCGCGCCGACGCCGGCCGGTTCCGCGTCCACCCGGCGCTGCTCCAGACGGCCCTCGCCCTGGCCGCCACCCCCGAGCACGCCACCGCGCCCGCACTGCCGCAGCGCTGGCAGGACGTCACCACGTACGCCACCGGCGCCACCCGGCTGCGCCTGCGGCTGACCGACGACGGCGGCACCTGGAGGGTGCACGCCCACGACGGCACCGGAGCCCCCGTCCTCACCGCCACCGCCGCCACCCGCCCGGCCACCCCCGACCGGCTCCCGGCCGCCACCGCCCCCGACGCCCTGCACCGCGTCGAGTGGACCCCGTGGACCGGCGACACCGACCCGGCCGACCTCACCGGCCCCTGGGCGGTCGTCGGAAGCCCCGGACGCCTGACTGCCGCGCTCGAACGCGCCGGCGCCACCGTCCACGTCCACCCCACCCTCGACGACCTCACCGCCGCCCTCGACAGCGGCGACACCGAACAGCCGGCCGTGGTCGTCGTCCCCCACACCCACGACACCGGCACCACCGCCCAGGACGTGGTGACCGCCGCCCACACCTCCGCCCACCGGGCACTGCACCTGGCCACCACCTGGCTGAGCGACCCGCGCCACACGGCCACCCGGCTCCTCGTGGTGACCGAGGGCGCCCTCGCCACCGGACCCGACGACAGCGTCCCGGCTCTCGCCGACGCCACCGTCTGGGGCCTGCTGCGGTCCGCCCAGACCGAACACCCCGGCCGCTTCCTCCTCGCCGACCTCGATCCGACCACCGACAGCGCGGCCGACAGCGCGGCCGACGGCACGGATCACGCCGACCCGTCGGCCACCGCCCTGCTCGCCGCCGTCGCCGCCGCCGGCCGCACCGGCGAGCACCAGTTCGCCGTGCGCTCCGGCACCGTCACCGTGCCCCGCCTGGTCCGCGCCGGTCGCGACAGCACCACACCCGCGGACGGCACCCCGTGGGGCGACGAAACGACGACCGGCACCGTCCTCGTCACCGGCGGCACCGGCGTCCTCGGCGCCCTCGTCGCCCGCCACCTCGTCACCCGGCACGGTGTACGCCACCTGCTGCTCACCGGCCGCCGCGGCCCCGACGCCCCCGGCGCCGCGGCCCTGCGCGACGAACTCACCGCCCTCGGCGCCGAGGTCTCCGTCGTCGCCTGCGACGCCGCCGACCGCGACCAGCTCGCCGCCACCCTCGCCGCCGTACCCGCCGAGCACCCCCTGACCGCCGTGGTGCACGCGGCCGGCGTCCTCGACGACGGCCTCCTCGACACCCTCACCCCCGAACGCCTCGACCACGTCCTGCGGCCCAAGGCCGACGCCGCCTGGAACCTGCACGAACTCACCCGCGACACCAAGCTCTCCGCGTTCGTGCTGTTCTCCTCCTACGCGGGCCTCGCGGGCGGCCCCGGGCAGGCCAACTACGCCGCCGCCAACGCCTTCCTCGACGCCCTCGCCCAGCACCGGCGCGCCCGCGGCCTCACCGCCGTCTCCCTCGCCTGGGGCTTCTGGGAGGACCGCAGCGACCTCACCGGCGCCCTCGACGAAGCCGACCTCGCCCGACTGGACCGGGCCGGCATCCGCCCTCTCACCGCCGATCAGGGCCTCGGCCTGCTCGACGCGGCCACCGCCCTGGACACCGCCCACCTGGTCCCCGTACGACTCGACCCGCGTGCCCTGCGCGCCGACCAGGTGCCCCCGCTGCTGCGGGCCCTCGCCCGGCCGGCCGCCCGCCGCGCCGCCGACGCCGCGACCACGGGCGGACCGCAGGACTTCCGCCGCAGGCTCGCCGCGCTCAGCGGCCCCCAGCAGCAGGCCCTGCTGCACCGCACGGTCATCGGCCACGTCGCCGCCGTCCTCGGCCACGCCTCCGCCGAGGCCCTGGACTCCGGGCGCGGCTTCCTCGACCTCGGCATGTCCTCCCTGACCGCGGTCGAACTCCGCAACCGGCTCAACGCGGAGACGGGCCTGACCCTGCCCACCACCCTCATCTTCGACCACCCGGACCCGGCCGCCCTCGTCCGCCACCTGCGGGACGAACTCGGCACCGGCCCCGCCGGCCCCGGCGACGCGGACCAGCCCGTCTTCGCCGAGCTGGCCGACCTCGAAGCCGCCGTGCACGGCACCGAACTCGACGACCAGGACCGGGCCCGCCTGGCCAAGCGCCTCCAGGCCCTCCAGTGGAAGCTCGACGCCACCACGGAGACCACCGGCGAGCGCGACGACACCGACCTCGACACCACCACGGACGACGAGATGTTCGACCTGATCGACAACGAACTCGGCCTCGCCTGACCCACCCGGCCCGGCCCCGCGTCCTTCCAGCCAGAACCAGAGGATTCCACCCCCATGGCAAGCTCCGAAGACAAGCTCCGCGACTACCTCAAGAAGGTCACCGCAGACCTGCGTCGCACCCGTCAGCGGCTGGAGTCCGTCGAGGCCGGCCAGAGCGAGCCGATCGCCGTCATCGGCATGGCCTGCCGCTTCCCCGGCGGCGTCCGCTCCCCGGAGGACCTGTGGCGGCTCGTCGCCGACGGCACCGACGCCGTCGGCCCGCTGCCCGAGGACCGTGGCTGGGACCTCGACTCCCTCTACGACCCCGACCCGGGCACCCCCGGCAAGAGCTACGTCCGCGAGGGCGGCTTCCTCGACGGCGCCGCCGACTTCGACGCCGACCTCTTCGGCATCGCCCCCCGCGAAGCCCTCGCCATGGACCCGCAGCAGCGGCTCCTGCTGGAGACCGCCTGGGAGGCCGTCGAACGCGCCCGCATCAGCCCCGCCTCCCTCCGCAACACCGACACCGGCGTCTTCGTCGGCGGCGCCGACACCAACTACGGCTCCCTCGCCCGCACCACCGAGGAGACCGAGGGCCACAACCTCACCGGCGGCGCCATGAGCGTCCTGTCCGGCCGCATCTCCTACACCCTCGGCCTGGAGGGCCCGGCCGTCACCGTCGACACCGCCTGCTCCTCCTCCCTCGTCGCCCTCCACCTCGCCACCCGCGCCCTGCGCGCCGGCGAGTGCTCCCTCGCCCTGGCCGGCGGCGTCGCCATGATGCCGACCACCGAACTGTTCACCGAGTTCTCCCGCCAGCGCGGCCTCGCCCCCGACGGCCGCTGCAAGCCCTTCGCCGAAGCCGCCGACGGCACCGCCTGGGGCGAGGGCGTCGGCGTCCTCCTCGTCGAGCGTCTCTCCGACGCCCGCCGCAACGGCCACCAGGTCCTCGCCGTCATCCGCGGCACCGCCGTCAACCAGGACGGCGCCAGCAGCCGCCTCACCGCCCCCAACGGCCCCTCCCAGCGCCGGGTCATCGAGGCCGCCCTCGCCGACGCCCGCCTCACCCCCGACCAGGTCGACGCCGTCGAGGCGCACGGCACCGGCACCACCCTCGGCGATCCCATCGAGGCCCAGGCCCTCCTCGCCACCTACGGCCAGGGCCGGCCCGCCGACCGGCCGTTGCGCCTCGGCGCCGTCAAGTCGAACATCGGCCACGCCCAGGCGGCGGCCGGTGTCGCGGGCGTCATCAAGATGGTCATGGCGATGCGCCACGGAGTCCTCCCCGGCATCCTGCACGTCGACACGCCCACCTCCCACGTCGACTGGACCGCCGGCGCCGTCGAACTCCTCACCGAGGCCACCGACTGGCCCACCGCCGAGCACCCCCGCCGCGCCGGCGTCTCCGCCTTCGGCATCAGCGGCACCAACGCCCACGTCCTGCTGGAACAGGCCCCCCTTCTCGAGGAGGCGGAGGCATCCGACGACACGGGTACGCAGGCTCCGGCCGTCGACCCCGCCGTGACCCCGTGGCTGCTGTCCGCCCGCTCCGAGGCCGCCCTGCGCGCCCAGGCCGAACGTCTCCTCGCCCACGTCGACGCCTCGGCCACCCGCCCCCGGTACGCCGACATCGCCCTGTCCCTGGCGGCCAGCCGCGCCCCGCTCCCGCACCGCGCGGTGATCCTCGCCACCGACCCCGACACCACCGCCCAGGCCCTCACCGCCCTCGCCGGCGCCGCACCCCACCCCGCCGTCCTCGAAGGCACCGCCCAGGGCGGCTCGACCGCCTTCCTGTTTTCGGGTCAGGGTTCGCAGCGGCTGGGTATGGGGCGTGGACTGCATGCTCGTTTCCCGGTGTTCGCGGAGGCGTTCGACGCGGTGTGCGCGGGCTTGGACGAGCACTTGGACCGGCCGTTGCGCGACGTGGTCTGGGGCGAGGACGCGGAGGCGCTGAACGGAACCGCGTATGCGCAGGCGGGGTTGTTCGCGGTTGAGGTGGCGTTGTTCCGGTTGGTGGAGTCGTGGGGTGTGCGGCCGGAGTTCGTGGCCGGTCATTCGATCGGTGAGGTGGCTGCCGCGCATGTGGCGGGTGTGTTCTCTCTCGCGGACGCATGTGCGTTGGTGGCCGCGCGTGGCCGGCTGATGCAGGCGCTGCCCGCCGGTGGTGCCATGGTCGCCGTCGAGGCGACCGAGGCCGAGGTACTGCCGCACCTGACGGATGAGGTGTCGATCGCGGCCGTCAACAGCCCCTCCTCGGTGGTGATTTCGGGCGCTGAGGCTGCGGTGGAGGCTGTGGCGGAGGTGTTCCGGGGGCTGGGGCGGCGTACGTCCCGGCTGCGGGTGTCGCATGCCTTCCACTCGCCGCTGATGGAGCCGATGCTGGAGGAGTTCCGCGCGGTCGCGGAGGGGCTGTCCTACGGTGAGCCGCGGTTGCCCGTCGTCTCCAACGTGTCGGGTGCTGTGGCGGCGCCCGGCGAGCTGGCGTCGCCCGGCTACTGGGTGACCCACGTCCGTGAGGCCGTGCGCTTCGACGACGGTGTCCGCGCGCTGGCCGGGCAGGGTGTCACCCGTTTCGTCGAGCTGGGTCCGGACGGTGTGCTGAGCGGCATGGCGCGTGAGAGCGCCGGCGACGACGCCCTCCTCGTACCTCTTCTGCGCAAGGACCGCGACGAGGAGACCACGGCCCTCACCGCCCTCGCACGGCTCGCGGCACACGGCCAGACGGTCGACTGGACCGCCTACCTCGCCGGAACCGGAGCACGGCTCACCGACCTCCCCACCTATCCCTTCCAGCACCAGCGTTACTGGCCCACGCCCGACGCATCCTCCGGGGACGTCGAGTCCGCCGGTCTGCGCTCCGCCGGCCACCCCCTGCTCAGCGCGGCCGTCGAGTTCTCCGACTCCGACGGCCTCCTCCTCACCACCCGCCTCTCCCTGCGCACCCACCCGTGGCTGGGCGAACACGTCGTCATGGGCAACGTCCTGCTGCCCGGCACCGCCTTCGTCGAACTCGCGGTGCGGGCAGGGGACGAGGTCGGCTGCGACCGCGTCGAGGAACTCACCCTGGCGGCCCCCCTCGTCCTTCCGGAACAGGGCGGCGTCCAACTGCACCTCCAGGTCGGACCGGCCGACGCCGCGGGCCGCAGGGTCCTCACCGCCCGCTCCCGGCCGGAGGGCGAGGACGACCGGCCCTGGACCGAGCACGCCACCGGCGTCCTCGCCCCGGGCACGGCTCCCGCTTTCGACACCGCAGCCTTCGACACCGCCGTCTGGCCGCCCGCCGACGCCGAGCCCGTCGACCTGACGGGCCTCTACGAGCGCATGGCCGAGGGCGGATACGAGTACGGCCCCCTCTTCCAGGGCCTGCGCGCCGCCTGGCGCCGGGGCGACGACGTGTACGCCGAGGTCGCCCTCCCCGACTCCGCGGAGCGCGACGCGGCCGGCTTCGGCCTGCACCCGGCGCTGCTCGACGCGTCCGTGCAGATCTCCGCCCTCGGCGGACTCGCGCGGGGAGTCGTCCCGTTCTCCTGGGAAGGCGTCACCCTGCACGCCACCGGCGCCCGGGCCGTCCGCGTCCGCCTGACCCGGACCGGCGACGAGTCCGCGTCCGTCGCCGTCGCCGACCCCACCGGAGCACCGGTCGCCACCATCGAGAACCTGGTGCTGCGCGCCGTCGCCTCCGGCACAGCCGTCGACACCACGACCCGGGACGCCCTCTTCCACCTCACGTGGACCCCCGCCGCCGCACCGGCGAGCGGCACCGAGACCGCCTCCACGGCCGTCCTCGACCCCACCACCGGCGACCTCCTGGCCGCACTGCCCGGGCCCCGTCACACCGACATCAGTGCGCTCCTCACGGCCGGTGAGGTACCGGCGACGGTGTTCGCCGTCGTACCGCAGCCCGCCACGCGCGAGAACGCCACGGTGGTGGACGTCGTACACGACGTCACCGCGTGGGCGCTGGAGTTGGTGCGGTCGTGGCTGGCCGACGAGCGGTGCGCGCAGTCGCGGCTGGTGTTCGTGACGCGGGGCGCGGTCACGGGCGACAACCTGACCGGGACCGGTGTGTGGGGCCTGGCGAGGTCGGCCACGTCGGAGCATCCGGGGCGGTTCGGTCTGCTGGACGTCGAGCCGGGTGCGGTGCTGTCGGCCGAACTGCTGGGTGCCGTGCTGGCGGTGGGTGAGGCCG
>NZ_JBHYVC010000100.1:0-14306 GCF_042749965.1 Streptomyces sp. NPDC059454 | reverse complement strand
CCCCCGGCCCGTGAACGGGCCGGGGGAGCGCACCGACGGGGAAGCCCGCTCCGCGGATCACGCGTGTGCGCACCGGCCGCTCACGAGTCCGCCCGGCGGTCCACCGGACCGGGGCGGCAGCCGTCGCACACACCGGTGAGTTCGACGGTGTGGTCCACGGCGTGGAACCCGATCTCGCGCGCGATCCTCGTCACCCACTCCTCGACCTCCTCGGAGTCGACGGCCAGACTGAGGCCGCACATCCGGCAGACGAGGTAGTGCCGGTGGCCGTCGTCCGGCCTGGGCCGGTAGAAGCGCTCGCCGTCGCTGTCACGCACCACGTCGACGTGCCCGGCCGCCTCCAGCAGCCGGAGCGTGCGGTAGACGGTGGTCAGCCCCACCGTCACGCCTTCCGCGGACAGAGCCGCGTGCAGACGCTGCGCCGAGACGAAGTCGTCGTGGTCACGCAGGGCGTCGAGGACCGCGGCTCGCTGCGGGGTCGTGCGCCACTCGCCGCGGGCCGTTCCGTGCATGAGTGTGCCTCCCGTCGCTCATGGGTGCCGTCCGGCCACCGCCGGGGCGGGCCCGGCGGCACCGTGCCCGGACCGGACGGCCGCTGCCACGCCCTCGTGGCCGTGCCCCGGGACCGCGGGGAGGGAAGGGGGCGTCGTCGGGCGCCTGTTCGTCGTCGGCCGTCGGGCATGCGGAGAGGGCCGCGCGCGGGTCCGGCCGGGCACCGGCCTCAGTCCTCCGGGCGCAGCAGGCCCCGCCGGTAGGCGGGCACGAGGTGCTGCGGGACCCGGTGGGTCACGCCGTCCACCGTGACCGGCACCAGGTTCGGCGTGCTCGCCTTCCACTGGGCGCGGCGGTGGCGGGTGTTGCTGCGGGACATCTTGCGCTTGGGTACGGCCATGGGGGTTCCTCTCGGTCGGGAGGGTCCGGCGGCACGGAACGCGCCGCCGGTGGGCGGGGGCGCCCCGACCGGGCCGGAGGCCGTCGGCAGTGATGCCGCGTCGGGGGCGCCATCAGCATACGACAACGGTTTTCATGTGCGGTAGCCGTGCGGGGCTGCCGGTGCCTCAGGCCGGCTGCCAGACCTGGGCGAGTGTCGAAGGGGTGAGGAGCCGCTCGGGGTTCCCCTGTCCCGCCAGGCGTCCCTCGCGGAGCAGGAGGCAGGCGTCGGCCGAGCGGGCGGCGTCCAGATCGTGCGTGGCGTGGACGACGGTCACGCCGTCGGCGACCAGTTCCGTCAGCAGCGTCGCTATGCGCTCCCTGGCTTCGGGGTCGAGTCCGGTGGTCGGCTCGTCGAGCAGGAGCAGGTCCGACTCCTGGGCGAGCCCTTGGGCGATCAGGGCGCGCTGCCGCTGTCCGCCGGAGAGTTCCCCGAGTTGACGCGCGGCCAGGCCGGCGATGCCCAGGCGGTCCATGGCCGTGTCCACGGTGGCGCGGTCCTGCCGGGTCAGCCGGCGCCACGGGCCGCGTTCGCCCCAGCGCCCCATCTCCACCGTCTGCCTGACCGTCAGGGGCAGCGTGTCACCGACGGCGCCGCGCTGCGGGACGAACGCCGGAGGCCGGTTGCCGTCACGGCGGAGCCTCCCCGATGTGGGTTGGATCACGCCGGCCAGGACGCCGAGGAGGGTCGACTTCCCGCTGCCGTTCGGGCCGATGAGCGCGGTGGTGGCCAACGTCTTTATTTCGACGGTGAGTTGATGAAGGACCGGACGGCCGGTGTAACCCGCGGACAGCTCGGTCAGATGGATGCGGGGTGTCGCACCCCCGGGGGCGGCGGGCGGGGGGCCGGATTTTTTGAACATGGTTTTCATTGTAGTGTGCTCGCATGGAGTGGTTGACAGTCCCTTTCGAGGCGACTTTCGTGCAACGCGCCTTGTGGGGCGGAGTCCTGGTGTCGGCGATCTGCGCCCTGGCGGGCACCTGGGTGGTGCTGAGGGGCATGGCCTTCCTCGGTGACGCCATGTCGCACGGCCTGCTGCCCGGAGTGGCACTCGCCGCGCTGCTGGGCGGCAACCCCATGGTGGGGGCGCTGCTGAGCGCGGCGGTCATGACGGCCGGTGTCACCGCGCTCGGCCGCACCCCGCGGCTGTCCCAGGACACCGGTATCGGGCTGCTGTTCGTGGGGATGCTGTCGCTCGGCGTCATCATCGTCTCGCGGTCGCAGTCCTTCGCGGTGGACCTGACCGGCTTCCTCTTCGGCGACGTCCTCGCCGTGCGGGAACAGGACCTGGCGCTGCTGGGCGGGGCGCTGCTGCTGGCGCTGGCCGTCTCGGTCCTCGGCCACCGGGCCTTCCTCGCCCTGGCCTTCGACGCACGCAAGGCGCGGACCCTCGGTCTGCGTCCCCGCCTGGCCCATGCCGTACTGCTGGGGCTGCTGGCGCTGGCCATCGTCGCGTCCTTCCACATCGTGGGAACACTGCTGGTGCTGGGGCTGCTCATCGCTCCGCCGGCGGCCGCACTGCCGTGGGCGCGGAGCGTGCGGGGCGTGATGGTCCTCGCGGCGCTGCTCGGCGTGACCGCCACCTTCTTCGGCCTGCTGCTCTCCTGGCACCTGAGCACCGCCGCCGGCGCGACCGTCTCCGCCCTGGCCGTGGTCCTGTTCTTCCTCTCCCACCTGGCATCCGGCATCCGCCACCGCCACGCACGCCCGGCCGGCATCCGTCCGGCGGCGACCGACTGAGAAAGACCTGAGAGGCGATGTCCTTGTTCGTCCGAAAAAACGTCACTGCCGGGGCGCCGGCCGCGCTCGTGGCCCTCGCGCTGCTCACCGCGGGCTGCGCCGGGCAGGACGACGACGCGTCCTCCCCACAGGCGGGTTCCGCGGCCTCCGCCACTGAGCACGGGTACGTCGAAGGGGCACAGGAGGCAGCCGAGCAGCAGTCCCGGCTGGTGCTCAACGACCCGGGCACCGGGGACACCCGGGTACTGGACCTGATCACGGGAAAGACGCACGAGGAGTCCCGGACGAGGGGCGCCACGGAACTCACCACGGACGGCCGGTTCGGCTACTTCCACACCGCGGACGGCACCCGTGTCCTCGACGGCGGCGCCTGGATGGTGGACCACGGCGACCACGTGCACTACTACCGCGCCGCGATACGCGACGCCGGCCGGCTGCCGGCGGGCTCGGGCGCGCGGGTGCGCAGCGACGCGGCCGTCACCGCGGTGACCGACGAGGAGGGCCGGGCCACGGTCCACCGCCGGGCGGAACCGGAGAAGGGGCGCGTCGGCTCGCCCCGCGCGCTTCCCGGGACGCACGCGGGTGCCGTGGTGCCGTACGCGGAGCACCTGCTGACCCTCACCGACGACGGGAAGGGCGTACCGAAGGCCACGGTGTACGACCGCGCGGGCGGGCGCACCGCGTCCCCGGACGCCACCTGCGAGGACCCGGCGGGCGACGCCGTCACCCGGCGCGGCGTCGTCTTCGGCTGCGCCGACGGCGCCCTGCTGATCCGCGAGGACGACGGGGACTTCACGGCCGAGAAGATCCCGTACGCCGACGAGGTGCCCGCGGGGGAACGGGCGTCGTCCTTCCGCCACCGCGCGGGCAGCGACACCCTCACCGCACCGGCCGGGGACCGGGCCGTGTGGGTGCTGGACGTCACGGAGCGCACATGGACCCGTGTGGAGACCGGCCCCGTGGTCGCCGCCAACACCGCCGGAGAGGGCTCCCCGCTGCTCGTCCTGGAGACCGACGGGGCACTGCACGGCTACGACATCGCCACCGGCGAGCAGACGGCCCGGACCGAGCGGCTCCTGACCGGAGACCGGCGGGCGGACGCCGGCGGAAGCGGACCCGTGATCGAGGTCGACCGCAGCCGCGCCTACGTCAACGACCCGGAGGGCAGGCGCGTGCACGAGATCGACTACAACGACGGCCTGCGCATCGCCCGCACCTTCGGCCTGGACATGGAGCCGGCACTGATGGTGGAGACCGGACGATGACGACACCGAAGCGAACCGTCCTGCGGCTGCGCCGCCTGCTGTCGGTACTGGTCGCCCTCACCTGCGCGGGCACGGCCACCGCCTGCGCGAGCGGCGACGACCGGCCCCGGGTCGTCGTGACGACCAACATCCTCGGGGACATCACCCGGGAGATCGTCGGCGACGAGGCCGACGTCACCGTCCTGATGAAGCCCAACGCCGACCCGCACTCCTTCGGCCTGTCGGCGGTGCAGGCCGCCGAACTGGAGAACGCCGACCTGGTGGTCTTCAACGGCCTGGGCCTGGAGGAGAACGTACTGCGCCACGTGGACGCCGCCCGCGACGTCGGGGTCGCCGCCTTCGAGGCCGGCAAGGCGGTGGACCCGCTCACCTTCCGGGCACACACCGACGGAGGCCCCGAGGAGGAGGCCGGGCAGCCCGACCCGCACTTCTGGACCGACCCCGACCGCGTGCGCGAGGCCGCCGGCCTGATCGCCGACCAGGTGATCGAGCACGTGGACGGCGTGGACGAGGAGGCGGTCCGGGGCAACGCCGAACGCTACGACGCACAACTCGCCGACCTCACGGCCTGGATGGAGGAGTCCTTCGACCGCATCCCCGAGGACGGACGCGCCCTGGTCACCAACCACCACGTCTTCGGCTACCTCGCCGACCGCTTCGGCTTCCGGGTGATCGGCGCGGTGATCCCCAGCGGCACCACCCTGGCCTCGCCCAGCTCCTCCGACCTGCGCTCGCTCACCCGGGCGATGGAGGACGCCGGCGTGCGCACCGTGTTCGCCGACTCCTCCCAACCCAAGCGGCTGGCCGAGGTCCTGCGCACCGAACTGGACGACCGGGTGCGGGTCGTCGAGCTGTACTCCGAGTCGCTCACCGCGAAGGGCGAGGGCGCCGACACCTATCTGCGGATGATGCGCGCCAACACGACCGCCATGACCGACGGCCTGACCGCCGGCTGAATCCGCGCCACCGTGCCGGGCCGGCACGACCGGCCGACACCACCCACCACACCGACGCCGCGTCCGCGCGGCCGGAAGGAAACACACACAGTGAACAAGTCGATACGCAACAGGGCAGTCTCCGGTACGGCCCTCGCCCTCGCGGTGTCCGCGGTGCTGACCGCCTGCGGAGGAGGGGACGGCGCCTCGTCCGACACGAAGGCGGCGAAGGGGACGCCGAGCGCCAGGCCCGCCACCGAGGTGAAGGACCCGCTGGTCGCCACCTTCGACGGGGGCCTGTACATCCTGGACGGCGAGAGCCTCGAACTCGGCAGGACCATCGAGCTGCCCGGCTTCAACCGGGTCAACCCCGCCGGCGACGAGGACCACGTCATCGTCTCCACCGACGCCGGCTTCCGCGTCCTCGACGCCACCGGGCAGGCCCTCACCGACATCACCTACGAGGGAGCCAAGCCCGGCCACGTCGTACGGCACGCGGGCAAGACGGTGCTCTTCACCGACGGCACCGGAGAGGTCAACGTCCTCGACCCCGCCGACCTCGCCGGCGGCAAGAAGCCGGAAGGACGCACCTACACCTCCGCCGAGGCACACCACGGCGTCGCCATCGAACTGAGCAACGGCGAACTGCTCAGCACCCTCGGCACCGAGGAGAAGCGCACCGGCGCCCTCGTCCTCGACAAGGACAACAAGGAGATCGCGCGCAACGAGAACTGCCCCGGCGTCCACGGCGAGGCCGCGGCCGAGGGCGAGGCCGTCGCCGTCGGCTGCGAGGACGGCGTCCTGATCTACAAGGACGGCGAGTTCACCAAGGTCGACGCCCCCGACGACTACGGCCGCATCGGCAACCAGGCGGGCAGTGACGCCTCCCCGATCCTCCTGGGCGACTACAAGACCGACCCGGACGCCGAGCTGGAGCGCCCGACGCGCATCTCCCTCATCGACACCAGGACCGCGAAGCTGCGCCTGGTCGACCTGGGCACCAGCTACTCGTTCCGCTCACTCGGCCGCGGACCTCACGGTGAGGCACTCGTCCTCGGCACCGACGGCGCCCTCCGCGTCATCGACCCCGAGACCGGCAAGGTCGACAAGGAGATCCCGGTCGTCGACGAGTGGCAGGAACCGCTGGACTGGCAGCAGCCCCGGCCCACCCTCTTCGTCCGCGACCACACCGCGTACGTCTCCGAGCCGGGCAAGCGCACGCTGCACGCCGTCGACATCGAATCCGGTGAGAAGACCGCGTCGGTGACGCTGCCGAAGAGCACGAACGAACTCTCGGGCGTCGCCGCCCACTGACATCCGGCTCGGCGAAGCCACCACGCACCCGGCCCGTCGGCCCCCTCCGGCGCGGCCGGGTGCCGTGGCCCACCCGTGTGCTCCCGCGTCCGCGTCCGCGAGATCCGAGTGCGGACACGGCAGGCACATCGGCCACCGGTCGGCTTCATCACCGTGACAGTGGGCGGCCGTTCTCCGTGAAAGGTTTCGCCGACGCGGACGTGGGGGGCCACAGGCGCGGCGTGCACCCGGACCGTCACCGGGTACGACAGCCGCTGGGACGTCACCGGATCGAAGCCCGCCCCTTCTGCCGACGAGCCCTCGGCCACCGCCATTGCCGACCGTGACGCACCTCGCTATGTTAATCGAGAATCACATCTGTGCGACCGGGTTCACGGCGCACCGATCGCGCGCATGGCAATTCTGCGAAGGTACCTGGCGCCATCTGGTCCATCAGGGAAGCAGGTAAGTCAATGGAGAACCTCAGCAGGAGAAAGGCCCTGTCCCTCGGTGTCGCGCTCGGTCTCGTGGGCGTGGCGAACCCCGTCCAGGCGTGGGCGTCGACGGGCTCGGCGACCGGAGCCGCCGCGGGCACCGGTCCGGAGTGGATCTGGGACGACGCGGCTGACCCACTGATGGTTTCGATGCTCGAGAAAGGACACGTGCCGGCGATCAACACCGCATGGGCGTCGTGGGTGAACAACGACGACCCGCTGCCCAGCGGCCTGCCGGCCGAGTTCGCCGCATACCTGCGGCAGGTCAACCGGCTGCCCTCCTGGGCGGACCCCGCCAAGCTGGCCCGCGCCGCCGACTTCAACCGGCGCAGGGACACGTACCTCTTCATGCTGTACGGACTCGGCAGCGGAATCATGAGCACCGTGATCCCGCGCGAGGCCAAGAGCGTCTACTGGTCCGCGGGCGGCGCCGACATGCAGGACCGCGCGGCCAAGACGTTCACATTCGGCTACGACCTGTCCGAGCGGGGAGCCTTCGAGCCGACGGGACAGTTCGTCGTCACCGCCAACAAGACGCGCGTGGTGCACGCCGCGGTGCGACACCTGCTGCCGCAGTCGCCGCACTGGCGGGCGGTCGCCGACGAGACCGTCCCGATCAGCGCCGCCGACATCCTGGTCACCTTCCACAGCCTGGGCACCTACGTACACAGAAAGCTGCTCGACTGGAGGATCCCGTACCCGGCCGCGGACCAGGAGGCGTTCCTGCACTCGTGGCAGGTCGCCGTCCACCTGCTCGGTGTGCCGTACGAGCACATCCCCCGGACCTGGGCGGAGGCCGAAAGGCAGTCGGCGCAGGTGCTCACCCCGATCCTCTCCCCGTCCACCGAGGGCATCGAGCTGGCCGGGGAACTGCTCGGCCTGACCGCACAGATCGACCTCGGCGTCACGCGCGGGTTCCTGAACGAGTTCGTCCGCTACGTTCTCAGTGACGAGGTCGGCGACTGGCTGGGGCTGAAACGCGACTACGCGTCGGCGGCCCTGGTCCGCACCGCATGGCCGGCGTTCATCCTGTTCCGCGAGGGACTGTCGCCCGTCATGCCCGGCACCTTCTACATGTTCGACCAGTTCGTGCGCGCCCTGGCCATGCTGTTCCTCAACAAGGGCTCCTCCGGTGCCACCACCCCCATCACGATCCCCACCGGCAACAGGCCGGGCTGAGCCGTCGAGCCGGTCACACCTGTACCCGCCCCGCGGCAGACGGGCCGAGGGGCGGGCATCGGGATGACTCCCGCACGCGGCGCTTCACGACGCGGTGCCTCGTCGCTGCCGGATTCCGACGGCCGCTCAGAGGCCCAGAGCGCCCACGACCAGAGCGGTCACGGCCTCACGGCGGTCAGGGCTGTCCCGCCACCGCAGTCTGCGTCCCGCCTCGACCACCACGCCGAACCCCGCGTGCACCAGCACCCGGGCCTGGCGCGGGTCCAGCTCCGGACGGGCCAGCCGCAACTGCTGCTCCCAGACGGCGACGTGTTCCCGCTGCGCGAGGACCACGGGCCGCTGCAGGCCCTCCGGCAGCCCGGCGAGCTCGGCCTCGGCAACGCTGTTGAGCTCGGTGTACTCGAAGCTGTAGGCCACGTACGTCGCTGCCAGCGCGACGACGGCGTCGTGCGGGCCGGTCACCTCGTGCAGGCTCCGCTCCACACCCTGTGCCAGCAGTCCCGCCGCCTGGAGGCACGCCGCCGCCAGGATGTCGATCTTGCCGGAGTAATGGCGGTAGAGCGCGGACGGGCTCAGCCCCACAGCCTGAGCGATCTGTCCGTTCGTGACGTTGGCGAATCCGTCCCGGGCGAACAGCGGGACGGAGGCCGCGAGGATCTCCGCGCGTCGCGTGCGCGGCACCGGCCGGGCAGGCAGTTCGACGGGGCGCGCGCCCGGCAGGCCCGCCGCCGGATCGGTCGCTGCCACCCGCAGCGCGGACGCCAGCAGCAGGTCCTCGGCCCGGCGCCCGGCGATGGAGGTGCGGTGCATCGTGATGGACCCGATCGCACCGAGGGCCGCCGTGGCCCGCAGGCGCGCGTCGGGCAGTGGGTGCTCACGCTGTACCGCCTCGTCGACCCGCTCGACGAGGCGGCCGAACTTCACCGCGAGACCCCGGCGGTCCTCGCGGTCGAGGTACCGGGCCTCCCACCGGTACACGCCGCCCGCCGCGCGATGAGCGACGGTGACCCGGGTGACGGCGGTGAGCACCTCCGTCAAGGCCGCCCCGGACGGCACCTCGTCGAGCGCGGCGACCAGTCCGTCCACCATGACGTGGGCGCACTCGGCGAACAGCGCGTACTTGTTCGGGAAGTGCCGGTACAGAGCGGCAGCGCTGATACCCACACCGGCGGCGACCTCCTCCATGGACGCCTTGTGGTAGCCGCGCTCGCTGAAGATCCGCCCGGCCGCGTCGACGATGAGCTGCTTGCGGTTGCGGGGCCGAGTGGCCGCGGCCGGGCGGGCGGACGGGGAGGCGGGAGCCATGCGCATCAGTCAATCACACGCCGTCAGGAGGCCCGGCTCCCTCGGCGCGGCAGGCGGCATGGTGGCGTTCCGGCGGGGCCACGCCGTCCGGCACCGCCGTTCCCGGTCCCGGGGCGGCACGTCAGGAGGGTGTCGGCGCGGGACGCGCGGGAGACGGTCGCCCCGACCGCGGGGAGGAGCTGCGTGGGAACGATAGCGGAAGGTCACCGGTGACCGCGCCGGGGTGGCCCACCGTGCCGAGGCTCAGCAGCACATGGCGTTCGGCGACCTCCTCCGCCGTGAGCGGGCCGTCCGCACGGAACCAGTTGGCGACCCCCTGGCACATGACGAGCACCGAGCGCACCGCGTCGGCCGGGATCGGCGTGGTGAACACGCCCTGGGCGCGGCCCGCCTCGACCGTGTCCAGCAGCATGTGCTCGAGATAGTCGCGCAGGGCGACGTAGCGCGCCCGGTTCGGGGGCTCCAGGCTGCGTATCTCGGTGTCCAGGAAGGCCAGCTGCTGACGGTGGGCCATGTACAGCACGATCGACTCGACCATGCCGCAGAACCGCGCCAGCGGATCGTCCCCGGCCTCCCCGGCCGCGGCTCGGCAGCGGTCCAGGACGTCCTTGACGGACGTCTCCAGCAGCGTGGCCAGCAGCGCCTGTTTGTTCTCGTAGTGGTAGTACAGCGCGGGCACGGTGACGCCGACCCGGCCGGCGATGTCCCGGACCGAAGTACCGTGGTAGCCCTGCTCGTTGAAGGCCTCCATGGCGTGCTTCAGGATCGGGTGCAGGTCGAGCGGCCCGTAGGAGCGCCAGTGCTCCGCCGGTGGTGTGGTGTCCTGGCTCGGCGCGGCGTTCAACGACTCTCCTCGGGACGGGCGGCGATCGGCGACATCGTACGGCCGTGAGCCCGGCACCAACCCTTCAGGTTGCTTAGCGATCGATAAGGGAAGCCTGGCGTTCGGGGTGACCCGGTGCCAGTTTCCCGGTGTGGATCCACGAAAACAAGTAACGCACGGGGAGTTGACCGACCGATGTCGCGCTCCTACATTTTAGCGAACGCTCAGTAAGCCCCCCGGTTGATGGTGGTGAGTCCGCCGCGCACCGTGAGAGGAACCCATGAGCCCGTACTCCACCGACCCTCCCGGCCGCGATGTGGCGGGCCCGCTGGACGGTGTGCGCGTGGTCGAGCTGGCGGGGATAGGTCCCGGCCCGTTCGCCGCCATGCTGCTCGCCGACCTGGGTGCCGACGTGGTGCGCGTGGACCGCCCCGGCCCCTCGCCGTCCGGCGGCGATCCCGCCCACGACGTGACCAACCGCAACAAGCGCTCCGTCGTGGTCGACCTCAAGTCACCCGAAGGGCCGGGAACGGTGCGGGCGCTGGCGGCGCGCGCCGAGATCCTGGTGGAGGGATACCGGCCCGGTGTCGCGGAGCGGCTCGGGGTCGGCCCCGAGGAGTGCACCGCCGTCAACCCCGCGCTGGTGTACGGCCGGATGACCGGCTGGGGCCAGTGGGGGCCCCTCGCGTCCCTGGCCGGACACGACATCGGCTACATCGCCACCGCCGGCGCCCTGTCCATGATCGGCCCGCCGGACGGACGGCCCGCGATCCCGGTCAACCTCCTCGGTGACTACGCGGGCGGCTCCCTTTACCTGGCCACCGGCGTCCTCGCCGCGCTGCTCACCGCCCGCGCCACCGGCCGCGGCCAGGTGGTGGACGCCGCGATCGTGGACGGCACCGCACACCTCACCGCCATGTTCTGGGGCATGCTCGCCGGGGGCACCTGGCAGGACGCCCGCGGCCGCAACCTGCTCGACGGCGGCTGCCCCCACTACGGCGTCTACGAGACCGCCGACGGCGGCTGGATGGCGGTCGGCGCCCTGGAACCGCAGTTCTACGCGGTGTACGTCTCCCTGCTGGGCCTGGACGCCGAGGACCTGCCGGACCGCGCCGACCCGCGCAACTGGCCCGGACTGCGGGCCGTGTTCGCCGCCCGGTTCAAGACCGCCACCCGTGCGGAGTGGACGGCCCGTTTCGAGGGGACCGACGCCTGCGTCGCGCCCGTGCTCTCGCTGCGCGAGGCGGCCGGCCATCGACACCTGACCGGACGCGGCACCTACACCGAGGCGTACGGCATCACCCAGCCCGCTCCCGCCCCCCGTTTCTCCGACACCCCCGGCACCCTCCGGCTCCCGCCGGCCGCCCCCGGCGCGCACACCCCCGACGTGGCCCGCGACTGGGGCGTGCCCGAACTGCTGAAGGACCCCTGCTGATGGAACCGTCCTCACCCCTGGTGGACGCCGGCGACCCGCGCGCCGCCGCGGACCGGGCCGCCGCCCTGGAGGCCGCGGGCCTCGACGCAGTCCGGGTGGCCGAGGCGTACGGCTTCGACTCCCCGACGCTCCTGGGGTGCCTCGACGCGAGGACCGAGCGGACGCGGATCGGCTCGCCGTCCTCAGCGTCCACTCGCGCACCCCCGCGCTGATCGCCCAGACCGCGGCCGGACTCGACGCCCTCATCGGCGGACGCGCGATCCTCACCGGCGGACGCGCGATCCTCGGCGTCGGAGCGTCCGGGCCGCAGGTCGTCGAGGGCCGGCGCGGCCGCCGCTACGACCGCCCGCTGGGCCGCACCCGCGAGGTGATCGAGCTGTCCCGGCGGATCTGGCGGCGCGAGGTGATCGAGCACCGCGGCATCACCGGCCTGCCCCTGCCGGCCGGGAAGGGCGGCCCCCTCGGCAAACCGCTGAAGCTGCTCGACCGCCCGGTCCGCGAGGCCGTCCCGGTCCACGTCGCGGCGCTGGGCCCGGCCAACGTCAAGACGACCGCCGAAATCGCCGAGGGACGGCTCCCGTTCCTCTACGTCCCCGAGCACACCGGCAAGGTCTGGGGCCGCTCCCCGGCCGAGGGCACCGCACGGCGCGACCCCGCGCTCGGCCCCCGCCAGGTCCTCGCGGGCGGCGTGGAGTCCATTGCCGCAGTACGTCAACGGCTACGGGGGCGGGCTGCCCGGTTTCGTGGCCCGCACGCGTGAACTCGCCGAGCGTCACGGCGAGCGCTTCGCCCCGCCCGGGCTGCTGCTGCGCAGGGCCGAGCAGAGCGAGGCCTTCACCGACTCCTGATCCACCCGCCCCATCTCCACCGGGCACGCCCGCAGGGGCTTTTCCCGCCCCGGTCTCCCGGACGTTCCCCACCGAACCGACCCGCAAGGAGGCCCCGATGACATCCGCTCCCCGCACCACCGGCGACCTGCCCGACGACCCTGCCGGCCGGACCCTGCCGCAGCTGCTCGCCCGAAACGCACGCGAGTACCCGCGACTCCCCGGCCTCTCCTGGCTGTCGGAGGACCCGGGCAGCGACTGGACGACACTCGGCTGGGCGGAGATCCACGAGCACACCCGGAGCCTCGCCGCCGGTTACCGGGCCCTCGGCGTCGGCCGCGGCGACCACGTGCTGCTGATGATGTCCGACCGGCCCGAACACTGGCTGTCGGACCTGGCACTGGTCCGCCTCGGCGCGGTCCCGGTCAGCGTCTACGGCACCGCGGCCCCCGAGCAGATCACCCACATCGCCCGCAACTGCCGGGCCCGCCTCGCCGTGGTGGAGGGGGCGGCCCAGGTGACGGTGTGGGAGCCGCTGCTGGCCGACGCCGACACCCCGCTGGAGCGGCTGGTGGTGGCCGAGGCGGGGGCGGAGGAGGGCCACGTCCCGTACGCCGCCCTGCTTTGCGAGCCGGTGCCGGAGCGGTTCGCCGGGGAACTGGACACCGCCCGCCCCGGGGATCCGCTGACCGTCGTCTACACCTCCGGCACCACCGGCGAGCCCAAGGGCGTCGTCCTCACCCACCGCGAGGTGATGTCCAACGCCCTGGCGCTGGACGCCGTGGTGGAGCTGCCCCCGCACGTCGAGCACATCTGCTACCTGCCGTTCGCCCACATCGCCGAGCGGATGCTGGGCATCTACCTGCCCTGCCACCGTGCCTCGCACGTCTACCTCTGCGCCGACCCGGCGCGCGTCGGCGAGGTGGTGCGCAAGGTGCGCCCCGCGCAGTTCTTCGGCGTGCCGAGGATCTGGGAGAAACTCTCCGCCGCCGTGCGGGCCGTCCTGTCGCTGATGCCGCCCGAGCAGCGGGCGGTCATCGACCGGGCGTCCGAGGCCGCCCGCGAGCACGTCGGGTACCGGGAGCGGGGCGAGACACCGCCCGCCGAGCTCGAGGAACGCTACCTCCGGGCCCGCGAGGACGTGCTGCTGCCCCTGCTGGCCGCGGGCGGTCTGGACCGGGTGACCTGGTCGGCCAGCGCGTCGGCGCCGATGCCGGTCGACGTGGTGAGGTTCTGGGCCGGTTTCGGCATCGTCATCATGGACGCCTGGGGACTGACCGAGACCACCGGCGTGGCCACCAGCAACAGTCCGAAGACCGGCTTCCGGATCGGTTCGGTGGGACGCCCGGTGGAGTCCGTGGCGGTCCGTGTCGCCGAGGACGGCGAGATCCTGGTGCGGGGCTCGTCCGTGTTCTCCGGCTATCTGCAGCCGGACGGCTCGGTGCGGTCCGCCCTGGACGCCGACGGCTGGCTGGCCACCGGCGACATCGGCCGGATCGACGAGGACGGCTACCTCTGGCTCACCGACCGGAAGAAGGAGATGATCATCACCTCCACCGGCAAGAACGTCTCGCCGGCCCTGGTGGAGAACGCGCTCAAGGAACACCCGCTGATCGGCCAGGCGATGGTGCACGGCGACCACCGCTCCTACCTGGTCGCCCTGCTGGTGCTCGACGCGGAGGCCGCCCCCGCCTGGGCCGCGGCCCACGGCGTCGAGGCGGAGGGGGGACCGGCCGGTCTGGCGCGGCACCCCGCCGTCCGGGCGGAGGTGGACCGCGCGGTGGCCGCCGCCAACACCCGGCTCAACCGCACCGAGCAGGTCAAGCGCTACGAGCTGCTGGCGGAGGAGTGGGGTCCGGCGACCGGCGAGCTGACGCCGTCGCTGAAGATGCGGCGCCGGGTCATCCGGGACAAGTACGCCGACGCGCTGTCCAGGCTCTACCGGGACTGACCCGGACCGCATTCCTTCCGCGCCCCCGCTTCTCCGCCTCGCCCGTGGCGGTGGCCCCCACGGCGTCCGCGAGCCGGTCGGCGAACTCCTCGCGCGCCTCCTCGCTCAGTCTGGTGCGCCGGTGGGTG
>NZ_JBHYVC010000099.1:0-16687 GCF_042749965.1 Streptomyces sp. NPDC059454 | reverse complement strand
GTTCGAACCCAGTATCGCCCACCGGATCATCAGGCGGCCCCGCTCACCAGTGGGGTGGCGGGCCGCCGTGTGGGTTTGGGGGGGGGGGGGGGGTTTTGGGGGGGGGGCCGGGGGCGGCGCCCCGGCCGGCGTTCATTGGGGGGGGGGGGGCCATCCCCCCCTTGGGGGCCCCCCCCGGGCCCGCCCCCCCCCGGGCCCCCCCCGCCGCGGACCCTTGACCGGGGCCCGCGGGCACCGGCCGGGAGCCGTCCCTCCCGGCCGGAGACTTCGACGGGGCTCAGCCCTGCGCGGCGATCCGCGCCAGCCGCTGGGCCTCCGTGCGGGTGGAGCGGGCGATCTCGTCCTCGTCCGCGGTGAGCAGGCGGCCGTTCTCCACGATCTGCCGGCCGTTGACGAAGGACGCGGTGACCGGGGCCGCCGCGCCGAGGACCAGCGCGGTCACCGGGTCGGCGATGGAGGCGTGCGCGAGGGTGTCCATCCGCCACAGCACCAGGTCGGCGAGCTTGCCCGGCTCCAGGGAGCCGATCTCGCCCGCCCGGCCGAGCACTTGGGCTCCGCCGTACGTCCCGAGGCGCAGCGCCTGCCGGGCGTTCAGGGCGGCTTCACGGCGGGGGCCGAGGCGGTTGACGAGCAGGGCGTTGCGCAGTTCGGTGTGGAGTTCGCCGGACTCGTTGGACGCGGTGCCGTCGACCCCGAGGCCGACCGGGACGCCGGCGGCGAGCAGGTCGGGGACGCGGGCGATGCCCGCCGCGAGGCGCGCGTTGGAGGAGGGACAGTGGGCGACTCCCGTCCTCGTACGGGCGAAGGCGGCGATGTCGGAGTCGTTCATGTGGACGCAGTGCGCCATCCACACGTCCTCGCCGAGCCAGCCGGTGGACTCGAAGTAGTCGGTCGGGCCCATGCCGAACAGCTCGTGGCAGAACTTCTCCTCCTCCACGGTCTCCGAGCCGTGGGTGTGCAGGCGCACGCCGAGGCGTCGGGCCAATTCGGCTCCGTCCCGCATCAGTTCGGTGGACACGGAGAAGGGTGAGCAGGGGGCGACGGCGACCTGGGTCATGGCGTCGGAGGAGGCGTCGTGGTGCCGCCGTACCGTCTCCTCGGTGGCGGCGAGCGCGTCGTCGAGGGTCTCGACGGCGAAGTCCGGGGGCAGTCCGCCGTCCTTCTCGCCGCGGTCCATGGAACCGCGGGCGAGGGTGAAGCGGACGCCCATGTCACGGGCGGCGCCGATGACGGCGGCGGACAGGTCTCCGGTGCCCCGCGGGAAGACGTAGTGGTGGTCCATGGCGGTGGTGACGCCGCCGCGGGCCATCATCGCGAGCGAGCCCCGGGCCGCCGCACGCACCATCGGCTCGTCGATGCGCGCCCAGGTCGGGTAGAGGGCGACGAGCCAGTCGAAGAGGCTGTGGTCGGTGGCCAGGCCCCGGGTGATCCACTGGTAGAAGTGGTGGTGGGTGTTGACCAGGCCGGGGGTCACCAGGTGCCCGGTGGCGTCGATCCGGCGGACGACGTTCTCCAGGCCCTCGGGAGCCGTGCCCGCGCCGAGCGACTCGATGCGGTGGCCGGCGAGGACGACGTGTCCCGACGCGTATTCGGTGTCCTTCGCGTCGACGGTCGCGATCGCGCAGTTCTCGATGACGATGCGCCGGTCTGCTGCCATGGTCCGTCCTTTTCGCGTACGCCGAAATGCCGTGCGGTCAGAGGTTGGTGAGGTCCACCGGGATGCGCGCCTCGCAGCCGTCCCGCAGGACGGTGGCCTCGATCAGGCCGTAGGGGCGGTCGGCGGCGAAGTACACAGCTCCGTCGGCGGTGTCGTTCTCGAGGCCGAAGGGCTCCAGGTCCACCAGGAAGTGGTGGCTGTTGGGGAGGGAGAAGCGGACCTCGTCGATCTCGTCGCGGTGGTCGATGATCCGCGCGCCCATCTCGTACATCGTCTGCTGCAGGGACAGCGAGTAGGTCTCGGCGAAGGCCTGGAGCAGGTGCTTCCTGGTCTCCTCGTAGGACGTCTCCCAGTCGGGCATCTCCTGCCCGTCGTCGGTCCAGTTGAACCGCCAGCGGCCGGAGACCGAGGTGGCGAGGATGCGGTCGTGGGTCTCCTCGAGCGTCGTGTACTCGTCCTTGACGTAGCCCCGGAACTCGGAGTCGGTGGAGTTGAGCACCGTGAGGTCCTTCAGGCCGGAGACGACCTCCCACTTCTCCCCGTCGTACGTGATCTGGGCGAGCCGGGTCTCCTGGCCCTTGCGGACGAAGGAGTGCTCGCCCTCGCCGGCCGCCTCGATCCGCTCCCAGGCGTACTCCTCGACGCGTATGCGCGCCCGGTGGATGGGCTCCTGGGAGGTGACGAAGTGGCGGGCGAGGTGGATGCCGAACTGTTCGGCGGACTCGATGCCGTGTTCCTTGGCGAAGGCGAACACGGTGTTCTTGGTGGTGTCGGTCGGCAGGACGTGGGCGTTGGATCCGGAGTAGTGGACCTCGTCCATGTCGCCGGACAGGGCGACGGAGACGTTCAGGTCCTTGATGTGGTGGGTGGTGCCGTCCCGCGTGATCCTGACGACCCGGTTCTCCGCCTTGCCGTACTGGTTCTGGCCCAAGATGGTCGGCATGTAGCTAGCTCCCTCGGTACACGGAGTAGCCGAACGGGTTGAGCAGCAGCGGTACGTGGTAGTGCTCGCCCGGTACGACGGCGAACGTGACCGCCACCTCCGGGAAGAACACTCCGGCGCCGCTGTCCCGATGCGCGGGGGCGTCCTGCCGTACCTCGGCTTGGTTCTTCGCTGATTCCTCGACGTACGGCTCCACCGCGAAGTCGAGCCGTACGTGGGTGGTTCCCTCCGGCGGGGCCGGCAGGTCCTCGCACCGCCCGTCCGCGTCGGTCACGGAGCCGCCGAGCGCCCGCCAGTCCGCGTCCCGGCCCGAGCGGGCGGCGAGGCGGACGGCGACCCCCTCGGCGGGGCGGCCGGCGCTGGTGTCCAGGATGTGCGTGGACACGGAGGCGGTGGTGTCGGTGCTCATGTGCGTCAGTCCTCTTCGGCTTCGGCTTCGACGAGACGGGCCAGCCGGATGCGGTTGATCTTCCCCAGTTCGGTGCGGACGATCTCGCGTTCCCGCTCCGGCGCGTTGCCGAGGCGTTCCCTGACGGCGTCACGCAGCTGCTCGCCGGTCCGGCCGGTGGCGCAGATGAGGAACACATGGCCGAACCTCTCCTGGTAGGCCAGGTTCAGTTCGAGCATCTCGGCCTTCAGCCCCTCCGGTGCGCCGGCCATGCCGCTCTGTTCCCTGGCGGAGGCCGGGTCCCCCGGTTTCGGGCGGCCGATCGGCGGGTGCCCGGCCATCGCCTCTTCGAGGTCGGCCGGGGTCAGGCCGGCCGCGGCGGCGTCGCTGGTGGCGTACAGGTTGTCGGGGGTGGGGTACGGGCGGGCGGCGAGCAGTCGGCGGGCCCATGCCGTGGAGGCGCAGACCTCGTGGAGTGCGGCGAGGGCCGCGTGTTCCTCCAGGGCGTTGAAGCGGGCCAGGCCCGGGGGTGGGGAAGTCGACGTCACGGAAGCCTCCGTGGCCGCGAGCGGCCTTCGTGTCGAGCGGGCGTGCCGACAGTGAACGCCGTCACGGGGAGCACGTCAACAGTTTGTTGAAGATTCGGAGGGCGAAAGAGGAGCATCCGCCGACCGGGGGACTCAGGCACCCTTCTCACGGTTGAGGTAGTTGTAGACGGTGAAGCGGCTGACCCCCAGCGCGCTCGCCACGGTCTCCACGCCGTGCCGCACGGCGAAGGCGCCGCGCGCCTCCAGACCGCGCACGATCTCCTGCTTGGCCTTGCGGTCCAGGTCCGCGAGCGGCCTGCCCTTCCTGCGTTCCAGCGCCGCGAGGATGTGGTCGAGGGAGTCCGCGAGCTGCGGCAGCCGCACGGCGACGACGCCGACGCCCTCCCAGGAGAGCACCACGTCGTCGGCTCCGGCCTCGTCCGGCGGGACCATCTCGCCGCCCATGGCGTCGACCAGCGGCTTCACCGCCGCGATGAAGGCCTCGTCACCGGTGCCGGTCACCGGTCGACCTCCTCGACGACGTCGACCTGGAGCGAGATCCGGGTGGCGCCGGCCGTCAGCGTCCTGTGCGGCAGCGCGTCCACGGCGCCGAGCACCGCGTCGGCGCCGCCCTCGGCGGTGTCGCCGAACGGTCCGACGTCCACCGCGTCCGGCCCGGCCGCCTCGACGACCTCCCACGCCACCACCGCGTGCGCGGGCGCCTCGTCGAGGCCGAAGGGCTCGGTCGTGAACTCCACTCTCCATCGCACGCGCACAACCTAACGCGCGGCGCGGTTTCCGGGACCGCCGGGAAGCCGGGCGAAGGCCTCAGGGAAGCCGGGCGGAGACCGCCGGCGGTCCGGCCCTCTTGACAAGCCCGGAGGGCCGACGGCAGCCTTCCATTGAGCAGAAAGCATATTCCGCCATACGAAATTCAGGGAAGGGTACATCCGATGGGATTCGCAGACCGGCGCTTCACCGTCAACCTGTCGATCCTCTTCACGGAACTCCCGCTCCTGGAGCGCCCGGCGGCAGCCGCCGCGGCCGGCTTCACCGCGGTCGAGCTGTGGTGGCCCTGGGCCGACTCCCCCGTCCCCGAGCGGTCCGGGCTCGACGCGCTGCGGAAGGCGGTCCAGGACGCGGGCGTACGGCTCACGGGCCTGAACTTCTACGCCGGACAGCTGCCCGGTCCCGACCGGGGCGCACTGTCCGTGCCCGGCGAGGAGTCGGAGCGGTTCCGCGCCAATATCGACGTGGCCGCCGATTTCGCGCGGTCCCTCGGCTGCACGGCCCTCAACGCGCTGTACGGCAACCGGGTCGACGGCGTGGACCCGGCCGAACAGGACGCGCTGGCGCTGGAGAACCTGGTCCTCGCCGCCCGGGCCGCGAGCCGGATCGGCGCGGTCCTGCTGATCGAGGCGCTGAACAGGCCCGAGTCGCCGCTGTACCCGCTGGTGTCGGCGCCGGCCGCCGTGGAGGTCGTGGACAAGGTCAACGCGGCCACGGGGCTGGGCAACACCCGCCTCCTGATGGACCTGTACCACCTGGCGAGGAACGGCGAGGACCTGCCGGCGGTGATCGACCGGTACGCCGGGAAGACCGGGCACGTACAGATCGCCGACAGCCCCGGCCGCGGCGCCCCCGGCACCGGCTCGCTCCCGCTGGAGGACCTGCTGGACCGGCTGGGCAAGGCCGGATACGAGGGCTGGGTCGGTCTGGAGTACAAGCCCGGCGACCGTCCCGGTGCGCAGGCCTTCGACTGGCTGCCCCGCTGACCGGAACCCTCGTACGGAGAGGCACCCTCACATGAGCAACCTTCCCAAGGTCGCCTGGATCGGCCTCGGCATCATGGGCTCCCCCATGTCCGAGAACCTGGTCAAGGCGGGCTACGACGTCACCGGCCACACCCTGGAGCGGGAGAAGCTGGACCGGCTGGCCGCCGCCGGCGGCACCGTGGCCGGCTCGATCGCCGAGGCGGTGCGGGACGCCGACGTGATCGTCACGATGGTTCCCGCGTCCCCCCAGGTCGAGGCCGTCGCGTACGGTCCCGACGGCATCCTGGAGAACGCCCGGTCCGGTGCCCTGCTGATCGACATGTCCTCGATCACCCCGCAGACCTCGGTCGACCTGGCCGCCGCCGCGAAGGAGAAGGGCATCCGGGTGCTGGACGCCCCCGTGTCGGGCGGTGAGGCGGGCGCGGTCGAGGCGGCGCTGTCCGTCATGGTCGGCGGTGAGCAGGCCGACTTCGACGAGGCGAGACCGGTCTTCGAGGCGCTGGGGAAGACGATCGTGCGGTGCGGTCCGCACGGCTCCGGCCAGACCGTGAAGGCGGCCAACCAGCTGATCGTCGCCGTGAACATCCAGGCGTGCGCCGAGGCCGTGGTCTTCCTGGAGAAGTCCGGCGTGGACCTGACGGCGGCGCTCGACGTCCTGAACGGCGGCCTGGCCGGCTCGACCGTGCTGACCCGCAAGAAGGACAACTTCCTGAACCGGGACTTCGCGCCGGGCTTCCGGATCGACCTGCACCACAAGGACATGGGCATCGTCACCGACGCCGCCCGTGCCGTCGGCGCGGCGCTGCCCGTCGGTGCCGTGGTCGCCCAGCTGGTGGCGAGCCTGCGCGCACAGGGCGACGGCGGTCTGGACCACTCCGCGCTGCTGCGGGCGGTCGAGCGGCTGTCCGGCACGCGGATCTGACCGGCCCGTGCCGCTCACCGGCCTCCGGGCGGCACCGGCGCCGACGCCGACACCTGCTTGCGGCGCCCGGGGTGCGGACGGTCCCGCCTCCGGGCGCTCCGCGGCGTCCGGAGTGCGGATCCGTCCGGCGCACAGCAGCCTGGGGACATGGCACATCCCACGGAGCATCCGCACATCGTGGTGCACTCCCCGGCCCTGGACGGCTCCCGACGGGTCACCTCCGGCGACGACACGCTGGGCATCGCCACGCACGTCGACGACGTGGGCGAGATCCTGCGGCTGGCCGACCTGTACGTCACCGATGTGGAGGAGACCGACCTCATCGAGTGGCAGGGCGGCGGCCCCGACGACTGGCCGGGGCTGTCGGAGCACCACGAGACGACCTGAACGCCGCTACGGCATCGGCCGTACACCGGCTACGCCACCCTCAAATGAAGCTCTGAAGGCGGCCCGGAAGGCTTCGACCACCACCACGGACGGGCACACTCCTGGCACACGGGGCCCGCCGGCACGGGGGCGGCGGGCCCCTGTCGAGGGGGTGTCCTGCCATGGCCGACACCGGGGGCGTCCGGGGGACGCCGCACGAGATCGCCCTGCTGGCCGACGGCCCGCGCGCCGCGGTCACGGTGGCCGTCGTCGCCCTGCATCTGCGGGGCGCGGTCGAGGCGGGCGCGCCGGGCACGGTACGGGCGGTCGACGGGGAGGCCGGGCGTGCCCTGCCCCCGCTGCCGCCGCCCGGGGTCGTGCTGGAGGACCTCCAGGGCCGGGCGGAGGCCGTCACGGGCGCGATGCGGGCGTCGTACCTGGAGAGCGCGGTCCACCACTGCCTGGCCGAGCCCTCCGCGATACGGGAGCTGGTCCGGCACCAGGATGTCCGCTGGGCGCTGGCCGAACTGCGGGTGGGGCTCGCGGAGGCGGGCATGCTGCGGTACCCGCTGCTGCTCGGCCCGACCACCGCGGCCCGCCGGCGACTGAGGGCGCTGCGCAGGGCGTATCCGCTGCCGTCGAGCCGGCACGGCCGGCCGGACGACGAGAAACTGCTCGCCGTCGCCCTGCACGGCAAGGACGCCCTGCTCGTCTGCGTCCCGCGCTTCGCCCTCCGGGCGGGCCTGACCGACCGGGTCGACATCAGGGACAAGGGCCTGCGTCACTCCCCGGGCGGCGGCACCTACGGCGGCGGCGCGGGCCACACGTACTGCGGAGGCGGCGGCGGAGGCTGTGGCGGCGGGGGCGGCTCGGACTGAACCCGGCCCGGGCCTGTCCGGCGGACCCGGGCCGAGCGGGTCCACGGTGCGCCCGGCCGGCCCCGCACCCTTTGCGGCTCGGCCACCGCGAGCGGGCGTCGTCGCCCGGCACACGCGCCGCGCACGCGGTCTGCCGCGCGACGGAAAGCGAGGGCGACGCGCCCGTCGTACGAGGGTGCCGGCCGGGTCGGCGACGCCTGGAAGGGGCCTCGCCGGCCGGGCCGGGAGAGCACGGGCGGGGGCGGCCCTTCCCCGGACGGGCCGCCCTTCACGTGCGCGCGGGTGCCGTCAGACCTTCAGTGTCCTGATCGACGTCGGGGCGTGTCCCGGCTCGGTCGCGAGGTCCTCGAACTCGACGACGTCGCCGATGTCGTTGGTCGTCGACATGGAGATGTCGGTGACGCGTTCCAGGATGGCCTCCACGACGACCGGCACCCGGAACTCGGTCGCGAGCTTCTTGGCCTGCTCCAGGGCCGCGCCCAGTTCGTTCGGGTCGGTCACCCGGATCGCCTTGCAGCCCAGGCCCTCGGCGACCTTGACGTGGTCGACGCCGTAGACGCCCAGCTCCGGGGAGTTGACGTTCTCGAACTCCAGCGTGACCTGGAAGTCGATGTCGAACGCCCGCTGCGCCTGCCGGATCAGGCCCAGGTAGGCGTTGTTGACCAGGACGTGGACGTACGGGATCTTGTGCTGCGCCCCGACCGCCAACTCCTCGATCATGAACTGGAAGTCGTAGTCGCCGGACAGGGCGACGACCTGTGCCCGGGGGTCGGCCTTCGCCACGCCCAGCGCGGCGGGGACGGTCCAGCCGAGCGGGCCCGCCTGGCCGCAGTTGATCCAGTGCCGCGGCCGGTGGACGTGCAGCATCTGGGCGCCGGCGATCTGCGAGAGGCCGATGGCGGAGACGTACCGGGTTTCGGGGCCGAAGGCCTTGTTCATCTCCTCGTAGACCCGCTGCGGTTTGATCGGGACGTCGTCGAAGTGCGTACGGCGCTGGAGCGTGGCCCGCTTCTCCTGCGCGGCGGCCGCCCAGGCGGAGCGGTCGGGCAGCCCGCCTTCGGCCTTCAGTTCCTTCGCCACCTCGACGAACAGCTCCAGCGCGGCGCGCGCGTCGGAGGCGATGCCGTAGTCGGGGGCGAAGATCCTGCCGATCTGGGTGGGTTCGACGTCGACGTGGACGAACGTCCGTCCGGCCGTGTAGACGTCGAGTCTTCCGGTGTGCCGGTTGGCCCAGCGGTTGCCGATGCCGAGGACGAAGTCGGACTCCAGGAAGGTCGCGTTGCCGTAGCGGTGCGAGGTCTGCAGGCCGACCATGCCGGCGTTGAGCTCGTGGTCGTCGGGGATGACGCCCCAGCCCATCAGGGTCGGCACGACCGGGGTGCCGGTCAACTCGGCGAACCGGACGAGCGGTTCGGCCGCGTCGGCGTTGATGACCCCGCCGCCCGCCACGATCAGTGGGCGCTCGGCGGCGTTCAGCATGCCGAACGCCTTCTGGATCTGGGCGCGGCTCGCGGCGGGCTTGCAGACCGGGAGCGGCTCGTAGGTGTCCGGGTCGAACTCGATCTCCGTCAGCTGCACGTCGATCGGCAGGTCGATCAGGACGGGGCCGGGGCGGCCCGAGCGCATGAGGTGGAAGGCCTTCTGGAAGGCGCCGGGGACCTGCGCGGCCTCCAGGACGGTCATGGCCATCTTGGTGACCGGCCCCGCGATGGCGGCGATGTCGACGGCCTGGAAGTCCTCCTTGTGGATCACGGCGGTCGGCGCCTGGCCGGTGACGCACAGGATCGGGATCGAGTCGCCGGTCGCGGAGTACAGGCCGGTGATCATGTCGGTGCCGGCCGGTCCCGAAGTGCCGACGCACACGCCGATGGTGCCGGGGTGGGTGCGGGTGTAGCCCTCGGCCATGTGGGAGGCGCCCTCCACATGGCGGGCGAGGGTGTGGGTGATGCCGCCGGAGGCCTTGAGTGCCGCGTAGAAGGGGTTGATCGCCGCGCCCGGGACACCGAACGCGTCGGTGACGCCCTCGCGCCTGAGGATTTCGACTGCCGCGCGGGCAGCGGTCATTCGAGCCATCGAGTACTCCTGCTTCGACTGTCGGAATCGCGCTCCGGTCGCGCCCCGCGGCGAGCTATTCCAGATTACGGAAAATATTTTCTACTATCTGGAATGAATGTAGGGCGGGTGGCCGGACCCGTCAAGAGAGGCCCCGCCAGGAGAGGGCAAGTGCCGGGCACACGGCGGACCGGTGGAGGACGATGGACAGCACCTCGAGAACACCGGAGGGGAACCATGTCCGAGAGCGTGCCGGTGCGCTGTCCCGACTGCCGGCGCTCGCACCGCTACACGGCACCGTCGTACCCCTGTGCGTGCGGCGCGCCCGTCACACCGCCGCTGGATCTGGACGGGGTACCCGGTCCGGCCGGGCATCGCGCCTGGGACGAGGAGTGGGTCACCGTGCGGTGCGGGCACTGCGGGCTCCGCGGCGAGTGGCCGCGGCCGGAACTGGGGTGCCCGTGCGGGACGGTGCTGCTGATCCCGGTGGCCGGCCCGCAGGCGTCCGTACCGGTCCATGCCGCGCGGGACGCGGTCACGGCCGCCGTGCGGTACCTGCGCCGGCTCGGCCACGAGGACGTCCGCCGCGCCGAGGGGCGTTCCCCGTCCGGGATCGGCCTGGCGGGCCGTGGTGTGCTCGCCCGGGTCGACCCGTCCGCGCGTCCGGCGACCCCGCGGGACGTGGAGTGCCTGTGGCTGGCGGCGATGACGGAGTCCGCGACGTGCCTGTACTTCTCCGTGGGCGGATACGACGAGGAGGCCCGGGCTCGTGCCGACGCACTGGGCGTCCCGCTGTTCCTGCTCGGCCCCGGCGGCACCCCGCGACCGGTGAACGGTCCCGCCGGCGCACTGGACGCCGACGGGACCTGAAAACCCGGCGGCGGGCCCGCCACGAGCGCCCGATACTCGGCGGATGCGCGTCCGCCCCGCCGCCCCCGGCGAACTGCCCGCCCTCCAGGACCTCGAGCGGGTCGCCGGCGCCCCGTTCCGCGACGTCGGCATGCGGGACATCGCCGACGACGAACCGCCCGCCCCGGACGTGCTGGAGCGCTACCAGGTGAATCCCTTGGGCATCTGCGTCCGCAGAGGTCTTCCGGTGTGGCTGTACGAGGTGACGACGGCCTTCATGCCCTGGCTGCCGCTGATCTGGACCGGGCGCAGGATGTCGTCGTAGCTGTAGGTGATTCCGCGTCCCAGGACGCCTCGAACTGCCCTCGCACCCGGTCCTTGTCCGGATCGGTCACATCGTTGGCCCGCAGCTTCGGCAGACCGCGCACGCGTTTGGCCGTCCCCGCCCGGGCACACGCGCCGCCCGGGTCCCGCGTCAACTGCGACATCTTGATCTGCGCGGGCGGACGGTTGCAGTTCACCCGCAGATGGGCCGCGTCCGAGAACCGCTTCCAGGTGCGGGGGTCGCCCTCGCTGGTGGCCCGCATGCCGAAGGTGAGGGTGGACCACTTCTGCGCGGCTGCCTGCGCGACCACGCTTTTCACTTTGAACTCGGCGTCGGCCGCGGCGCAGCCGTCGGCGCCGTGGGCGAAGCTGCGGTTCTCGATGTGGTCGCCCCGGAACCCGGAGGCGTTCTGCGAGTTCCAGGTCGTGGAGGCGTTGATCCCCTTGGTGCGCCACAGCTGCACCTCCCGCGCCTGGCAGGAGGCGGCGTGCGTCTCGCGCACCACGGACTCCGCCGACAGGATCGACTTGCCCGCGAACCACGAGGCGGGAATCTGGCGGAAGAGCCGCTTGGTGTCGTACGGCTTGCAGCGCTCCCACCTGTCCACGGGCAGCGGGCCGTCCGGGTGAGCGGACTTTCCAGGTCCCTTCGGGCGGACAGTCGATCTCCCTGTCCGGTACTGCTTTTCGCCCCTCGGACGGGGGCCGCCGGCCCTCGGTCTCCGCGTCGGTGTCGGTGTCAGTGGTGACTGCGATGCTGACGGTATGACCCCTTGGAACCTGCTCGATCTCGACAGGGCCTTGCGCGCCGGCTGGGCCGCTGACACTTGCTCCCCTGACGACCTGGAACGCTCCGGCCGGCAGCCGGAGAACCCGGCCTGGGGGCACTGCGACATCACGGCTTTGGTCATCAATGACGTCTTCGGCGGCGACCTCATGGCGGGCGAGGTGCATTTGAACGGCGTCCGGCACGGCTTTCATATGTGGAACCGGCTGGCCAGCGGCATCGAACTCGATCTGACGCGCGAGCAGTTCCAGCGAGGCCAGACCGTCACTGAGGGCCGTGTGGTGGAACGCCCGCCGGGCCCTCTGCGCCGCTGGGACGAGTACCTTCTGCTGCGCCGGCGGGTCATCGAGCACCTCGGTTCCCTGCCGGAGCCCGCTGTGTGAGCTCGGCCGCGGGGTCGGCCCGGCTGATCCGGTGGAACGACGCCCTGGCCGCCGGCGGCCAGGGCCAGTCGTAGCGAGGAGCCTTCGGTCAGGACGATGCGTGCGTGGTGCAGGAGCCGGTCGACGACGGCGGTGGACAACGTCTTCGGCGTGATCGAATCGAAGCCTGACGGGTGCAGATCCGAGGTCACGATCATGGACCGGCGTTCGTAGGCTGCATCGATCACGCGGTGGAACGCCTCTGCGGCAGCTTGCCCGGACGGCAGCATGCCAATGTCGTCGACGACGACGAGGCCGCACCGGGTGATCTTCACGAGGGCCTTGGAGACGGTGTTGTCGACGGCCGCCCGCCCGAGGTGGGCGGTGAGCGATTCGAGGGTGAACCGGGCGACCTTCATCCCCTCGTCGATCGCCTTGTTCGCCGACGCCTCCGCCAGGTGGCGACCTGGTCGGAGCGGCGGGCCGGCGCGGCGAAGGACAGCCGGGTCTCGTCGCCGTCCTCCTCGACAAGGTGCGGCGCGGTGCGGTCGTTGCCGTCCGCGATCACGTCGAACCAGTCGAGCGCCCAGTTGAACCGCTCGGGCCGGGGCCAGGTGAGGTCCCGGTGGCGGTGGCGTAGTCCTCACGGTGTTCCGGCAGGAAGTCCCGGGCCCTGCGGAACGCCTCCGTCGCCGTCGTCGTGCCTCCTCCTCGTACCGGACCATTGCCGGGCGGCTCCGCCCCATCGTGTAATCCGTGAGAGGAGTCTCACCACCCCGAGCGGCGGGGCGACTCGCCGGACAGGGTGGTTGCCATGGGTTTGCGGTGTTTTTCCATGACGGGCATTACCAGCGGTACGACTTTGGATTTACCGTTGCACGGCCCGCTGTAATTTGCCTCACTACACGGTCCACCCGGAATTAAGGAGCCTGTTGCCTAATATTGGCCAGGACACGCCACACGGAGGGGAGCGGTGACCGTGCGACGGGACTTCAAGGAGCCTGCCAGGTGCCGCCCCGACCTGGTCATAGGCCGGGAAGAGCTGTACGCCGAGGCACGGGAGCAGCTCGCCCGTGGGGGCAGCGTGCTGCTGCACGGCCCGGCGGGAATAGGAAAGTCGACCGTGCTGCGGGCACTTGCGGCGGAAAACGCCGGTGCGACGGGGACGGTGTTGCGCTGCTCGGCCACGGAGTCCGAATCACATCTTCCGTTCCTGGCGCTGGCCGATCTGTTCGGTCTGGTCCTCGACAAGGTCTCCGTCCGGCTGCCCGCCGCCCAGCGCACCGCCCTGGAGTCGGCGCTCACCGGGCGCGGCGAGTCCACCCTCCAGCGGGACGGTCTGGCGCTGCGCCTCGCGGTGCTGTCGATGCTGCGGGCGCTGGCCGCCGAGGGGCCGGTCCTGATCGTCGCCGACGACCTCCAGTGGCTGGATCCGGCCAGCGCCGAACTCCTCGGCTTCGCCGCCCGGCGGCTCGGCGACAGCCCGGTGCGGATGCTGTGCGCGGTGCGCACGGACGGCGAGGAGTACGACCGTCATCTGCGCGCCTGCCCGCCGGACACGCTGGCGGTGCGGCTGGGCCCGTTCTCCCGGACCCAGGTGTCCGCGCTCCTCGACCACCGCGGCTACACCGCTCTGTCCCGCTCCACGGCCCGTGACATCCACCGCACCAGCGGCGGCAACCCGCTGTTCGCCCTCGAACTGGCCCGCGCCCTCGCCGAGAGCCCCACCCGGCCCAGACCGGGCGAGCCGCTGCCGGTGCCGACCTCGCTGCGGGCCCTGGTGCTGAGCCGCCTGGAGATGCTGTCGGACGAGGCGCGCCGCACCCTGCTGGTGGCCAGCGCGGGCGCCCGCCCCACCCTGGCGCTGCTGCACGCGGCCGGCCGGGAGAACGCCGAGGCGGAGACGGCGCAGGCCGCCGCGCTGGGGCTGCTGGCGACGGACCCGGAGGAGCCGGCGCTGCGGTTCGCGCACCCCCTGATCTCGGCCGCGCTGTACGCGGAGGCCCCGGCGCGGGAGCGGCGGGCGGTGCACACGGCGCTGTCCACGGCGGCCTCCGACCCCATCGAGCGGGCCCGGCATCTGGCGCTGGCCGCCACCGGCCCCGACCCGGAGGTGGCGGCCCGGCTCGCCGGGGCCGCCGCGCTGGCCCGGGACCGCGGGGCGCCCTCCGTCGCCGCCTCGCTCGGACTGCTCGCCGCCCGGCACACCCCGGCCGACGGCGGGCCGGCCCCCGACGAGCGACGGCTGCAGGCCGCCGAGGACGCCATCACCGCCGGCGAGGCCGACCTGGCCCGGGACATAGCGCGCGAGGTGCTGACCCGGGCGACGGCGCCCGCGGAGCGGGTGCGGGCGTGGATGGTGGTCATCGAGGCGGCCGGGCAGGCGCTCGGCGAGGTCGACGCCGTGTTCCCGCAGGTGCTGGCCGACGCCGGCGACGACCCCCGGCTGCTGGCCCTCGTCCACTACCAGCTGGCCTGGCGGGAGGTGGTGGTGGACGGCGACTTCGCCAAGTCCCGGCAGGAGGCCGCGCACGCGGCGGAGCTGGCCGCGCGGGGCGGGGACCGGCGCACCGAGCTGATGGCGCTCGCCTTCCAGTCGTCCACCGAGACCCTGATGGGCCACCCCGACGCCCCCGCGACCATCCAGCGGGCGCTCCAGGAGCCCCAGGACCCCGATGTCGCCTGCCACCACAACGGCGCCGCCATGGCGAGATTCCGCTGGCTGCTGATGAGCGACCAGCTGCCGCAGGCCCGTACCGCCATCACCGCGCTGCTGCGGGAGGCGCGGCGGCGCGGCATGGTGGAGAGCGAGGTGCACTTCTCGCGGCTGCTCGCCGACACCGAACTGCGTTTCGGGCACTGCGGCCGGGCCCTGGACCTGGCCCGCGAGAGCCTGCGGCTGGCCCGGGACTCCGGGATCGGCGAGAGCGCGTCGGCCATGCTCGCCTCGCTCGCGGAGGCGTCGGGCGGGGACGTGGACCGGGCGCTGACGCTGGCCCGCGAGGCCGCGGACCACGCCGAGGTGGACGGTGACCAGTTGTACCTCTCCCTCGCCCTGGCCGCCCTGGGCTACGCCCAGTTGGTGGCGGGGGACACGCAGGCCGCCGTCCGTTCGCTGCGCCGGGTGCGGGAACTGGAGCACGGCATGGGCATCAGCGACCCGGCGCGGGGCCGCTGGCAGGGCGACCTCGCCGAGGCGCTGGTGCGGATCGGTGAGCCCGGCGAGGCGCAGGAGATCATCGACGTCACCCGGGTGCACGCGCTGCGCCTGAACCGCGCGAGCGTCCTCGCGGTGCTCGACCGGGCCGAGGCGCTGGTGCGCGCGGCACGCGGTGAACACCAGGCGGCACACGCGCAGTTGGCGTCGGCGCAGGAGCGGCTCGCCAAGCTGGGTCACGGCCTGGAGGAGGCGCGGGCCGCCTTCGCGCTGGCCCGGCTGCGCGGCGGGCGGGGGTCGGCGCCGACGGCGTACGACGAGGCCGCCCGGCTGTTCCGGCGCTGCCGCGCGCTGCCGTGGCTGCGCCAGGTGGAGCGGGCCGTGGCCGCCGGTCCCGCGGAGCCGGAGACCGTGCCCGCCGCCGCACCGGGCGTCCTGGACGGACTGGCCGCGATGGAGCGGCAGGTCGCCGCGCTGGTCATGGAGGGCGCCACCAACCGGGAGATCGCCGGCCGCCTGTTCATCAGCGTCAAGACCGTCGAGGCGACCCTCACCCGGGTCTACCGCAAGCTGGGCATCCGCTCCCGGGTCGACATCGTCCGCCTGGCGGCGGGCCGTCGCACGACGTAGCCCCGCGGGGCACCACTGGCGCAACCGAGGGTTTTCCCTGCCCCAACTCCCTTAGGGGGTTCCCTCATTGGGACGATCGCGCTCCGGGTCGTAGCGTAACGGTGTGCCGCTCGCCGGGCACACGGGGGCCGGTCCCGAGGCCCTCGTGCTCGACCCCCCACCCCGCGCGCCCCCCACCGGCCGTCCCGTGAGGAGACCCATGTCCGGGCTCACCCGTGCCAAGAAGGCCGCCGCCGTCGCGGCGACCGCCGCCGCCGCCGCGACGGCGCTGATCGCCGCCCCCTCCGCCGTCGCCGCCCCGCAGCCGATCGTCGGCGGTACGACGACCACGGCGTCCGCGTACCCGTTCATGATGCAGATCACCGACGCCTCGCAGAACCAGTTCTGCGGCGGCACCCTCGTCTCCCCCACCAAGGTGGTCACGGCCGCGCACTGCATGGTCGGCGAGACCACGGGCAGCGTGCGCGTGGTCGGCGGGCGCACCTACCGCAACGGCACCGACGGAACGGTCGCCAGAGTCAGCAGGATATGGATCCACCCCAGCTACAGAAGCGTCACCCGGGGCGACGACGTGGCCGTGCTGACCCTGTCGACGTCGATGCCGTACACCGCGGCGCCCTACGTGTCCTCCTCCGACACCTCGGTGTACGCGGCCGGCACGACCGCCCGCATCGTCGGCTGGGGCACCACCTCCTCGGGCGGCGGCTCCTCCAACCAACTGCGCACCGCGACCGTGCCGACCGTCTCCGACACCAGCTGCCGCGGTTCCTACGGCGGCCGGTACGTGCAGAGCGACATGGTGTGCGCCGGCTACTCCTCCGGCGGTGTGGACACCTGCCAGGGCGACAGCGGCGGACCGCTGCTGATCGGCGGCCGGCTGGCGGGGATCACCTCCTGGGGCGACGGCTGCGCGGCGGCCGGCTACCCGGGCGTCTACACCCGGCTGACCACGTTCTCCGCGGACGTGACGGCACAGGTCAACGGGTGACGGACACCCCCATGAATTCCTGAGCACCCCTCAGGCGGCAGACCAGGGGGGGGGGGGGGTCGCCGGTGGAGCAGCGGCGGTA
>NZ_JBHYVC010000098.1:0-18132 GCF_042749965.1 Streptomyces sp. NPDC059454 | reverse complement strand
GTTGGGCCCCCTGGCGGGCCCCACCTGCCCCCACCCCCCCCGGGGGGGGGGCGGGCCCCCCGCGGCGCCCCCCCCCCCGCCGGTACCCCTGTCTGTACGTCCTGACCTGCACGTATTTACGATTCAGTACCCGAGCGGTACCGTGAAGGCATGCCAGCTCTCAACGTGGAGTTCAGCGACCGCGAGCTCGAGGACCTGCGGCAGATCGCCAAGGAACGCGGTACGTCCATGAAGGCGCTCGTGCGGGAGGCGGCCGCGGCGGACATAGCCCGCCACCGCGCCCTGCAGGAGGGCGCGGAAGCCTTCCGCCGGTTCTTCGCCTCCCACGCCGACGAATTCGCCGCGGCCTTCCCGGAGGACGAACCTTCCGCCAGGGGCGCGGGGCGGGCCGCCTGACCGATGGCACCCGTGCTCCACATCGACGTGCCCTGGCTGCTCCAGCGGCACGAGGAGGTCCTCCCGGACCAGCCCGTCGTCAACGACTTCTCCGCCCTCGTCGCGGCCGTCGCCCGCCATCGCGTGGACCCGCCCCGGCTGGGCGTCGACTCCGACCCGGCCTGGCGGGCGGCGGCCCTGCTGCACACCCTCGCCGTGCTCCGGCCGCTGCCCTCGGCCAACGCCCGCTTCGCCTGTGCCACGGCGGTCGCCTACATGTTCGTCAGCGGGGTCGGCATCGACCCGCCCTACGGAGCCCTGGTCGATCTGGCGCGCGACCTGATCTCCGGCGAGGCGGACGTCTACGGCGCGGCCGACCGGCTGCGCTCCTGGCAGATCTGAACCGCGCCGGACGGGCCGCGCCGGACGCAGGGTCTCCCCGGGGCCGCCGGCCGAGGGCGGGAGGACCGGGGCCGGCGGCCGTGCGCGCAGGAGGGCCGCCGTCTCCGCACGTGACCTCCGGGAAGGGCCGTGACCAGTCGACCACGCTCCGGCGTGCGCCGGAGCGTGCGCGGGGCGCCGGCGTGCGTGCGGAGTTCGCACGGGGTGCGGAAGGGACCCGGGCGCCCCCTGGTGCGCCTCGGCTGTGAACGGCGTGAAAACCCAGGTCGAAAGCCACGGGCCACGTTTCCTTTCTGACTTTCTGTCAACGCGCAGATGTTGCCCAAGCGCCTTGTTGGTCGAGTGCGGGTTGTGCGAGAGTGAGCCACCCGTGCGGGGGGTAAAGGCCGGGGGCGCACGTGAGTTGATGAACCGGGTCCGATTCACCGTCGGTGAATTTCCGCCCCCCGTGCCGCGCCCAAGAGGTATGCACCGAACGGTCTCCTTTTCGGCGTCGGAAACCCTCGAATGTCACATGCGCTGTGGGAAGGAACCATCTCAGTGCACACCCCCCACCCCCCTCGCCCTCCGTATCCGCCGCCCGGCGGGGACCCGGGGGAATCCGACGAGTCCCTCGCCGTCCGGTTGCGGGGCCGTCCGGAAGGCGAGGCCGCCTCTTCCGTCGCGCTGCTGTCGGCACGGCACTGGCAGTCGATGCACGACTACGCGGCCGTCTGCCTCGCCTCGTCGGGGCGGACGGCCGCCATGGTCACCGCGGCCGCCCTGCACCGGGTCCTGGACCGGGTCGCCGTCGGCGAATCGGCCGTCGCGCTCCGGCCGGTGCTGCTGGTGGGCGTGCGGGACACGGTCCGCGAGTGGGCCGCGGACGATCGAATAACCGGAGTTATGCCGGAGCTGCAGAAACCGGCGGGCGGGCGCGGCATGCGCGCGGCGACCACCATGACTCCGGAAAACCGCACACTCGCTCAGCGGGCATTCCGGTCGCTGCCCGCACTCGCGCGCTGTTTGCTCTGGCACGTCGAGGTCGAGGCCGAGCCGATTTCCGTGCCGGCCGGTCTGCTCGGCATGGACCCCGACATCGCATCGGGCGCACTCGAACAGGCACGGGAAAAATTCCGTCAAGGTTGTGTCCACGCCCATCAGGAACTGGCACCGACGAAGGACTGCCGCTTCTACAACCGCCTCCTCGACGTCCCCATCCGACGGGGCGGGGCCCTGCTGCCGGACGTCCGGCAGCATCTGGCGGAGTGCCGCTACTGCCGGAACGCGGCCGAGCAACTGAGCCACTTCGAGGGCGGCCTGGGCTCGCTGATCGCCGAGGCGGTGCTCGGGTGGGGGGCCAGGCGCTACCTCGATTCGCGCCCGGGGCGCGCGACGGCCGGCCCGCGCGGCGGACGCACCGCCCGCCGTCGGCGCCGGGGCGGGGACGGGGGCGGGCGGCCCGGTGGCGGCCGGCACCGCGTGCTGTCCCGCATCCCCGTTCCCGGACGGCTGACGGGCATCGTGTTCCCGGACCCGGTGCGCTCCACCAGGACCCTGCTCACGGGCATCGGCGCGGTCTCCGCCGGGGTGCTGGTGAGCGTGCTCATCGCCGGGTCCTCCACCCCGGACGGCGGTGCCGCCGACCCGACGGGCTCCACCGGAGCGGCGGGCGGCCGCGCGGCCGTGCCGTCCGCGTCCCCGCCCGGCGCCGCCGGGCTTCCCACCGCACCGGGACGGACGCGGCTGCGCAACGTGGCCTCCGGCCTGTGCCTCGACACCCGGGGCGAGCCCCAGGACGGCTCCGGGACCCGGCTGGCGGACTGCTCCTCGGCGTGGACCCAGCAGTGGACGTACGAGGACGACGGGCTGCTGCGCAGCGTGGCCGACCCCGGTCTGTGCCTGGACTCGCACAAGGACGCCGGTGTCGTCGTCCTCGGCACCTGCGCCGACCCCGGCGGCCTGCGGGGCGACGACGTGCGGTACGACCTCGCCGTGCGGGGCGAACTGGTGCCCCGCTGGGACGTCCAACTGGCCCTCACCCCGGCGACCCCTGACGCGAACGCCGACATCGTCGTCAAGGTACGCGACCGGACCGTGAACCAGCGCTGGACCCCCGAACCCGTGCGGACGGCCACGGACTCCCTGTCCACCAGCGGCACGGACACCCCACTGGCCCGGCACGCGAAACTGGCCGAGCCGGTGACGTGAACGCCCCGGCCGGGGCACGGATCCGGCCGGGGAGGCCGCCTTGCCCCGGCCCGGGATGTGTCGTGGTGGTGCGGCACCGCACCGTGACGGCGCGGCCCGGGCAGGGCTTCGACCCGGAGGACGCCTGCCCCGGACCAGCGGTGGCCGGGAACCCGGCGCGGAGGACCGGGAGCCGGCGGGCGGTGGGACGCAAGCCCCTCCTCCGGCCCGGCGCATGAAGCCGGCCGGAGGGGACGTGGCCGGAAGACCCCTGCCCCCGGCCGCCGACGTGCGCCGTAGGGTGCGGGCCGGGGCGGGTCAGCCCGTTGCCTCCGTGAGGGCGTCGGGGCCGATCGTGGCCGGGGTGGCGTGGCCCGACAGGGCCATGGTGAGGTCGAGTTCGGCGAGCAGGCAGCGGATCACGTGTTCCACCCCCGCCTGTCCGTCGAGGCCGAGCCCGTAGACGTACGGACGGCCCAGCAGGACCGCCCGTGCGCCGAGGGCGAGTGCCTTGAAGACGTCGTCGCCGGTGCGCACCCCGCTGTCGAACAGCACGGTGAGCCGGTCGCCGACGGCCCTCACCACGCCGGGCAGCGCGTCCGCCGCGGCGATCGCCCCGGCCACCTGACGCCCGCCGTGGTTGGACACCACCACGCCGTCCGTCCCGGCGTCGGCGGCGCGCCGTGCGTCGTCGGGATGGAGCACGCCCTTGAGGACGATCGGTCCGTCCCAGTTCTCCCGCAGGAACGCCAGGTCCGGCCAGGACTTGGCGGGATCGGCGAACATGCCGACGAAGTGCATCACCGCCGCGTTCGGGTCCTCGTGCACCGGCTTGGCCAGCCCTGCCCGGAACGCCGGGTCCGAGAAGTAGTTGGCGGTGCCCACACCGTGCAGGAAGGGCAGGTACGCCTGGTCCAGATCGCGCGGGCGCCACGACAGCAGGGGAGTGTCGAGCGTGACGACGAGCGCCGTGAACCCGGCGGCCCTCGCCCGGTTCAGGAAGCTCCGGGCCACCTCCACGTCCTTCGGCCAGTACAACTGGAACCAGCGCTCCGCCTCGCCCATCGCCTCCGCGACCTGCTCCATCGGCGTGCTGGACGCGGACGACAGCACGAACGGCACGCCCTGCGCGGCCGCCGCCCGGGCGGCGGCGGACTCGGCGTCCGGATGCATGATCGACAGCACTCCGACGGGCGCCAGCGCCAACGGCGCCGGCAGCGCGCGGCCCAGCACCTCGACCGACAGGTCACGCTCGTGGACATCCCGCAGCATGCGCGGCACGATCCGGCGGCGTTCGAGTGCGGCCCGGTTGGCGCGGGCGGTGCTGCCGTCGCCCGCGGAGCCCGCGACATACCCGACCGGCCCCGGGCCCAGCCGCTGCTCGGTCAGCTCCTCCAGCCGGGTCGGATCGGTCGGCAGCCGGGGCACGGCCCCCGTCATCCCGTTCAGGTAGATCTCGTACTGAAAGTCGCCCCAGTGCTTCGCCATCCGCCCCGCCTTGTCTCCTCGAACCGCGTCGTCCCGGAGCATACTGACCGGTATGCGCGGGGAGCGTCCAGCGCCGGGCGGCCGTGGACCAGCGGACGGCGGTCGCCTCCCGCAGGGTCCGGGCCGGCTCGCGCGGCCGGGAGAACATCGCCCGGTGCCCGGTGCCCGGTGCCCGGTGCCCGGTGCCCGGTGCCCGGTGCCCGGTGCCCGGTGCCCGTCGTCACCGACTCCCAGTTCTCGCTTTTCAACACCTCCGCCACGGACGCCACTGACAACGCCGTTCACCCGCCGTCGGTGCCGGGCTCCGCCTCCTCGGGTCCGGTGTCCGGCCCCTGGGCCCGCACCCGCTGGACATGTTCCAGCGACTCGCGCAGCTCGGTGAGCCAGTCGTCGGTGTGCCGCTGGACCAGGCGTACGCACCAGGCCAGCGCCTCGCTGCGGCTGCGGGCCACCCCGCTCGCGATGAGGGTGTCGAGGACCTGCCGCTCCGGCTGGCGCAGCCGGGTCATGACGGGCGCGGCCACGTGTGTGAACAGGACGCGGCGTCCGTCGCACTCCACGCCCCAGGACACCTTCCGGCCGAAGCGGTGCTCGGCGTCCCGGGCGACCGCGATCCGGTCGTCCCGGGTGCGTTCCCGGAACTCCTGGACGCGGCCCTCGACCGCCGCCTCCCGTTCGGCCGGCGAGGCGCCCTCCGCCGGCCGGGGACCGGGAATGCGGCCGATGACGATGATCTCCTCGCGGTCGACCGTGACCTCGGCCGGCTCCTCGAAGAGACCGTCGCGGAGCCGGCCGGTGAACCAGCCCCGCAGGTGCTCTCGCTGTTCTGCGGTAATCATGTAATGACGATTACTTGCCTCGTCCATGAACACAAGGCGTCGCGGAACGGTCCGCCGAGAGCGGAATCGGAATGTTTCAGGCCGATTGCCCAGCACCCGCATTCCGGCCATCTGGCCACTTCGCGCACCAGGCGTCCGTGCGGTTACAGGGCCGCACCCCGTGCGTTCCGTGACTTCACGCCACTGATTCAACACGCAATGTTACTGAAATCCGCATGCTCGACGTGAAGTTCCGGCGCAGACTCGGCAGACTCCCGCACGCCGGTTCGGCACCGACCGAGCACGAGCCGGCGACTCGTCGACACGAGCGGAAGGAAGCACACCATGCGGAACACCGCGCGCTGGGCCGCCACCCTCGGCCTCACGGCCGCAGCCGTCTGCGCACCCCTGTCCGGGGCGGCGCAGGCCGCTCCGGGAACCACCCCGTCCGCGCTCTACGCCCCCTCGGCCCTGGTGCTCACCCTGGGCCACGGCGACAGCGCGACGACCGTCGCGCCGGAACGCGCGGTCACCCTGACCTGCGCCCCGGGCCCCTCGGGGACCCACCCGGCCGCGGGAGCGGCCTGCGCGGAGATGAACCGCGTCAGCGGCGACCTCGACGCCCTGACGATGCGGGAGGGCGTCTTCTGCACCAAGCAGTACGACCCGGTCCTCGTCACCGTCGACGGGGTGTGGCAGGGAGAGCGTGTCTCCTACGAGCGGGTCTTCTCCAACGCGTGCGTGATGAACGCTCACGGTTCGAGCGTCTTCGCGTTCTGAGACCGGGATCGCACGGTTTCCCGTGACCGCGCGGCGGCCGGCGACTGGGGAGTACCGGTCCTCCCGCGGAACGTGCGATCCCGCGCAAGGAGGCCGGCGGGCGGAGTGGGGCCGCCCGCCGGCTTCCGGGCTCTCACGGAGCCCGACGGCTCAGGCCCGGTCCCGGTGGCTGGTGTCGCACCACGGATACCGCCGGCTGCGACGGCAGGTGCACAGGGCCACCCGGAAGCGGTCGGAGGCGACGACCGTGCCGTCCTCCAGCTCGACCTCCACCGGGCCCTCCACCAGCAGCGGCCCCTTGCGTCGGACGGTGACGCGACGCGGGGTGTCAGACGGGGAGTTCGGCACGGATCACCACCAGCTCTTCCTTGTCCTCGCCCCCGGACAGCAGCCCCCGCTCCCGCAGCCAGCGCTCCCTGCCCCGTACCACCGGGCCGAAGGCGATGCGCCGGCGCCGGATCACCGCGGCCTTCGCCCCGGCCGTCCGCAACTGTCCGACCGTCAGCTCGGGGCCGCTGAGCGCCGACTGCACCAGCAGCAGGACGCCGCCCGGCCGCAGCAGCGCGGGCGCCTCCCGGCAGATCCGGTCCAGGACGAGCCGCCCGTCACCGCCCGCGTCCCAGGCCCGGGCGGCGCCCCGCGGCGGCGAGCCGCCGTCGGGCGCCGGAACGTACGGCGGATTGGCGAGGATCAGATCGAACGACTCGCCGCGCACCGGCGCGAACAGATTGCCGCGCCGGACCCGGACCGGCACACCGGCCCGCAGCGCGTTCAGCCGTGCCGCGCACACCGCCCGCCGCGAGACGTCGACCGCGGTCACCCGGCAGCCGCGCCGGGCGGCCCCGACCGCCAGGGCGCCGGATCCCGTTCCCACGTCGAGGACGTCCGCGCCCGGAGGGACGGGTTCGTCGGACAGGGCACCGGCCAGCAGCTCGGTGTCCTCCTGAGGGGCGTACACGCCCGGTGGCGCCAGTGGACTCACGGACCGCCGAGTACCCCCGCCGTCAAGAAACATGAGTGAACTCCCGGGGCAGGGGAGTGCGCAGCGACGACCGGCCGGCGCTCCAGTCCGCGAGCAGCCGGTCGCCGAGGCGGTCCTCGGCGAACACGGTGGCGTCGACGCCGAAGGCGATGTCCGCCGCGAGGTGCGGTTCCACCTCCAGCAGACCGGCGACGACCTCGTGGCGCACCACCTGCTCGTGCACCGCGTCCGCCTCCACGTGCTCGTCGTAGAAGTGCTCGGCGGCGGGCCCCGCGCCCGTGCGGCGCATCGCCTCGGCGAGCCGCCGCGAGCCGGGCGACGAGGTGATCTCGACCGCCGCGAAGTGACCCACCAGCGCACCCCTGAGGGAGCGGTGCAGCCCGAAGAGGGACATCAGGTTCACCGTCACGAGCAGTTCGGCGCAGGCCGCGTCCAGATAGCGGCCGTACGTCGTGTCCAGTCCCAGGTCCGTCATCAGGTCGGCGAAGAGACGGGCGTGCACCCGGTCGGCGCGGCCGCCGCCGTACTCGTCGAACTCGACCGCCGCCATCGCCGCCTTGGCCCGCCCCCACAGCCGGGGCAGCACCCAGGCGTGCGGGTCGGCCTCCTTCAGGTGGTACAGGGACCGCTGGGCGGCGTACTCGCGGACGTGCCACAACTCGCCCTTGTCGCGCAGGAAGTGGCTGACGCCCGTGCCGTCCACCGGCTCCACCAGGATCCCGGCGAGCGCCTCGTCGACGCCGTCGTGCCGCCGGGCGTCCGCGCGGAGCGCGGTGAGGAAGCGGTCCTCCAGGGCGGCGCGGACGCGCAGCACCTCCGGGTCCCATTCGCGGTCCGCCGCCACGCCCGCGAACCCGCGGTAGTGCAGCTCGTAGCAGAGGTACAGGGCGAGCTGGAGGTCGTCGCCGTACACGGGCGCGGCGACGACCTCCTCGTCCGGAGGCAGCGGGCCGGTGCCCCGCAGGTGGTCCTCGACGGCGCTGCTCAGGGGGCCGCGCGGTGCGGGCAGCCGGGGTTCTTCACAGGGGTGCTTCATGCGCCCCGGGTACCCGGACGGCCCAGCGGCACCCGCATCCGCGTGGCAACCGGCGGTCCGCGGGGTACTCCGTATCCCCATGAAGGCACTGGTCATCAACTGCACCCTCAAGAAGTCACCGGAGACCTCCAACACCGAGGCCCTGTCGGAGGCCGTCGTGGAGCAGCTGCGGAAGGACGGCGTGGAGGCCGACGTCGTCCGCGCGGTGGACCTCGACATCGCTCCGGGCGTGGTCAGCGAGGCCGTGCACGAGGGCGACGCCTGGCCGGGCGTCCACGAAAAGCTCCTCGCGTCCGAGATCCTCGTCATCGCCTCGCCGACCTGGCTCGGACAGCCGTCGTCGGTCGCCAAACGTGTACTGGAGCGGATGGACGCCATGCTGTCCGAGACGGACGCCGACGGGCGGCCGGTCGCCTACAACCGGGTCGCGGGCGTCGTCGTCACCGGCAACGAGGACGGGGCGCACCATGTGATCAGCGAGATCACCGGCGGCCTGCAGGACATCGGCTACACCATCCCCGGCCAGGCGTGGACCTACTGGAACCAGGGCCCCGGCCCCGGACCGAGCTTCCTCGAGGGCGGAAGCGGCCACGACTGGTCCCGCAGGACCGCCCGCGCCATGGCCGCCAACCTGCTGGGCGTCGCCCGGGCCCTGGCGGAACGACCCCTCGGCCCGCCCCCGCAATGAGGGCCAGCCCCCTGGGACTCCTCCCGGGCCTCGGTGTTCGGGGTGACGGCCTCCCCGGCCTCGCCCCGGTGACGGCGCCGCCCGGCGGAGTCACCGGGGCGCCGCTCGGCCTCCTCGGCCTCGCGCAGCACCTCGTCGAGGGCCGTCTCGGGCTTCCCGCGGTCGTCCTGCTCGGACACGGGGTCCCTCCCTTCGCCGTACGTCCGGGTCAGCCGTGCGCGGTGGCGATGCGCAGCGGTACGGGGCCGACGGCCGCCAGCTCCTTCTCGTTGAGGCGGGTGATCTCCGCCCACCAGGACGGGCCGTCCTCGATGTGGCGCAACAGCACCCCCTCGCGCAGCGCCCAGGGGCAGAGCGTCACCGTCCCCAGACCGGTCAGCTTCATCGCCGTGTGCCCCACGACCGCGCCCGCCAGGCTCTGCGCGGAGCGTGGGGCGGAGATCCCGGGCAGCCGGGCGCGCTCGGCGGCGGGCAGGGCGGCCAGCCGGTCGATCGCCCCCCGCAGGTCGGCGCAGGACAACTCCCGCTCCACGAACGGACCGTGCCGTCCGGGCGCGGCTCCGCACAGCCGCCCCAGCTGCTGGAAGGTGCGGGAGGTGGCCACCGCCGTACGGGGTCCCTCCCAGCGGATCCGGGCCGCCACGTCCCGTAGCTGGTGGCGTACCCTCCGGCGCAGCGCCCGCACCTGCTCCAGGGACGGAGGGTCCGCGTCCGCGAAGTACTCATGGGTGAGCCGGCCCGCCCCCAGCGGCAGCGAGGCGACGAAGTCGGGCAGCCGGCCGCGTCCGAAGGCGACCTCCAGTGAGCCCCCGCCGATGTCCAGCAGCGCCAGTGGCCCGCAGCGCCAGCCCATCCAGCGCCGGGCTCCGAGGAACGTGAGCTCGGCCTCCACCTCGCCGGGCAGCGTGCACAGGTCGACGCCGGTCCGGGCCCGGACCGTGCTCAGCACCTCCTGCCGGTTCGGGGCACTGCGCACCACGGCGGTCGCGAACGCCAAGGGGCCCGACGCACCCCACCGCGCGGCGGTCCTGTCCGCCGCGGCGACGGCGTCCACCAGGCGTTCCACGGCCTGCTCCGGCACCGGCTTCCCGGGCGTGACCTGCTCGGACAGCCTGAGCGGCCACTTCGCCGTGTGCACCGGCAGCGGCGCCCCGCCCGCCGTGTCCGCCACGACGAGTCTGACGGTCTTCGATCCGACATCCATCACGCTGGTTCGCATGGCCCGTGGGTACCCATTTACCGCGCGGAGCAACGGACGGGCCCCGCGTACGGCGAAGACGCGCCACAAGTGTGACCGGTCGGTAACCATCCGTCGACGGTTGACGTCACGCCATCTGCCGCCGCACCAGTTCGTGCAGCCGCCCGCCGGTGTCGGCCAGGAGCCGGTCCGGCGGGCCCTGCTGGACCACCTTGCCGCCCTCCATCACCACCACCCGGTCCGCGTCGAGCACCGTCGACAACCGGTGCGCGATCACGATCCGGGTCGCCTTCAGGGCCTTGGTGCTCTCGATGACCGTGCGCTGCGTCTCGTTGTCCAGGGCGCTGGTCGCCTCGTCGAAGAAGAGGATCCGCGGCCGGCGGATCAGCGCCTGGGCGATCATCAGCCGCTGCCGCTGGCCGCCGGAGACCGCACCGCTGCCGGACACCAGGGTGTGCAGGCCCATCGGCATCCGCCTGATGTCCTCGGCCAGCCCCGCCATCTCCGCCGCCGCCATCGCCTCCTCGGGCGTGTACGGCTCGCTCCCGCAGATGACGTCCAGGATGGACCCGGTGAACGGCTGCGCGTGCTGGAGCACCACACCGCACTGCCGGCGCACCGCCGACCGGTCGAGCGCGGCCAGGTCCTGGCCGTCGTACAGCACACTGCCGGACACCGGCCGGTCGAAGCCGATCAGCAGCCGCAGCAGCGTGGACTTGCCGCAGCCGCTGGGGCCGACGACCGCCACGAACTCGCCCGGCCGCGCCTCGAAGGACACGTCGTCCAGGACCAGCGGACCGTCGTCGGAGTAGCGGAAGGACAGCCGCCGCGCCTCGACCGCACCGGACAGCGGCCCCGGCCGGGTGCTCGCCGCGCGCACCTCGGGCGTGGCGTCCAGCACCGGCTTGATCTGCTCGAACAGCGGCAGCGCGGCGACCGCCGAGACGAACGCGCCGGTCAGCTGGGTGACCGAGGTCAGCACCATCGTCACCGAGGTGTTGAAGGTGAGGAACTCCGCCGCCGTCATCGAGCCGCGCGCCGGACCGGCCAGCAGCATGAACATCGCCAGCGTGACCAGCGGCAGGTAGATCGCGCCCAGCACGGCCGTCAGGTTCTTGATCCGGCCGGCCTTCTGCTGCAGCTCACGGCTGCGGGCGAACTCCGAAGCCCACGCGGCGTACGCGTAGTTCTCCGCCGCCGCCACCCGCAGCTTCGGCAGCCCGCGCAGCGTCTGGAAGGCCTGGTTGTTCAGCTTGTTGGTGAGCACCACCAGCCGTCGCTGCCAGCGCACCTGCCACAGCCCGAGCCCCAGGAAGACCCCCGCGACGACCACCAGCATCCCGATCGCGGCCAGTGCCATCGGGACGCTGAACCACAGCAGCAGCCCCAGGTTCATCGCGCCCACGGTGACCGACTGGGCCACCGTCGGACCGACCCCGGCCAGCATGCGGCGGATCGCGCTGATGCCCATGGCCGCGCTCGCCAGCTCGCCGGTGGACCGTTCGGTGAAGAACGTGGTCGGCAGCCGCAGCAACCTGTCCCAGACGGCCGGCTGGAGGGTGGCCTCCACCCGGCCCTCGAGACGCAGCAGCGTGAGGTTCTGCAGCAGCATGAAGGCGGCGGCCACCACACTGCTCAGCATGACGGCGAGACACACCTGAACGATCAATTCGGTCTGCGCCTTCGGCACGAACTCGCCGAGCACCTTGCCGGTCGCCAGCGGCACCAGGGCCCCGATCGCCACCGTCACCAGACCGCTCAGCAGCAGACCGGTCAGATCACCCCGCGTCCCCGTCATGCAGAACCGCATCAGCCGCAGCGGGCTCAGCCGCCGCTCGGGCAGCGGGCGGTAGAACATCACCGCGCGGGGTTCGAACTCCTCGGCGTTCGCCTTCTCGACCGGCGTCTCCCGGCCGGTCGCGGGATGCACCGCCACATAGCCGCCGCGCCGCCACAGCAGCGCCACGGGCGCCCCCGACAGGGCCCGGTGACCCACCAGCGGCCCCACGTCGTCCCGCCACCAGCGGCCGTCCAGGCGTACGACACGGGTCCGCACCCGGGAGGCCAGGGCGACCCGCTCGACCGGATCGAGCCGCTCCCCGCCGGTGCCGGACCGCGCGGGCGCGGCGAGCGTGATCCCGGCCGCCCGGGCCACCAGCTCGCAGGCCGCGTACGTGGCGTCCGCGTCGGCCGCCGTCGTGCGCCGCCCCGACCGCTTGCCGATCGCGGCGAGCAGCGTCCGGTCGGCCCGGGCGCGGACCGCCTCACCGGCCGCGATGCCCTCGGCGGTCCGCGTCTCGTGCGTGTGCTCCAGCTGCTCGATCCACCGGTCCAGCGTGGTCATCAGCCGGTACTGCTGGTCGACCATGCTCTGCCACAGCGCCGGATCCATCAGCAGATCGGCCGCCGCCTCCGCCCCGTACAGCGAGCCGTACTGCACACTGCCCGGCGGGACCTGCATCCAGAAGACGTCGTCGTCGCCGGGCGCGGTGGCGTGCTCCGTGGCCATCGGAGCCTGGAACAGCACCGCCAGACCGCGGCCCACACCGAGCGCCAGCGCGTACTCCAGGGGGCTCGTCGTGGGCGGCACGTACTGCGGGTTGCCGTACTCGTCGTACGACCAGGTCTGGGTGCTCGCCGGCTGGTACAGCTCGCGCAGGGCGATGCGGTGCACCACGCAGTCCCGCAGCGGGCGCGCCACCAGCGTGTGCGCCGGACCGGCCACCGGGCCCAGCACCAGCGAGCCGGCCTCAAGCCGGCCCAGATGGTGCCAGTGGCCCTGCCGCTCGGCGTCCACCGCGAACAGGTCCACGGCACCGGACACGATCAGCCACAACGTCTGCGGCCCCTCCAGGTCCAGCCGGCCGAACCCGGAACAGTCGATCGGCGTGCCCAGCGACCCGAGCGCGCCCAGGACGAGGTCGCCGCCCTGGCTCTCCTGCACGGCTGTCATCTCATCGCTCCCTGACCAGCGCCGCGTACGCGCCGCCGCGCGCCACCAGCTCCTCGTGCCGTCCGCGCTCCACGACCGTGCCGTGGTCCAGGACGACGATCTCGTCGCTGTCGCGCACCGTGCTCAGCCGGTGCGCGATCACCACACAGGCACAGCCGCGCCGGCGCAGGTTGTCCATCACCACCAGCTCGGTCTCCGCGTCCAGCGCGCTGGTCACCTCGTCCAGCACCAGGATGCTCGGCCGGCGCACCAGTGCCCGCGCGATCTCCAGGCGCTGGCGCTGACCGCCGGAGAAGTTCCGGCCGTCCTGCTCGACCGGGCTGTGGATGCCGCCCGGCCGGCGCAGGATCACGTCGTACAGCGCCGCGTCCTTCAGCGCGTCCACCACCGCCTCGTCCGGGATCGACGGATCCCACAGCGCCACGTTGTCGCGGACGGTGCCCTCGAAGAGGAACACCTCCTGGTCGACGAAGGAGACGGACGCGGCCAGCGCCCCGCGCGGGATGTCCTCGATGCGCTGCCCGTCGATCCGGATCACGCCCTCCCACGGCGCGTACAGTCCCGAGATCAGCCGGGACACCGTGGACTTGCCGCTGCCGGAGCCGCCCACCAGCGCCACCTGCTGCCCGGGACCCACGGTCAGGTCGAACCCGGTCAGCAGCGGCTTGTCCAGCGGGTTGTAGCCGAAGGTGAGGTTCTGCAGCTCGACGTGGCCGTGCAGGCGGCGCGTCGACTCTCCGGCGCCCGGGCGGCCGTAGACCGGGTCCGCCCGGAAGTTCTCCACGTCCTTCAGCCGGGCCACGTCTGCGGCGAAGTCCTGGATCCGGCCCGCGACCCCGTTGAGCCGGGTCAGCGGGGCGGTGAAGCGGGCGACCAGTGCCTGGAAGGCGACCAGCAGACCGACCGAGATGTGCCCCTCGACCGCCCGCATGCCGCCGATCCAGAGGATCAGCGCGCTGTTGAGGGTGGCGAGTGTGGGCGCGACGATGCCGAGCCAGGCGCTCGGCACCCCGAGCCGCTGCTGCTCCTCCAGCGTGGTGGCGTGCTGCCCGGCCCACTTGCGGAAGTAGCCGTCCTCCCCGCCGGTCGCCTTCAGCGTCTCGATCAGCTGCAGACCGGTGTACGCCGTGTTGGTGAGCCGCGCGCTGTCCGCCCGCAGCTTCGCCGTACGGGTCGCGCGCAGCCGGATGACGATCCGCATGGCCACGATGTTCAGCAGCGCCACACCGACGCCCACGAACGTGAGCTGCGGGTCGTACGTGTAGAGCAGCACCGCGTACAGCACGACCACCACCGCGTCCACGCCCGCCGCCGAAAGATCGCGGGCCAGCGTTTCGGCCACCGCGTCGTTGGACTGCAGCCGCTGTACCAGGTCGGCCGGGCTGCGCTGGGCGAAGAAGGTCACCGGCAGTCGCAGCAGATGGCGCAGGAAGCGGGCGCTGGACAGGGTGGAGGAGATCAGCCGGCCGCGCAGCAGGTTGGCCTGCTGCAGCCAGGTCAGCACCAGCGTGAGCAGCACGCACGCGCCCATCGACGTGAACAGCACGTCCAGCGTCGAGGTCCGGCCGCCGATCAGGAACTCGTCGATGAAGGTACGGCTGAGCCCCGGCACCGCCGCGCCGACCGCGACCAGCAGCAGGCTCGACAGCACCACGGCGGGCATGGTGCCCGCGGTGCCGCGCAGCCGGGCCGGCATCGCGCCGAGCACGCCCGGTCTGCGGCCGCCCCGGGTGAAGTCCTCGCCGGGCTCCATCACCAGGACGACGCCGGTGAAGCTGCCGTCGAACTCCTCCAGGGGGACGAACCGCCGTCCCTTGCCGGGGTCGTTGATGTACACCCCGCGGCGGCCGAACCGGCGGCCCATGCCGTCGTAGACGACGTAGTGGTTGAACTCCCAGAACAGGACGGCCGGCGCCGTCACCTCGGCGAGGGCGGCCAGATCCATCTGCATGCCCTTGGCGGTCAGCCCGTAACTCCGGGCCGCCTTCAGCAGGTTGCCGGCGCGCGAGCCGTCCCGCGAGACGCCGCAGGCGATGCGCAGTTCCTCCAGCGGGACATGCCGGCCGTAGTGGCCGAGCACCATCGCGAGCGAGGCGGCGCCGCACTCCACGGCCTCCATCTGGAGCACGGTGGGGGTGCGGACCGTCTTCGCGCGGGACGTGGGCACCTTGCGCTTCGGCGGGGCGGCCCGGCGCCGGCCGCGGGTCTCCCGGGCGGTGGTCACGGCAGCAGCCAGTCGACGGGACGCCGGTCGGCCAGCCGGATCGAACCCGTGGCCAGGGTCATCGAGGTCAGCTCGAACGGCGGGCCCTCCGCGGAGGACCACGCGTAACCGCTCTTCGTGCCGGACGACTTCTCCAGCTCGACCGTGACGGCCACCGGCCTGCCCTTCTTCGTGAACTGCTCGCCGAGCTGGGCGTCCCCGAGGAACGCGGCGATCTGCTGAGGGGACTGCGCCGAGCGGTCCACCGACTTCACCTCGCCGTGCAGCACGCCGTACTCCTGGCTCGGCACCGACTGCACCGTCAGGTCGACGGAGGCGTGCGCGGGGATGCCGGCGGCGCTCTCGGCGGGGACGTACACCGTCGCGTACAGCGGGGCCTTCGCGCGGGCGACCTTCTCCACGGCGGCGATGTCCGCGCCGGTGGAGATGATCTGCCCGGTGCTGGCGGCGAGCGCGGTGATCCGGCCCGCGTCGAGGGTGCGGACGACCTCGTCGCCCTGCTCGGTACGGACCTTCAGGACGGGGGAGCCGGCGGGCAGCCGCTCGCCCTCCTCCGCGAGGACGGCGGTGACCTGGCCGGCGACGGGGCTCTGCAGGACGTAACTGCCCTGCCCGTAGGTGAGGACGGCGGGCGCGCCGACCGTGGTGGACACCGAGCCGGTCACCGCCCACACCGATGCGGCCGCCATCGCGACCACCGTCACGGACAGCACCAGCCAGCCCTGCGGGCGCGCGAAGCGCACCGGGAGGTCGAGTTCCTCCGGTGACTGGAGCTTGGCGAGGGCCTGTTGGCGGAACTGCACGGGTCTTCCCTCACCTGCGTGAACTGTGCGACATGACGCGGGGGCCGTGGGCGCACCGCGAAGTCCCGGAGCCGGGGGGCGGCTCCGGGACTTCGCGGCACAAGGGCGCGATCAGAGACCGGCGACCAGGTTCGTGACCGGGGCGGTGTTCAGGCCGGTGACACCCTCGACGGTGCCGACGGCCGTGTCGACCAGGGCGGAGACCGGGGCGATGCCGTCCACCGCGCCCGTGAGGGTGTTCACGGCGTTCACGGACAGGCCGCCGGAGACGTTGTCGAGGTCGGCGTCGGAGATCTCGACGGTCTCGACCTGGGGGGTGGAGTTCATGATGGAACTTCCCTTCGTATGGATATTTCACAAGGGGGAGCGGCCCCCTCCGGTGACGGATGAAGGCCGCGACCGCGGGCGCCGAACGCCCGTCGCCGGGAGCCCGAAGCGGCCTTGCGGTGCGATGGATCAAAGCACGCGGTGGGTACGGGCTTCCAATCAATCAAACGTCTCACCAGGCAACTTGTGTCCCGCAGGAGTCCAAGCGTGCAGACGAGGGCACGGTGCGGCGGCGACTTCTTCACATGCCCCACCGCATCGACTCATCCGGCCACTTGCGCCCCGGTGGCCGGAATCCGGCACACCGGCCACAAAGGCGTACCCGGTCCGCCGGCCTGTGGACGGACCCCGGTTCCGGTGACCGGGTTGGGCATGCGGTGTGCAGATTCGCTGAAGCCCGGATTCCGTTACGTGACGGTGACCGACCGTTCGCGGGTGGTCGCCGAACGTGATCGGCCGGGTGGGATTGAACGCCCCCCGCGGCCCGTGCGTACCAACAGCCGTCCGGGCGCCCCGCAGCCGCCGAACACCGGCACGACTCCGGTCCCCCCAGGAGGTCGAGAAGTTTGAGTCACAAGCGAATTCCGAAGCGCAAGGCCGCGATAGCGGTGGGCGGTGTGGTGGCGCTCGGTGCCGCCGCGATCCTGCTCCCGAACGCCAACGCGTCGCAGGACGGCGCGTCGGACGACGCGGCGGCGCCGAAGACCCTGAAGGCGGGCGATGCCTCGGATCTCGCCTCGCGGCTCGCCGGGCTCCTCGGCGACGCGTTCGCCGGCTCCTACTACGACGGCGAGAACAAGCAGCTCGTCGTCAATGTCGTACCGGGCGACAACAACAACGTGATCGTGCAGGCCAAGAAGGCCGGCGCGGCCGTCCGCGAGGTCGACAACAGCATGACCGAACTGGAGGCCGGGGCACGGACGCTGAAGTCGGAGGCGACCATCCCGGGCACCTCCTGGGCGGTCGACCCGCGCACCAACAAGATCCTCGTCACCGCGGACAGCACGGTGACCGGCGACAAGTGGGAGCAGCTGGAGTCCACCGTCCGGAGCCTCGGCTCCGGCATGGCGACCGTCAAGAAGTCCGCGGGCACCTTCAAGACGTTCGTGTCCGGCGGTGACGCCATCTTCTCCGGCGGCGCGCGCTGCTCGCTCGGCTTCAACGTCACCGCGGGCGACGGCAGTCCGGCGTTCCTGACGGCCGGTCACTGTGCCGCCGGGGGAGACCAGTGGTCCGACGCGCAGGGCGGACAGCCGATCGCCACGGTCGACCAGGCGGTCTTCCCCGGTGAGGGCGACTTCGCACTCGTCACGTACGACGACCCCGCCACCGTCGCGCCGAGCGAGGTGAACCTCGGTGACCAGACCCTCCCGATCTCCCAGGCCGCGGAGGCCACCGTCGGCCAGGAGGTGTTCCGGATGGGCAGCACCACCGGGCTCGCCGACGGCCAGGTGCTCGGCCTGAACGCCACGGTGAACTACCCGGAGGGCACGGTCACCGGTCTCATCCAGACCAACGTCTGCGCGGAGCCCGGTGACAGCGGCGGCTCGATGTTCACCCGGGACGGCCTCGCCGTCGGCCTGACCTCGGGCGGCAGCGGCGACTGCGCCTCGGGCGGCGAGACGTTCTTCCAGCCGGTCACCACGGCCCTGGAGGCGGTCGGCGCGACCCTCGGCGACGCGGGCGCGGCCGGCGAGGAGGCCGACGGCCAGGAGATCGGCGGCGAAGAGGCCGGAGCGGGAGACCAGCCCGGCGACGGGGCCGGCGCGGGCGCCGGTGACGCCGCTGACCAGGGTGCCCAGGACGACTCCGGCCTGGCCGGAACCCACTGACGCACCCTCGCCCCGAGCACAATCCAGGCCCCGGCCCCGCCACGCACGTGGCGGCGC